>JAGRIK010000047.1 GCA_020443325.1 Halioglobus sp.
AATCTCTGCCACCGGTATGAAAGAGGTGGCGGACAGCGCCGGTGTCGCCCGCTCCACAGTGTACCGTTATTTTCCGGGTCGCGATGATCTTCTGGTGGCCACCATCAAAACCGAAATGGAGCAGTTGAATGCCCGCCTGCGCAAACGACTGGCGCGATACCCCGAGCCCGCGGACCAGATTGTGGAAGGCCTGATCGTGGCGATCAAGGAAGTGCCGCGGCGACCACTGCTGCGTGCAGTATTCGCGTCCGAGGAGGACAGCCGCGCGCGGCGTGCGATCTGGAGTTCCGATGTGATCGTCCGTTTTGGCGAGGAGTTGATGGACCATGTCATCAGCCCCGCCCGGGATGCCGGCCTGTTACAGGATGCGGTGCGTCCGGAGATTCTGGTGGAGTGGGTGTACCGGCTGTTACTGTCCTTTCTGACGCTGCCCAGCAACTGGGTCCGCAGCGACGCGCAGTTGCGCGCTACGCTGCACGCGCTGCTGGTGCCGGTGTTATTGAAGTAGCCGCGCTCCCCGCGCCGCTGGCCGCCAGGATTTCGTGCGCGCAGTTATAGCCCGGCAGGAAGGTGACACCGGGGCCGGGGTGGCAGGATGCGCCGCACAGGAACAGATTCGTCACGGGAGTGGTATGCCCGGTGCCGTCAATTAGACAGCGTTCACCGATCATCTGGTCCGGGTGCAGCAGCCCGTGGGTCCAGTCGCCATTGGTCACGCCCTGCATGCTGGCGAAGTGGTCGGAGGAAAAAATCGCCTGGTCGACAATCAGGCTCCTGAAGTTGGGCATGTGCACGCAGATGTGATCGATGATTTTCTCTGCCATCTGGTCGCGCAGTTTGCCCCGCTGCGATTTCTCTGCCTCGCAGGGAAAATAGAACCCGTAGGCGGAGGCGATGTGGTATCCGGGCGGTGCGAGGCTGCTGTCGACGACTGTCGGCACCTGGAATGCGAGCGGTATCTGCTCCGGCAATTCTCCGCGCAGGCAGGACTCATAGCTTCGCTGCAACTGTTGCGGGTCCAGCACCATCGCGCCCCCGAACTGCGCGCCGGGAATCCTGTTGAGGTTATCGAGGTGCGGTGAGTAGGTTGGCAAGCCCTTCAGCTTGAACAGCATATGGACGAAGGCACCCCGGTGCGAAAACGCGTCCACTTTTTCCTGGTCGGCGCTCGCGAGAGTGTGCTCCTTGAGCAGGTGATTGAAAGTCGCCTGTTTGTCGAGGTTGGATATCACCGTATCGGCGTGGATCCTATCGCCGTTCTTGAGTTCAACACCCACCGCCCGATTGTTCTCTACCAGTATGCTGGATACCTGCTGCTTCAGTCGCACCTCGCCACCCAGTGCTTCGATCTGCTCGGCCAGGCAATCTGAGAGGCGACCGAGGCCACCCTTCACGCGTTGCATCAGGCCCTCGGAACCCTCCTGCGCCATGGTGTAAATCAGGCAGAGCCCCGAGCCCGGAGAGTAGGGGCCCTTGTAGGTAGCCTGCACCGCGGCAAACGCCATGCTGGCGCGCAGTTCCCGGTGTTTGACCGGGTCGGGGAAAAACTTGTCGAGGATATCCATCGCCGAGCCGTTAAAGGCCAGTTCCAGGTGTGCGCGCTGCGCGGGCGTTGCTGCCTCGGCAATCAGTTCCTCGAGTTTGCGCGGTGCTTTGCGGGCGGTGAAGCGATCCAGTACCCGCGCGGGATACTGGCAGAATTTCATCAGGCGGATAAAGCCCAGCATGCCGCTGATGCCGAATGTTCGCAGCAGGTTGAACGACAGGCGCAGCGGGTTCTTGAAAATCACAAAGGGACGGCCGTCTGCGCCGACCAGGTTAACCGCCATGACCGGCAGCGGAATGAGCTCCACGCCGTGCGCTTCGAAATCGAAATAGCGTTTGATTTCCGCGGACAAGGGGAACAGGCAACTGGCGCCGACCTCGTTGCGACAGCCTTTGAGAATCTCCCGGGTGCCCCCCATGCCCCCGACATAATTGTTCTTCTCCAGTACCAGCACGCGCCGCCCGTTGCGGGCCAGCACCAGTGCGGTCGCCAGGCCATTGTGACCCGCACCCACGACGATACAGTCAAAATTTTCGGCGGGGATGCCGCTGCTGCTGAATGCTTCAGTGTGCCTGGTCATACTGTACGCTCCACAATAGAGGCGGCCGCTTGTATACCGTCATGCTCGGACATATTATTAAAAATGTCCGATGCGGGCAAGCGGGTCCGGATCGATCAAGTAGCCTGTTCACAAGGGGTCTGGCATGAGTGCAGCAGAGACGGCGCGGATGGCGGGGATGATTGCGGTGGGGGGAACCCGGTTATTGCGGGACGCGCTGGGCGATATTCTCGGCACCAGCCTGCCCTACAAGGCGGCGGATGTCGCTACGCCCGCCGTGTTGTCGGAACTTGTCAGTAGCGGGGCCACGCGGCCAGACGCCCTACCGGCGCAGATCACCCGGGTGCAGCGCCAGTCGATACCCTCCGTCAGCAGTAATTGTGAGAACCTCGTGCTGACGATTGAGCAGGAAGGCGAGCCGACCCTGCCGCACAGCCTGTTCGTAAAAATCCCGATGGAGTCACTGTTAACGCGCTGGTTTTTCACCATCATCAACGCCTGGCAATTGGAATCCTATTTCTTTCGCCATGTGGCGCATACCCAGCCGCTGCGCACACCGGTCACATACGCTACCCGTTGCCAGGGAACGCGTTTTTACCTGGTGCAGGAAAACCTGCATGAGGACCCGGACGTGGAACTGTTTACCAACCCCGATATGATGGCCGGCGCGCCGCTGGAGTTGGCCTACCGCTGCCTCGATGCCTTCGCACGGCTGCACGCCTGCCACTACGGGTTGAGTGCGTCTGAGCGCGAGAAAATCCTGCCGCTGAAATACCACCTGTTCCTGTCTCCCGGCATGGGCCTGGCGGCGCGCATGTTGAACGGCCTGGCGCTATCGCCGTGTATGAAGAGGCAGCCCGGTGCGATCCCTCCCGTTGTAGAGGAGGCCTACAAGCGCTCCATGGACCACTGGGATGCGCTGCTGGCGTACTGGTTTTCCGGCCCGCTCTCGCTGCTGCACGGCGATAGTCACCTGGGTAATTTCTTCGTCAGTGGTGAGGAAATGGGTATGCTGGATTGGCAGGCCGCACACTGGGGTAAAGGGATTCGCGACGTGCAGTATTTCCTGATCGATTCACTGCCTGCCGCGACCCTCGCAGAGCACGAACAGGATCTGGTCGCCTATTACGTGCAGCGCCGCGCACACCATGGCGAGCCGATAGACCCACAGCAGACCTGGCAGGAGTATCGCAGTTTTACCTTCCATACCCTGATGACGATCGTGGTATCCATTGGTTTTGGTGCACTCAATGCCGATCAGGATGAATTGATGGCTGAAGTGCTGCGGCGCGCTGTGGCCGCGGCACAACGGGTTGATTACGCCGGCTGGCTGGAAGACTATCTGCAAACTGTACAGGCCTGAGTTCAGGTTGCTCTAACAGGAGTTTGATGCATGAAAGCAGTACGTTGTTGCGACAAGCACATCCAGGTGGTCGATATTCCTGCACCCGAGGGGGAAGGCGTGATCGTCAATGTCCGGTCCGCCGGCATCTGTGGCTCCGACCTGCATATGGTAAATGCCGGCTATGATTTACCCTCCACGCTGGGACATGAGGTGGCAGGTACACTACGCGATGGCCGCGCGGTAGCACTGGAACCCATTGCACCCTGTGGCCATTGCGATATGTGTGTGCAGGGCGACTACAGCCTGTGCCGGTTGAGTGCCGGTATGGTTTATGGCATGGGCCGGGACGGCGGAATGGCGGAGCACATCATAGTGCCGCAGCGCTGCATCGTGCCGCTGCCGGACAATGTCAGCGCCTCCGATGCCTGCCTGGTCGAGCCACTGGCGGTGGCGGCACACGGCCTGCGTATGCTGGATATCAAACCCGGTAGCCGGGTTGCCATCATCGGTGCGGGCGCGGTGGGGCTGGCTGCCGCAGCAATCCTGACACCACACGTTACCACCGTGGATATCGCCGCTCGCCACCCGGCGCAGCAGGAGGCTGCCCAGCGCATTGGCGCCGGACTCGATCCCACCGGCGAGTACGATTTCGTGGTGGAGTGCGCGGGCAACTCTGCGGCGCTGAAACAGGCCGCGCGTCTGTGCAAACCCGGCGCCACCATTCTGCTGCTCGCCACTTACTGGGAGGGTGTCACACTCCCGGCATTTGAAGTGTCCATGAAGGCACTGAGAATCTACGCCTCGTTCATGTACGACCGCCAGGGCCTGGTGCGCGATGTTGATATCGCCGCACAGTTACTCGCACAGCGTCCCGAACTGCCGGGCATCATGATTACCCATCGCCTGCCGTTGGAGGCCGCCCCGGAGGCATTTGCGATTGCGGCGAACCGCAAGGCGGGAGCGATCAAAGTTGTGCTGGAGCCGTAGCAGTGTGTTGAAAAATCTTCGTCTGACATCTTGGCTTGTTTTCGCCTTGAATTGTAGCGAGGTGAATTTTTCGTAGCGCTGTCGGGGGTTGGTCGTGGGCGACGGGCTCGCACCCCAGCAGGCGTTTCAGTCGCTCCACGTGATTCGCTTGGTGAAACGCCTGCTGGGGTACGAGCCCTGCATCCCAATGCTACGGCACGAGGTGTGAGGAACGTTAGATTGTGAGGTGCATCAATGGAACGTTTTTTTTGATCTAGTCGAATGGTATGCACTGAGGTTGCGGATAGACAATGTGTTTCTCACCAAGCGAATTACGTTGGTCCGGCATCCCGGGAGCGACTGAGAAATACATTGTCTATCCGCAACCGCCCTACGAAGCCACTTCCCACGAGGCGGAAAAACCCTAGAGCCTGCACATGGAGGGCCCACCCCTTTTATGGGTGCGTGCACTTTCTGGTGCGACTGGCGTCCCGCTTACAACACTTTCTCTCTGGCACATACCCAATCGAAG
This sequence comes from Halioglobus sp., assembly GCA_020443325.1. Taxonomy (GTDB): domain Bacteria; phylum Pseudomonadota; class Gammaproteobacteria; order Pseudomonadales; family Halieaceae; genus Marimicrobium. The sequence continues at coordinate 4,949 of JAGRIK010000047.1, forward strand.
CAACCCAACGTCTAACCGATCCACTACCAGAGTGAGGCGATTGTTGACGCGCTTGAGCGATTGTGTCACATTTTTTGCTGTTAGCCGGATCAACGGGTGCTCCGAGCATATAGGGAAGTAGTGATGCCGAGCCGAGTTCTCATTGTTGATGACCACCCCATCGTTCGCGACGCGCTCGTGACGTCGCTAGTCTCCCTGGATGTGTTCGATATCGTCGAAACGGCGTCGTCTTTCCAGGAGCTGCTGGAAAAGCTGGAGCACGATGACGACTACCAGCTGCTGGTGCTGGACCTCAGCCTGACGGATGTCTCCGGTGCCGATGGCATGCTGCACATTCGCGAGCACTACCCGGCACTTCCGGTGGTCATTTTCTCCGGGAATGACTCGGTCGATATCATCTCCCAGTGCTTCGAGAATGGTGTGCACGGGTTCGTCTCCAAGAACTCGTCGATGCAGGTGTTTGTCAGCGCCATTCGTATTGTCCTGGCGGGCAGCACGTATATTCCGCCCTCGGCGGCCAGTTTGATGGGCTTCAGCCCGACCCCCGGCGTCGAGTCCGAACTGCTGTCGACGCAGGAGAAGGTGCGTTTTACACCGAAGCAGCAGGAAGTCTTCGAGCAGTTGATACAGGGCGTGCCCAACAAGGTTATCGCCAGGCGCCTGGATATGGCGGAGGGGACGGTAAAAACCCATCTGCACGGGATTTACCAGCTGTTGCGCGTCAGTAATCGCGCGCAGGCAATACTGCGCTCCCAGCAACTCCAGATTATCGACTGATTCTCTATTTGTGCTCGCGTGCGATGGGTACATGGAAGGTGAACTGCGTGCCTTCGCCGAGGGTTGAGGTCATCTGCAGGCCGAGATCGAGTGCTGTGTCGATTTTTTCAACAATGGACAGCCCCAGCCCCCTGCCGGCGCCGCCGGTGCCGTTGTTTTCAAGGCGTACAAACTGCTCGAACACGGTCTTCAGGTGTTCCGGAGCAATGCCCCTGCCGGTATCTGCGACGATAAACTCCACACGGTCTTCCACCGCGGTCGCGCTGCACCTGACCTCGCCATGATCGGTGTACTGAACTGCATTGGCTAGCAGGTTACGCAACAGGCGCAGCAGGAGATTGGCATCGGTCCTGACCGCAACGTCTTCCACTGCAAGTTGCCAGGCGAGGCCCCGCTTGGCGCACAGTTGTGCAAACTCGGCGTCGATGCGCCGGGAAAACTCGCCCAGGTAAAAGACAGACAGGCTGGGTTCGAAGCTGCCGCCCTGAAATCGGCCAATGTCCATCAAGGCGTCGAAATGGTCTGACATCTGGTCGATGCTGTCACGCTGGTTCTGCAGGATCGCGGCGATGGATTTTGGTGGATCCGACATCAACAGTGTGTCGGTGAGAATACTCAGTGCATACAGCGGCTGTTTTATGTCGTGGCTGGCAGCGGCCATAAAATACGTCTTCGCATCATTCGCAGCCTGCGCCTTGAGCAGTGCCTGCCGCGTATTCTGCTGTTCGGTTTCCAGCTTTTCCAGTAGCTGGTCTTTCTCGAAGCGCATGAGGACGCTGTCGTGAAAAATATGCGAACCGCGACGCACCAGCAACACCATCAGTGTCATCGCGAGCAACATGCTGACGCCAATTGAAACGCCGATCTCTGGCTGTATCAACCAGAATCCCGCGACCTCACCGATCAAAATGGAGATGGAAATAACGAAGCTGGGAAAGTCAGAGAACAGATTGGACATCACGCCAATCGACCAGATCACCACGATCAGGGTCATAAACAGGGGCAGGATGAATGTATCTGCGGTGGGGGATTGTATGATCCAGATTCCCAGCCCCACCATTGCCTGGTTGACGATACTGCTGATGCGTAAAATCCGGTCTGTCCTGGTTAAACCGTGCACCGAAAGCGTATCCAGCCGCTTTCTGATGCGTCGAGAGAAATCGCCTCTCGCCAGAACCAACACTATGATCGGCACTGCCCACAGTGCAATCCTGCTGTAGGTGACACCCTGGCTGACGATGAAGGGAATAAACAGGAGAATGGCCAGGAACGTCGAAAAAATGGACACCGGAGCGACAACGATGCGAGCGCGGATGGATTCCCGCAACACGACTGTTTCGGCATGTTGACCAGTTTGTAGCATAGGGATGTTCGCCGGTGTCTCCGCCTGGTTCTGCTTTCTCTGCTACATTCTCATAGAGTTGATTTAGGTCAATATCTGGCCGTGCAGTGACAATTGCGCTGACCCTGCTCAGGGAATGGTACAACGAAGAGGCTCAGCATGACACGGATTTCATCCCCTATTGAATCACTGATCAAAGAGCACAGTGCGGGTAGCAAGTTGCTGGAGGTCGATTACCTGGTCATCGGCTCGGGTTACGGCGGCGCCGTGGCGGCGATGCGGCTGGCGAGTGACGGTACCGAGGGGCCCGCGCGCAAGGTGGTAGTGCTCGAACGCGGCAGGGAGTATTTGCCGGGTGATTTTCCCTACGACATCGAGGATCTACCCTCCCATGTTCGCCTGCTTCGCAGCGGGGCAGGCGGCGGGGTGAACGGCTATGCCGATGCGCTGTTCAATATCCATGTCGGCAGTACTGAGCGGGAATTTGGGCCGGAACCGTCTGCACAGGCAAGTGAAGGCACGAGCGCCGATGCGGCGACAGATGTTTTGGTTGGCAGTGGCCTGGGTGGTACCTCGTTGATCAATGCCAATGTCGCCGAGGAGCCGCAGGCACATGTCTTCCGGAAGTCGGCCTGGCCAACGTTTTTTCGCACTACCTCGACACCGCTAGCCAAAGAGTTTGCGGCCGTGCGCGAACACCTGGGGGTCGCGCGGCGTGCCTCAAGTGGTGAGAAGGTATTTCCCAAATACGCCGCTCTCGGGCAGCTCGGACAGGCGCTCGGGACAGAGGTGCGGCCAGCCTGGCTGGCCGTTACCACGGCGCCGGGCAGCAATAACGTCGGTGTGAAACAAAACCCCTGTACGGATTGCGGCAACTGTGTAACAGGTTGCAATGTCGGGGCGAAAAATACACTGGACCGGAATCTTCTGCCGTTGGCCAGGTCACGCGGCGCCGAGTTCTATACGGGTGCGACGGTGCACTCGATAGAGCCGTTGCAGAACGGCGCTTTCCGCTGGCTTGTCAACGTCCATGCGACGGCTCAACCATCCGCGGATATCAAGCCGGATACTTACCGTATCCTGGCGCATAACGTGATACTCGCTGCCGGTGCGCTTGGCAGCACGGAGATACTGCTGCGGTCTGAATCGACGTCGGCGCCACTGTTCTCCAGTACCCTGGGCCAGCGATTTTCGACCAATGGAGACGGACTCGCGATGAGCTACGGGCAGGCAAAGCCCGTGAGCGCCATCGCAGCGGCAGAGCAAAAACAGCCGCTACAAATAATAGGGCCTACCATTACGGGAATTCTGCAGACGCAGCGGCTTACCATCGAGGAGGCGGCCATCCCGGCCTCGCTGGCACGGGTATTCTCGGAGATGGTGACCACCGGAGCGATGCTGCGGCGCCTCTCCGATCGCACGCTGCCGGAGGCGCTCACAGGAACCGGGCAGGATCCGCTGGCCGCGGCCATGGCGGTGGCCGATCACTGCCAGGCATTGCTGGTGATGGGTGATGATGGTGCTGAGGGGGAACTGGGGTTGTCCAGGCACAGCGGCAGGATCAGTGTCTCGTTCCCTGCAGGCAAGGAGAATGCTGCGCTGCTGAAGGCCGATGCGCTGTTAAAGGCGCAGGATCGCGGTGAGGGCCTGGACGGCGGCCAGTATGTGCCCAACCCGCTGTGGCAACTGCTGCCCCCGGAGGCCAGCGGCATCCTCGGGGAGTTTCCCGATGGGCGCGTCCTGACGGTACACCCGCTGGGCGGCTGTGCGATGGGCGATGATGTTGATGGCGGTGTCGTCAACGATGCCGGCCAGGTCTTCGACCGCAGCGGCGGGGTGCACGAGGGCCTGTATGTGTTTGACGGGTCCATCATTCCGGCGGCGCTGGAGGTCAACCCATTCCTCACCATCGCGGCATTGGCGTGGCGCAACGCGGATCTTATCCTGGAAAATCTGGGCACTGCAGAGTCGCCCCGAAAGCAGGTGCGGTCCGGATACGGCGATGTCGGTGATGTCCCGGTAAGGCAGCGGCACCGCCCCGGTGCCACGGAGTTTGTGATACGGGAGCAACTGACCGGCAGGCTGAACCGCTTACCGAATGGCTTCAGCACACTGCCGGGGCTTGAGCCGGAGCAGCAGCGGCGCATCCAGGACGTTGCCGGGCTCGTGGTTGAGGTGCACGCTGCCAACGGTGATGCGATTGCCTGGCTTGATAACCCCGCGAAGACCCCGCTGGAAGCCACGATGGACTTGTACGTCAATCCCTTCAGCGCCGAAGAAGTGTCTACCTTTCGTCCGGTGGGCGTCACCGGGGAACACCTCAGGCGGTGTTATCCGGAGGGGCCTTTTTTGTCGCTGCATGGCCGCTTCACGATATTTGCAGAGGATCGCCACAACGCGATCTGCGACCTGTGGGGTGGCGCGAAAGCGGTTTTGACCTACGCCAAACGGCGCGGCCTCGGCGACCTGGTGGAACTGGCCAGATCGGGATCAGCGCGCACCGGGTCGCAGGGTTTATGGGACCAGTTCCGGGTATTCTTCAATATCGGTGTGCTGCAGAACCGCCGCAGGCGACTGCGCTACGATTTCAGGTCCGCAGACAACGCCATCTCTATCTGCGGCGAGAAAGTACTGGGCTACAGTTGCGAGTTGCCCAGGTTATGGGACGGCTTGCTTAATCTAGAACTCAGGATAAAAGCGGGTGACCTGCTGCCCGCGAAAGCAACACTCAAGGTCAATACCGACGCCCTGCTGGAGCCGGGCCTGGTTGCGGTGAATGAATCGCCGCACCTGCCGCAAAGCCTGTTGTTTGCAGGCGGGCTGATGGCGTTCGCGGTGCGTTCGCTGGTGGCGACCAATTTCTGGGAGTTCGGCGGAATGGAATACGCTGATCAAGCGGTGAAGTCGTCACCGGACGGGACAGGCAAAGACTGGAGGATGTTTCCCGATTTGGAGACGGATGACGGGCCCATACCGGCGATGACGCGCGACCTGTCAGTACCCATCAGGCCGGGGTGTAAGCCTGAGCAGAATATCCGGCTGCTGCTCACCAACTATCAACGAAAAGATGCGCCACCGGTATTGTTACTGCACGGCCTAGCCCAGGGTTCAGAGATATTCTGGACGCAGGGCATTACCAACATGGCCCGATATTTCCACGAGCAACACTTCGATGTGTGGCTGCTGGATTATCGGCTCAGCACTCTCGTGTTGCCCGATCTGGAGGATCAGGCCTGGAGCATCGATGACATTGCGCGTTTCGATATTCCGCTGGCCATCGATGCGGTGTACAACGCAACCGGGAAGAAAGTCGCTATCTTCGCGCACTGCGTGGGCGCCTGTTCGCTGGCAATGGCTGTGCTGCGGGATCACGGCCTGAGCGATAAAATCCAGGCGGCGGTGACGAATGCGATTCACCCCTGGGTGCTGCCGTCTCCCGGCAACCGGTTCCGGGCCAAGCTGGGCAACCTCTCCCGCGACTGGATTACCGATGACCTGTTAGACCCCGTTCCCCGGAAAAGCGATAGCGCCGTACATCGGTTGATCGACCGCGTTGCCTTCAGCCTGGCCCGGATGAGAGAGGTGCAGGACGATCACACCCGGTATGGCGGGAGCAATCTGGTCAAGGGAATCTGTGATCGCATGACATTCCTGTACGGTCGTATGTGGAACCATGAAAACCTGCACCACTCAACGCATGATGCGTTTGAACACCTGTTGGGGCCCTCACCGCTGCGGGTTTACCAACATCTCTATCAGTTTGCGAAGTTGCAGCGCATTACCAGTGAAGAGGGTGAGAATATCTACCTGGAGCGCGGCAATATCGAGCGCAACTGGAATATCGATATCCTGTTTGTGCATGGCGGCGACAGCCTTGTCTTCAATCCGCATTCCGCGAGGCGCTCAGCGAAACGGCTGGGAGAAATCCTGCGACAACGGTCGGCGGGTGATACCAACGTTGTCGGGTATAAAATTTTCGATGGCTACGGCCATATGGATGTGGTGTTCGGAAAAGATGCGCACAAGGTCTGTTTTCCTCGCTATGTCGAGTTTCTCCGCCAGCCCGGCACGATCGATGATCCGGTGCGCGCGAATGACATGCCGGAACCCTGTTGGGAAAAACCACTGATCGGGCCGATCTTGCGCGCCGCCTGGGTCGATAATGGCAGCATCCATATGCGCTTCAGCGCAGAACTGCGCGCGGATACCCTTGACCCGCCCGTGGGCTTGCTGGCCAGTGGTGACAATGTCTGCGGCCCGGGCAAGGGTGGCATGGTCTTGCCGTTTCCCCATAGTGGGCCGCGGCCACAGTTTCAGTATCTCGATGTGCAGGCCAGGGACCCGCGCCAGGACATAGTGCTGCAGGTTTGTTCCGACTTTCCCGGCCTCGATGTGAACAACGGCGTGTCGCTCAGGTATCGCGAGGAAGCCTGGTTGCAAGGGCTGCGGGAAAAACCTGAAGGTGAGCCGCGACGTTTGTGCTTTATCGTGGGCTCCTGTCGCTTCCCGGGTTCTGTTATCGATAACGCGCTTTCAGACAGGGTGTATGGCGCTATCAGTGAGCACCTTGCGGGGCCCGGTGGTGCGCAGCTGTTGTTTCTGGTGGGCGACCAGATCTATGCCGATGCCACAGACCAGTTGTTCGAGGTCAATTCGCTGGACTCTCGTTACACGGATCGTTACCGGCGCGCGTTCAGTGCCAAGGATTCGCCCCATTTCAGCGCACTGGTGCAGCAGATTCCCACGCATTTTGCGCTGGATGACCACGAGTTTGATGACGACTCGTCCGGCTTGCGGGATGACGCGCCACCGGATGAAAGAAAGAGCTGGCAGTATGCCCGGGAGATGGCGGCCTGTTATATGAGTTCAGTGCGTAACCAGGTGCCGGTGGGCGCGGGCAGTGCGGCACTCGCCAGTGGTCCCTTTTACTATCCGCTGGCCTGCCCGCAGGAGAGCGATTTCCCGGTCTTTGTGGCCGATACACGTTCGCAGCGGCAGTTTCGCCGTCACAACAGGGCGGGGTGCTATACGCTGTTCGACGATACCCAACTCAGCGAATTGACACACTGGCTGCTGCAGGCGGGTATCCATGCCGCGGATTCGCCAAAATTTATTGTCTCCGGGAGCATAATTGCGCCTTACCCTGCCGCATACGCCCGGGATGGGGCCACCTGGCGCCAGTTGGATGGCTGGGCCGGATATCCCGCAACACTGGAGGCTGTGCTCGCGTTCATCGCAGATAACGCCATCAGGAATGTTATCTTTGTCGGCGGCGATGCCCACCTGTCGGCGGTTTCCCACCTGCAAGTACGCACGGGCGAGGCCGCCCCGGTCGATGTCTGGCAAATTGTCAGCTCAGGTTTATACGCGCCGATGCCTTTCGCCAACGCACATGTGGAGGACTACCTGTGGGATGTTTCCCATCCACTGCCTGTGCACGCGAGCGCGCACTTATCGATCACCTGCTCCAACAGGTTGCTGTCTGACGCCTATTCCCAGTTCGTCAAGGTGGAAGCCGGTGTCGATACGGTCAATGTGACCTGCAGGGATCACCACAACAACACGATCGCTGGGCAAACGATAAGGCTGCGGGAGGTATTTCCCTCTCCGGGATAGGACGCCAGTGCTGGCCCATTCCCGGGCCCGCCGGCCTAAACTTTTGGTCTAGTCTTCAGTCCTATTGTGGAATCTCCCTGATCTGCCAGTATGGCCACAGGCTGTGAACATCGTTACAGGCGAGCAAAGCGCCTTTTGCATTGTTTACCGGTGATGATCAGCTAGAAATAAACCACTCCAGGTTTACAGGGACGACAGGGAATGCGCTTCATAGGGATATGAATTCACAGGGACGTGATTTTTCTTTCCAGCGAATGCCTACTCTCCCAACAGCCCGTTTATTCGTCCAGCCAGTGCAAAGTCCAGTTCTGTGATTCCGCCAGCATCGTGTGTGGTGAGATAGATTTCCACGCGGTTGTAGACATTCGACCACTCGGGATGGTGGTTCATCGCTTCCGCCAGCAGCGCCACGCGACTCATAAACCCGAAAGCTTCAATGAAATCCGCGAACACCAGCGCGCGCTGCAATTTATTGTCGCTCAGGCACCAGTGTTCCAGCTTCAGCAGTTTTTTATTGACTGACGCGGGTGACAGTTTTTCGTTATTCACGATGAATCCCTCATTTAATCCGTAAGAGCCAGTTCTCGCGTGGCGGGGTGATCCAGCAGTTCCTGGTAGTTGCTCACTGAATCCCTCAGGTCTGTCGCGCCCACTTTGCTAAGCGCGGGTTCGATATTTGGCGCGATGGTATCCAGCTTCAGGAAGCGGCAGACATCTTTAACGACTGCCGACGTATCGGCTGCGAGGGCCTCATAGTTCGTCTCCAGCACGTCCTGTTTCGATAGCAGCGCGCGGATTTCGGCGGCCTGTGCGTCAAGTTCCGCAGTCCTGCGCAGGAAAGCGTCGATATCGAAGTGGATTTTTATCGGTACTTCACTCCTGCCGCCCGCACCCGAATGATTGGGGCCACCCTGCAGCAGTATCTGCTCGGATACAAAACGCCTGACGCTGTTGGTGCGGGTCAGGTGAATGAAGTGGATGTTGTCCAGGCTTTGCAACCAATGCGTAACCTCGCGCCATCTCGGGTTGAGGAACGCGCTGTACAACGCCTTGAACCCCGCCGTTGTTCCGTCGGTGCCCAGTGCGCGATCGATGAAGCCCACCGGGTCTGCGTCGCGCTCCCCGAGCAGGCGCTGCGCCCGGCTTTTTCGCTCTTCCTGGCTGATGTTTGCCAGGTCGATGCCGTCCTCATAGCCGCGTACCTGGTCATCGCCCAGCAACTCGCCGTGGCAGCGCACGCCGTCCAGGGTGTTGAGTGTCCTTACCAGAAGCGTGCTGCCGGTGCGGGGTGCCCCGACAATCACAAATTTTGTCTTCAAACTGATCTCGCTGACCTGTATTACCTTGCGGGAATGGCGCCAGCTTATATTAGGCCTGTCGAACAAGTCCAGAATGCGCTCGCCGCGCTGCGGACTCAGTCACGCATGTGTTATTTTGTGCTCCTGGCACGTCATAAGGAGCGAATACTGTGCAAACTGAAAAAATAGCGGGGTATTTTGACCTCACCGACAAGGTGATTGTGGTTACCGGCGGTAGTCGTGGGCTGGGTTTTGCGATGTCACGCGCGTTTGCCGAGGCCGGTGCCCGCGTGGTCATCAGTTCGCGCAAGGCCGAGGGCTGCGAGCGCGCAGCGCAGGTGATCGAGCGCGAGACCGGCCGGCCCTGCCTGCCCATCCCCTGTCACGTGGGGGACTGGGATGCCTGCGATGCGCTGGTACAGGCCGTCTATGAGGAATATGGCCGTATCGATGTACTGGTGAGCAACGCGGGTATGTCGCCGCTGTACGAGTCGCCCTCCACCGTCAGCAGGGCGTTGTTTGACAAGGTGATTGGGGTCAACCTGGCGGGGCCATTCAGGCTCGCCGCGATTGTGGGGGAGCAGATGGCGCGCGGGGACGGCGGTTCGATTATCAACGTCAGCAGTATCGCTGCAGTAGCCCCCAGCGCCGCGGAACTGCCCTACGCGGCGGCCAAGGCGGGGTTGAACAACCTGACGCAGGGCCTCGCGCACACGCTGGGACCGAATGTGCGCTGTAATTGCATTATGCCGGGGCCGTTCCTGACCGATATCTCCGAGGCCTGGACGGATGAGTTGAGGGCTGCGCTGGTGGCACAGGTTCCGATGGGGCGTGCCGGCGAGCCCGAGGAAATCATCGGTGCAGCGCTATACCTGGCGTCCGATGCCTCGCGCTTCACCAACGGCGCCATCATCAAGGTGGACGGCGGAGCGGCGTTCGGCAGCTGAGCGCACTGGTCTCAGGCGGTGCGCAGTTTCAGGAAGGGGTTCATCCAGCGGAACTTCCAGTCCGTGAACTTGAGCGGCGCATCCAGCACGGCGAGACAGATGCAGTCCTCAGACTGCAGCGCCGTGGGTGCATGTACATCCCCGGGCCTGCGGACCAGGAAGTCGCCCTTGTGGTAGCTGCCGTTCGCGTCGGAGAAGCCGCCCTCCAGGATCAGGGTCATTTCTGTACCGCGATGCGTGTGTTGTGGGATACGGCCACCCGCGCGGATGTGATAGAGCGCGAACTCGTGCTGCGGGTCCCCGGTTTTAAGGTAGCTGATACGCAGGGCGGAGCCGATATTGCTCCAGGTCAGGTCACTGAAGTCGCCGCGCATCAGGCGCTGTAATAGAGCCGGTGTCTTACTGGTGCTACCGGGATTGGCATACTCCAGCGGTTTTTCGTCATCCAGCTTTGCCAGGACCGCATTCAGCTGGTCGTCGCCAACCGCCACGGGCTCCAGCGCTTCGAACAGGCTCGCGCCGAGGTCGCAGAGTTGCCCGGCCGTGCGTTGGCAGCGCTGGCACTGGTTCACATGGATGGAGACACACGCCGCCTGCGCCAGCGGAAGAGAGCCGGCAGAGTATTCGGTGAGGAGTTCGAGGTCGGGATGAAAATTGGTCATGGCATTGTCATCTTTCAAGTTGAATCTGCAGTTTTTGAAGGGCCAGGCGTACGCGGGATTTCACAGTCCCCAACGGAAGATCCAGTTCCCCGGATACCTCAGAGTGGGTCTTGCCTTCCATGTACACTTTCACAAGAATCTGTGCCTGGTCGTTGGGTAGCTCCTTAATCAGGCCCCGTATGCGGTCCCTGCTGCGCTTCTGGTGCAGCACCACGAACGCCTCGTCGCTCTCCTGCGAGTCGGACACGTCCTCGGCCGATAACGGGGTATCAAATTTTTGCAGCCGGCGGTAGAGGTCGGTCCGGCAGTTGCGCGCAATGGTATAAATCCAGGTGCTGGCTGCGGCCTTCTCGGCATCAAAGCCGGCGGCTTTCTGCCAGACTTTCAGCATCACTTCCTGCACCAGTTCATCGGCGTGATTGGCTGACAAGGTGGAGCCGGAGAGGGCAAATGCCTTCATCAATGGCGCAAAGTGCCGAAACAGGCGCGTGAAGGCCGCCCGATCCTGTTTTTGCGCGATCAGCGTCAGGCATTCGCTCCATTCGTCAATGCGTTTGCCGTCTGCATCGATGAGGGGGTTGCCCTCGTCATCGGTGGTATTTGCCACAATCAACATGCTCTTGTCCGCGTATGTTTTGAAAGTATACGCATGATCACGGGATTGGATCACCCGAATTGATCAATTATTATTCCAGCAGTAGGCAATCGTTGTTTTGCCTGGATTTCGTCAAAAACTGATCCGGAAACCTGTTAGCCCCGTATTTGACCATAACAAGGGAGCTCGGTTCGTCGCGCCGCGCAGGAAAGAGGTTTACCAGAATGAAAATCGCTGTGATTGGATCGGGCATATCGGGCTTGTCATGCGCCCACTACCTGAGTGCAGACCACGAGGTGTGGGTCTATGAGGCCAGCAACAAGATCGGTGGCCACACCGCGACCGTGGACGTGCGTCTGGGGACTCGGCGCTATGCCATCGATACCGGTTTTATCGTCTTCAATGACTGGACATACCCGAATTTCATCGCCTTGCTGGAGGAACTGGGTGTGTCCAGCAAGCCGACAGCGATGGGTTTCAGCGTGCGCGACCCGCAGTCCGGGCTGGAATATTCCGGCACCAACCTCAATACGCTGTTTGCCCAGCGCCGCAACCTGTTCTCTGTAGCCTTTATCGGCATGATTCGCGATATTTTGCGGTTCAATCGCGAGTCGGTTGCCGATCTTGACGCGGGCAGAATTGACGATGCCGAGACCCTGGGGGTGTATCTCGCGCGCAACGGCTACGGCGACAAATTTATCCGGCACTACCTGGCGGCAATGGGTTCCGCGATCTGGTCCGCTGATGGCGCGACAATCCTGGCGTTTCCGGTCAGTTTTTTTGTCCGCTTCTTCAGGAACCACGGGTTGCTGTCGGTCAGTGATCGGCCCCAGTGGCGGGTTATCGAAGGGGGGTCGCGGGAGTATCTTAAGCCTTTGTGTGCGCGCTTCTCAGACCGCATTTCGACTGGCAACCCGGTCGTGAAAGTGGTCCGGCACGCCGGAAGAGGGGTCACCCTGCGAATGGCGGACGGGCGGCAATTGATGTTCGACCAGGTTGTCTTTGCGACCCATTCCGACCAGGCGCTGGCGTTGCTGGAGGATCCCACGCAGGCTGAGCGCGAGATCCTGGGCGCCATTCCCTACCAGAAGAATGATGTGGTGTTGCATACGGATATCCGCATGCTGCCGCGTAATACCAAAACCTGGTCCAGTTGGAACTACACGCTGGGGCAGACTGATGGGCCCGCGGTTGTCACCTACAACATGAATATCCTGCAGGGTATAGAAGCGCCGGAGACGTTTTGCGTGACGCTCAACAACACGGCGGCGATAAATCCGAATATGATCCTCGGCCAGTTCCAGTACGACCACCCCGTGTTCTCACTGGATGGCATGCAGGCGCAACAGCGCTGGGAGGAGATCAATGGTGTGGCCCGAACCTGGTATTGCGGCGCCTACTGGCACAACGGTTTTCATGAAGATGGTGTGGTAAGTGCGCTGCGTGTCGCTAACGCGCTGTCAGGTGCGGAGCGAGCAGTAGCGTGAGATCCCGAATCTACCAGGGTGTGCTGCGGCATCGCCGTGTGTCGCCACGCCACCACGAGTTCCGCTACCGGGTTGCGATGGTGTATCTGTGCCTCGATGAGGCGGCGGAGCTTCTTGATAAGCAGCGGTTCTGGTCGGCCAGCGGACCGGCGCTTGCAGAGTTCCGGCGCAGCGACTTTCTGGGTGACCCAGATATCCCGCTACAGGACGAGGTGCGCCGACGCATCCGCGAGGAAACAGGGGTGCAGCACACCGGCCCGATCTACCTGCTCGCCAACCTGCGTTATTTCGGCTATGTGATGAATCCGATTGCCTGTTACTACTGCTTTAACGACGACGAGACGCGGTTGGAATATGTGGTAGCAGAAGTGAACAACACCCCCTGGGATGAGCGCCACAGTTACGTGCTGCCCGGTCCGCAGAGTGGCGCCTGGCTGAAGACAGCGTTCGACAAACAATTCCATGTGTCACCGTTCAACCCGATGGGAATGCGTTACCACTGGCGCAGCAACACCCCCTCCCGTCGATTGGTGTTGCACATGGAGAATACGGTAGAGGACGAAAAGGTGTTCGATGCCACCCTCTCGCTGTCGGCACAGCCAATGACAGCCACCAACATGCATAAATTACTGATCCGCTACCCCGTTATGACTGCAAAGGTTGCACTGGCGATCTACTGGCAGGCACTGCGGTTGTATCTCAAGGGCGTGCCGGTTTACTCGCACCCCAAAAACAATGTGCCCGAAGGGCCGGTCATAGGAGCCAACAATGAGTGAAGTCAGCATAGGTACGCTGCGAGTACCACAGACACGCCGTGCCAGGATAGGCGAAAAATTTGCCCGCGAGGCGGTGTTTACAATGCTGGGTAAGTTGCAGGTGGGCTCCCTGATATTGCATGAGGGACCACGCCGACACCATTTTGGCAATGAGTCCGCGCAGGGGGAGCCGCAGGCGGAGGTGCACATCCACAATCCGGACACCTACGGGCAAATGCTGACCGGCGGCTCCATTGGTGCCGGCGAGGCGTTCATCAAGGGCTACTGGTCCTCGCCCGCCCCGGTGGAAGTCACGCGCCTGTTCAGCGCCAATCTCGCCGTACTGGAGGGCTTCGAGGAGAAGCAGTCTATGCTGGTCAAACTCGCGCTGAAAATCGCGCACCGACTGAACCGGAATACGCATAAGGGGTCTCGGGAGAACATTGCGGCGCACTATGATCTGGGCAACGATTTCTTCCGCCTGTTCCTCGACCCGACCATGATGTATTCGTCGGCCGTGTTCACGGGGCCGGATATGAGCCTGGAAGCCGCCTCTGAGGCCAAGCTGGACGAATTGTGCCGGCAGCTTGAGTTGCAACCGGAGGATCACCTGTTGGAGATCGGTACCGGGTGGGGCGGCATGGCGATACATGCAGCAAAACACTTTGGCTGCCGGGTGACTACCACCACCATTTCAAAAGAACAGTATGAGCACGCGTGCGCGCGGGTGAAGTCTGAAGGCCTTGAGGACAGGATTACCCTGCTGTGCGAGGACTACCGCAACCTCACCGGGCAGTATGACAAGCTGGTGTCGATCGAAATGATCGAGGCTGTGGGGCACGAGTTCTACCAGAGCTATTTCCAGATTTGTGCCGGGCTGCTGAAGCCGGACGGCAAGATGGTGATACAGGCAATCACCGTGGCAGACCAGCGCTACCAGTATGCACGGGATTCGGTGGACTTCATCAAGCGCTATATTTTCCCGGGAGGTTGCCTGCCTTCCATCGCCGTGATGGCCGACCATATCGCCCGGGACACCGATATGCAGATGGTCCATTTGCGCGACATTACCGCTGACTACGCCACCACACTTGCGCATTGGCGGGAGCGCTTCCTGGCCAATGTGGACGCTGTGCGCCGTATGGGCTTTAGCGAGGAGTTCGTGCGCATGTGGGAGTTTTACCTCTGTTACTGCGAGGGTGGCTTCAGGGAGCGCATCATCGGCACGGTGCAACTGGCTTTGGCCAAGCCGGGTTATCGCGCAGCATGATCACCTACCTGCGCGGTTGAAAAGGGATGACATCCACTTCGAACAACGAGCAACCGGTTATCTACTGGTTCCGACAGGACCTCAGGTTGCACGACCTGCGCGGGCTGAATAAAGCCGTTGCGACCGGGAGACCGGTACTGGCGTGTTACATTCTCGATGACCAGAGTCCGGGCCAGTGGCAGATGGGCGGTGCGAGTCGCTGGTGGTTGCACCACAGCCTGGCCGCGCTATCGGCGGATATCGAGAAAGCGGGCGGCCAGTTGTATCTCGCTCGCGGTAAATCCGAGGTGGTTCTCGCGCGTCTTACCGAACAGTCAGGGGCCACTCTTGTGTGCTGCTCCCGCCAGTACGAGCCGTGGGCACGGCAACTGGAGAAGGAACTGCATGAATCACTTGAGGAGAGGAATGTTGAGCTGAAGCGCTATGGCGGCTCGCTCCTGTGGGAGCCGGAAACCGTCAGTACGCTGGCGGGTACGCCATTCAAGGTGTTCACACCCTTCTGGAACAAGTGCCGCGACCTGCCCCTGCTGCTGGAACCCGACACGCGAATCCGCCTCTCCCGGTGGCCGGCGAGCGTCGACGCGCCGGACACCTTGAATGACTTGTCGCTTCGGCCCACTAACCCCGACTGGGCAAAGTCCTGGGGCGACCTCTGGCAGCCGGGAGAGCGTCACGCCAGTGCGAAGCTCAGCGCTTTTCTTCGGGGGCCCGTCAGCGACTACGATGCTGGCCGTAACTATCCCGCTCGCGGTGCTACCTCGCGCTTGTCTGCGCACCTGCACTTTGGCGAGATCGCGCCAGCCAGGGTGTTCCACACCGCCCGGGAGGCCGCATTGGGAGACCCCGAACTGCAGGCCGAAACGGACAAATTCCTGAGCGAACTGGGGTGGCGTGAGTTCTCCCACCACTTGCTGTTCCACTTCCCGCAGATGCCTGAGGAGCCGTTCAAGGCCGATTTTGCGGCCTTTCCCTGGCTGGGCGGTGCCAGGGAGTTGCGTGCCTGGCAGAAGGGGCTCACGGGCTACCCGATCGTCGATGCCGGTATGCGGGAGCTGTGGCAGACAGGGTATATGCACAACCGCGTACGGATGGTCGTTGCCTCCTTCCTGTGCAAGCACCTGCTGGTGAACTGGCGCGCCGGCCAGCGCTGGTTCTGGGATACGCTGGTAGATGCCGATCTCGCCAACAACGCCTGCGGCTGGCAGTGGGTGGCCGGCAGTGGTGCCGACGCGTCACCGTACTTTCGTATTTTTAATCCGACAGCCCAGGGCGAGAAGTTCGACAAGGGCGGCGACTACGTCAGGCGCTGGGTGCCGGAACTGGCCGCATTGCCGGATCGCTATCTTCACCAGCCGTGGGCAGCTCCCGAGAAAGTATTGCAGGAGGCGGGAATGGAACTGCCGGCCGACTATCCACTGCCGATAGTGGATCACCGCGAGGCCAGGGAATCGGCATTGGCCGCGTATGCGGATATCAGGACACAGCAGGGCATAACAGCATGACGGTATTACATGAAACAGTAGAGGTCGCGCGTCCTGTCGAGGAGGTGTTTGCCTATATCAGCGATTTCACGACCACGGAAGAATGGGATGCGACCGCCACGTCGGCGCGCAAGCTGTCACCGGGAGCAATCGCGGTAGGCACACAATTTGAGGTTGTGTGTGCCCTGCCGGTGGGGAGTGTCACACTGCTGTATACGATGGAGAAACTTCAGGACAACGCCCTCATCGTGCTCAACGGGCGCTGCGCTTTCTTTGAGGTGCGGGACACCATAACGCTGTCGCGCACCGCGACCGGCACCCGGATCGATTACCGGGCGGAGTTCCAGTTCAAGCCGCTGGTCTCCTCCGTTGCCGCACGCTCCAGCAAGGGCTTGCAGAGCATGGGCCGGGAGTCGGTGGCGGGGCTGGCGCAGGCGCTGGAGGACAAGTTCCAACTGAAAGAGCCATCGCGCTTCACCCGTGCGGCCGATCGACTGGTTTTCCCAGGCGTGATGATGTTCTCGCGGATGGGGTATACCCGCGGACGCAAGCATTTCAACCCGATGTCAGCGTCGGTTAAAAACAAGCACATGCTCATTACAGGCGCATCCTCCGGCCTGGGTTATGCCGCCGCGCTGGAGCTGGCGCGACGCGGCGCAGCGCTGACGCTGGTTATGCGCGATCGCCGGAAGGCAGAGAACACCGTGGCAGAGATCCAGCGTGAAACCGGCAACCCTGAAATTCACGTTGAGATTGCCGATTTGAGCCTGATGAGCGATGTCGATGCGCTGGTCGCCCGGTTACTGAAAGGCGGTAGGCCGATCGATGTCCTGATCAATAATGCCGGTGCCCTGTTCAATCCGCGAGCAGAAACCTCCGAGGGGTTGGAGCAGAGTTTTGCGCTGCTATTGCTGAGCCCCTATCGCCTGACGGAGGGACTGAAGCCGCTGCTGGTGAAGTCTCCGTCACCGCGGGTGATCAATGTGGTCTCCGGCGGCATGTACAGCCAGAAACTCGATGTCGCTGCGCTGCAGATGCCGGATAATGCCGATTATTCTGGCAGTGTCGCGTACGCGAGGCAGAAGCGCGCACTGATGGTGATGACGCAGGAGTGGGCAAAAGAGTGGGCCGACGAGGGCATCGTCGTCAATGCGATGCATCCCGGCTGGGCCGATACGCCCGGCGTGCGTGAGTCTCTGCCCCAATTCCGCCGACTGACCCGATCGGTACTGCGCTCTGCAGAAGAAGGCGCCGACACCATTGTCTGGCTCGCCGTGGCGACCGAGGCTGGCGATGCCAGTGGCGAGCTGTTCCTCGACCGGGAAATCCGACCGCCACACCTGGTCAAATCCACGCGGGAGCCAGTCGGCGAGCGCGAGCGGTTGCTAGAACTGCTTCGGGGGTTTCGTACTCCTGATGAGATGGCTTCGTCGGCTGTGTCACAATCGACAGGTAGGTAAGCTGCAGCTGGACCAGCAATCGGTTAGTGGCTCAGTTCGAAGCAGGGTTGCCTCGATAGAGAAAGTGCCTGAGAGAAAGCGCTATGGGCGGGACACGCCAAAAAGCGCACATCCATGTGCAGGCTCGGGTGGCGACGTCCTGTCGCCACACGGTCCCGCCCATAGCGCTTTCTCTCAGGCACCCACACACTGCAAGCATCAGGCTGAGCAACTACGAGCAATCGGTCGGGCGTTGCGGGTCTGTCGTCAAATTTGTCAAAGAAAATTCGCCTCTTTGGTCATTCCGGACAACAGGCATTCTGTTAGATTAATCGCCCCGCAAGCCATATAGACATGGGGCGAGTGACGGCATTCTCATTGCACGACCAGCGAGTACAGTGCTGCGCGTTACTCGGCCCATGCCAGGAGTCCGTCATGACTATGTCCGGTCGAGTATCCCTCTTTTTCACCAGCCTGCTCGTAGGCGTGGCAGTGCAGGCCGCAGACCTGTCTAACACACAGTTAAAAAACGCCATCAGCCTTCCCCCAAAGAACCCCTGGATCACGGACAGCCCTTACGCGATATCCCATCACGATGCCGCACAAACTGATGTGACAGAGGTGGACGGTCCACGCGTGGGCGGGCGGTTGAACAGCGACCAGGTGAGTACTGTGCCACTGGTGTGGTGCTCTGCGCCGCTGTACAAGCTTGTTGGCGATGACACGATCGTGATTGCTTCAACGCCTATGGGATTGCTCAAGGTACGCGCCACGGGTGAGGATTTTGAACTGGTCTCCAGCGTGCCTTACCCCAACCGGGAGGACGTGCACGCCGAAGCTACCGATGATCGCATCAATGAGGTGATGGAGGACATCGATACCGCGCGCAGGAAGAAACAGGACTGGCGCCTGTTGTTTGAATCCTGGCTGCTGTATTACAAGCTCAATATCAATATGCGCACCATGCCGTCGGGTGCCTATGCGGTGATCGACAAAGAGGGCTACCACTACACGTTCTACGATATGCAGCACCTCGTGAAATCCTTCGATAACAACGAGGTGAACACGCCACTGGAACCGGTGAAGTACGCCAATATCGTCGCGCAGTTGCCGCCGGAGGACGCCGAGGGCGTCGATCGTATCCTGGGTATTAACATGACCTATGATGGCCATATTGTGGCGGCCGCCACTGGCGCGGTGATCGTCACAGACCGGGAGTTGAACGTGGTCGGGTACCAGTTGTTCCCCGGCGAATGGATGGAGAACTCTGTCGCGATCGATGACAAGGGCGGTATCTACGTGGTGACGTCAGTGAATATGCACAAACTGGTGTGGACGGGCACGAAGCTGTCGCAGGCCGCTGAGGACGGCGCGTGGAGTTCGCCTTACGATGTGATGCCCGAGGGCGAGGCGATGAAAATGGGCGCGGCGTCACATGGTTCCGGCACCACACCTTCACTGCTGGGTTTCGGTGACGAGGAGGACAAACTGGTCGTGATTTCTGACGGCAACGCGACCAACGCCCAGATTGTGGCGTTCTGGCGCGATGAGATTCCCGGGGACTTCAAGCAGAAAACGGGTACGCAGTCCCGGCGCATAGCGGACCAGATCCCGTTCTCCCTGAGTAAAACGACTGTGGAGGCCTCGCCAGTGGTGTATGGCAACGGTGTACTGGTCGTCAACAGCACCTATCCGGAGCCGGGCCCGATCTCGCAGGACCTGATCAGTAATGCTTTCCTGGCAGGAACAACGCGCAAGCCGCCGCTGGGTATCCAGAAGTACGAGTGGTTGCCCCAGGAGAACCGGTTTGTTGAGTCCTGGGGTATCGCCGACGTCGACAACACCGACTGGATGCCCCCGGCGGTGTCCACGGCCAACGGCCTCGTGTATATCGCCAATCGGCGCAACGACACCTATGAGTACTTCGCGGCGGACTGGGTCACGGGAGAGAAAAAGGCCACCTGGGTATTTCCCGATGACAGCGTGTTGTGGAACAACTGGGGTGGTATCACAGTATTTCTTCCGGACGGCGATTTTTTATTGGGTGGATTCTTCGCCATCAAACGGTACGATACAGGCGGAATGCGATAATCACGAAAAAAAGGAATCCGCTGCGTAATGTTCTTGTGGAGAAATCGAGGCCAATGCTATTCATTCGGGACTGAAATACCCGTTGCCCTTCTGCGCGCGCTCCCGCTGGCCGGTTTGCTGGTGCTGGCCGCCTGCAGCGAGACACCTGAGCCTGCGATGGAGGATGCCCCTGGGTCGCTCGTCCCCGAAGTGACGGTACAGGAGCTGACGCCACAGACGTGGCAGACGTCTGTCAGTACGTTCGGCGTGGTGGAGGCGCTGGAGGAGGTGAATGTCGCCGCCGAGTTGTCCGGTACCGTCTCCGCCGTGCACATCAATGAAGGTGATCGGGTCAAGGCGGGTGACCTGCTGCTGGAGTTGGATCCTGAAAAACGCGAGTTTGCGCTCGAGCAGGCCCGGCAACAGGTGCAGCACGCACAGGCCGCGCTGAAAGAGGCGCGCCTGAAGCTGCAGCGGCGGCGGAACCTGGCGGAGCAGGAAACCATTTCGAAGGAAGTGCTCGACAGCGCGCAGTTGGCGGTTGACCTGGCCAGCGCTGCGTATCAGCAGGCACTCTCCAGCGCCCAGTTGGCAGAACGCGAGCTGGCTGACACCCGCATTTTCAGTCCCACCGATGGCCTGGTGGATATCCGTGCCGTGGAGGTCGGTGAGCCGGTGCAGGTGGGTGCCAGCCTGGTGACGTTGCAGGCGGTACAGGGCCTGCGTGTGCAAACCTGGGTGAGTGAGGCCGATATTGCGCGAATCAGGGCGGGTGACCCGGCGCAGGTTACCGTGTCGGGACTCGCAGGCAGGGTGTTTGCGGCCACCATTGAATGGGTGGGTGTCAACGCGGATCCGGCGACGGGTAATTTCCCTGTCAAACTCATCCTGTCAGGTGAGACAGACGCGTTGCGCCCGGGCATGACGGCCAGCGCCGAGTTACAGGGTATCAACGTACCGGATGCGCTCCTGCTGCCGGAATCCGCCCTGGTGGATCGCGACAGGCGGCGGGTGGTGTTCGTGGTGGAGGATGGCGTGGCACATCTGCGCGAGCCGCTGCTGGCGGCGGGTTTCAGCAACCGGTTGCAGGTTCTGGCGGGGCTGGAGGCCGGCGATGAGGTTGTCGTTGCCGGGCAATCCCTGTTGCTCGATGGTGACGCCGTCACCGTGCGCCGCGCAGACTAGCTGCGATGAAATATTTGATTGGCTGGTTTGTCGACAGGCCACTGGTGATCAATATGATCATGGTGATGGTCTTTATGCTCGGCTATATGACCATCGCCGACATGCGCTACGAGTACAACCCCAATGTCGACATGGCCGTGGTGAATATCACCACGCTGAAGGCGGGCGCGGGCCCGGAGGAGGTGGAGCTCGGTATAACCCTGCCGCTGGAAGAGGAACTGTTGGAAGTCGAGGGTATCAAGAAGCTCTACTCCAACAGTATGGAGAGCCTCTCCGTCATCACGCTCAACCTCGATCTCGTTACTGCCGACAAGCAGGACATCATGCGCGATATCCAGCAGGCGGTGGACAGGGCCGCCACGCGGTTGCCCAATGACCTGCTGGAAAAGCCGTTGGTGGAAGCGTTGTCGGCGGCGGTTACACCGATTATGGAAGTCCACGTCACCGGCGATGTTCCCGAGGCCCTGCTGCGCGATGTCGCGCGCAATGTCGCCGATGGCCTGCGTGAAGTAGCCGGTATCGCCAGTGTGGAGAAACTCGGCTACCGCCGGCCCGAGGTGCGCATACTGCTGGAACCGGAGAAACTGGCGCGCCTCGGTGTGAGCCATGACGAGATTATCGCCGCGATACGCGCGCGCAATTTGCGCGACAGCGGCGGTTCTATCGATTCATTCTTGGCAGAGAAGAAGATTATCGCGGTCGGCCAGTTCCGCGACCCGCGCGAGGTCGAGACGGTTGTGGTGCGCTCCGGCGCGCCGGGGAATACCGTGCTGTTGCGCGATGTCGCCACCGTGGTGGTGGATTACGAGGACTGGGAGGTGCAATCGCGCGTCGATGGTCGCATGAGTATCGCGCTGCAGGCACGGAGGAAAGCGCGCGCCGACGAAGTGCACACGGCAGCGAATGTGCGGGCCTTTGTGAACGGGTTTTCTGTTCCGGCGGGCGTCGAACTGGTGATGGTGGCAGACATCTCGCGGCTCACCGCGAATATGCTGGATGTGCTCGGCGGCAATGCCATCCTGGGCCTGGTCTCTGTGCTGTTGCTGCTCTGTTACTTTCTTGAATGGCGCTTCGCCCTCTGGGTGGCGGTGGGTATTCCCTTTGCAGTCTGCCTGTCATTCCTCGGCCTGGCGGCCATCGATGTCACAATCAATGCGATGAGCCTGACAGCGATTGTGCTGTTGATGGGTATCCTGGTGGACGATGCCGTGGTGGTGAGTGAGAATGTGCAGCGCCTGCGGGTCGCGGGCACAGGCCTGCGCGACGCGAGTATCCTCGGCACCGTGCAGGTGGCACAACCCGTCATCTTCAGCGCGGTGACGACCATGCTGGCATTTGCCCCGCTGATGTTTTTTGATGGGCCCAATGGCGAATTCATGATGCCTTTTCCACTGGCCGTTATCGTTCTTCTGCTGGCATCGCTGTTCGAGAGCCTGTGCCTCCTGCCCGGTCACCTTTCGCATGTACCCGTGCGCGAAGTGAAGGAGCGCGCCCGTGCATTTGAGCGCCTGCGCGAGTTCTATCACCGCCGGATCAGCGGCTGGTTGCAGCATCGCTATCTCACACTGTTTACATTTGTGGCTGTTTTTATCGCCGTGATGATGATCGGCTACCAGACCATCAATTTCAGCATGTACCCCGATGTCGATATCGATACGGTGCAGATCAAGGTTGAGATGCCGGTGGGCAGCCGCTTCGAGGAGACCGTGGCCGCGGTAGCCCGGATGGAAACAGAGCTGCGCGATTTTGTCGCGGCGGAAGACCTGCTGGCGATCACCAGCCAGGTGGGACACCACGACACCGATTTTTACGGCACGACCGAGGGTCGCAACCACGCCTGGGCAGTGATTGCGATCCAGCTCGAACCGCTCGGGCGGCGCAGCGGCGACACCGACACCCGCCAATTGGTTAAAACGTTGCAGGGTTGGGCCGACGAGCAGACGGGTTTTGATTCGCTGGTCGTGCAGGCCATGACAGATGTCCCGGTGATGGGCAAGCCGGTGCAGGTGGAGGTGATTGGCAGCGGCGATGAGCGTTATACGGTAGCGCAGGAACTGCTGGCCTATTTGCGCGAGCACACCGCCGTCACCAACAGCTGGAGCAGTATCAATGCCGGCAAGGATGTGATCGAGCTGGATGTCAATCACGCGCTGCTGGCGGCGCGAGGCCTGACGATGGAGCAGTTGGTGCGGGCCATGCGGATCGCGGTCGACGGCCTGCTGGTGGATGAGTTACAAACGCTGGATGAACGGGTGCGCTACCGATTGCAACTGCCGCTGTCTGCTGCGGGCAAACTGGAAACGCTGGAGAATCTCGCCGTGGTCAACGCAAACGGCGAGGCGATCTACCTGAAATCGCTGGCGCAGTTTTCTGTGCGCCCCGGCGAAGCCGATATCAAGCACTATTTTGGCAAGCGCACCGTGACAGTCTACGGCGAGATTGACGGCGAACTGGCCAGCGTCGAGTCGATCAATCACGAGGTGGCGCAGTGGATAGCGCAACAGGGTTGGAATGAACGCTATCCCCAGCTGCGCATACATATGGGCGGCGAACTTGAGGAGCAGGGCGAAATGCTGGGCGACCTGGGCGTGGCGGCGATTATCTGCCTGCTCTCAATTTTTGCCGCGCTGGTAATCCTGTTCAACTCGATGTCGCAGCCGCTGCTGATCATGCTCAGCATTCCTTTCGGGATGGTGGGTGTCGTGCTGTGCTACTCCGTACAGGGCCTGTCGATGGGCATCATGTCGATGACCGGTGTGATCGGTCTGGTCGGTGTGCTGGTCAACGACTCACTGGTGCTCTTGCACTCACTCAATGAGGAGCGCCGCGAGCGCGGAGTGTTGCTGTCGGCGACAGAGGTGGCCGCCGTCGCGAAGCGTCGCTTCCGGCCCATCCTGATCACCTCAGTGACCACCGCCGTGGGCCTGCTCCCGACAGCGTATGGCATCATGGGGGAAAACAGCTATATCAGTCCGATGGTGATGAGTATGGCCTGGGGTGTCGTGTTCGGCGGGCTGGTCTCGCTGGTTTTGTTACCGGTGATGTACATGGTGGAACAGGATATCCGGGCGAAGCTGCAGCGCGCCGCTTAGCGTTTTCGACGTGCGGCGATCCAGCGTTGCTGGTGCGCGATCACCTTGCGTGTTGCGCTAAACACTGTCATTTCCGGTGCGGCCCTGCCCGTGTGTCCCACTGTATCCAGTTGCGCGTAGTACCAGTATTGCACACCGAAGCTGGCGATTGTGCGCAGGGTTTTGATGCGGTTCAGGAACGCCAGCCAGTGCGGAAACAGTGACAGTTCTGCTTCGTAGCGCGGCAGTTCTTTCAGGTCAGCCATCAGCCTGGCAGGCGCGTCGGTCATCACGCACATGGGCCGTCCCAGGCCGATCAGGCTAGCGCCACCATCGCTGACGGCCTGTTCCATGACATCGCGCCGCCTGAAGCCGCCCGTCACCATCAGCGGAATAGAGACTTTCTCCTGCATCGCCAGCGCGAAATCCACGAAGTAGGCCTCGCGCATCAGTGTGGATTTCGCGACGTGTTGCGGCTCCTCTTCCTCTACGCCCTCGGCGCCCAGCAGTTTCGGTTGCTCGTAGGTGCCCCCGGATATTTCCAGCAGGTCGATGCCCGCAGCCTCCAGCCACTGCGCAACCTGCAGGCTGTCTTCGAAAGCGAAGCCGCCCTTCTGGAAGTCGGCGCTGTTGAGCTTCACGGCGACGGGGAAATCTGGTCCTACCGCATCCCGCACGCACTTTACCGCATCCAGCAGCGCGCGGGCGCGATTGGCCAGTGTGCCGCCATACTGGTCCGTGCGCAGGTTGCTGCGCGGACTTAAAAACGATGACAGCAGGTAGCCGTGGGCGGCGTGCACCTGTACCCCGGTGAACCCGGCAGCTTTCACCGCGCGGGCGCACACGCCAAAACGCCGCACGATGTCCTCGATCTCCGGAACAGTCAGTGCCACGGGTTCGCCGAACTGGCCGCCCGGCAGGCCGACTTTGACGGGCGAGGGCGCTTTGGGGTGTGGGTTGATGTTTTTCTGTGTCTGGCGCCCGGCGTGGCTGATCTGCGCCCAGAAGTGATTGCCATTGCGGGTGGCGGTTGTCGCCCAGCGGGCCAGGGCCGCTTCCATCACCTCGTCCGGCTCCCGATCAATAATCACATTGCCCGGGCGCTCCAGGTGATCGCCGTCAACCTGGATATTCCCGGATAACAGCAGGCCCGCACCCCCATCGCTCCACAGGCCGTACAGTCGCTCCAGTTCCGGTGTCGGCACACCGGCGGGGTCTGCGAGACCTTCGGTCATCGCGGCTTTGGCGAGGCGGTTGCGGAGCATGGCGCCGCAGGGGAGGGTGAGCGGCTGTGCGAGAATGTCTGACATGGTTGGTCCTGTTGCTGCCGGTGGCGACGCGGTACACGCTAGATTTCAAGCGCCTTGTGCGGGTCATTGGAGGGCTCTATTGCGGATGTCTCGCTGTTGCGGTCCAGGGTTCCCACATCCAGGATGGGCGATGCGTCAATGTGGTGTGCGTCCATCATGTGCGCCACGCGTTGCAGGGCGCTGATGATCATACCCTGTTCCCACTCCTGCAGGTCGGCGAACTGGCGGGCAAACTGGTCCTGCAGGGGCAGGGGGGCGTCTTTCAGTACTTGAAGCCCCTGAGCTGTGAGATAGGCGTGGACCCTGCGCTTGTCTACTGTCGAGCGCTCACGGGCAATCAAACCGCGTTTTTCCAGGCGATCCAGGATGCTGCTGACGGTGGCCTGGCTGAGGCTCACTGTGGTGGCAATCTCGCCAAGGGTGACCCCTTCGGTGTTGTCGATGGCCTGCATTATCAGGATTTGTGGTGCCGTCACCCCGGCAGTTTTCGACAGGTGCCTGGAATGGAGGTCTGTCGCACGGATCACCCGCCGCAGTGAGGTCAGCACTTCGAGTATTCTATCCAATGGGTATTTTCCTCAGTCCACCGAAACTTGCCGCCAAAAATTATACGCCTTCACCACCGGAATAGCCTTGTAAGAATTGAAACAGAGAGCGCTTGTCCGGACATCATCTTCAATCGTATCCAATATTTATCCCGGGATAATAGTAAGGTTATACCCAATAAATAGTTAGTAGTATAAGTAATATATTGTGCACAATTGAAGATTATAGTGCCATATAGTTGAATATAAGCCGATATTAATTATAATCCCGCCTCTTTAATGCATAGTGAACTAAATATTAGGATGGATACCATTCATGAGCGATAAACTCATCGCATTGCGTCGGCCGGAGCCCGCTGACGGCGGCGCATTGCACAAACTGGTCGCTGATTGCCCCCCGTTGGATGAAAACTCCATGTACTGCAACCTGCTGCAGTGCACCCATTTTTCATCCACCTCGGTTGTCGCCGATAGCGGTGATGCGCTGGTGGCCGCTGTGAGTGGCTATCGGGTACCCGAAAGAGAGAATACGTTGTTTGTATGGCAGGTGGCCGTCAGCGAACCAGCGCGAGGCCAGGGGTTGGGTGGCAGGATGCTCAGCGAAATTCTGTCGCGGCCCGAATGCAGTGGTGTTCGATATCTGGAAACCACGGTGACCGCGTCGAACGAGGCTTCCTGGGCTCTATTCAAGGGATTTGCGCGCCGCGAGGGCGCTGAACTGCAGAAAAACGAACTGTTTGAATCGGCCAGTCACTTCAACGGCCAGAAACCGACGGAAATACTCGTGAGAATCGGGCCACTGGCCGAGCGGGTGAGCCCCGCATCAGGGTCTGGTATCGCAAGCGTCAGCAAGGAGAAAATCGCATGAAAATATTTGAGGAAATTGAATCCGAAGTACAAAGTTATGCACGCGCGTTTCCCCGTGTATTCAACCGGGCGCAGGGAGAGTTCCTGTATGACGAGGATGGTAACCAGTACCTCGACTTTCTGGCCGGCGCGGGCACACTGAACTACGGCCACAACAATCCGTTATTCAAGGAGAAGTTGCTGGAGTACATTCAAGCGGACGGAATTACCCATGGCCTGGACCTGCACACGCGGGCGAAGGGTGAATTTCTGGAGGCCTTTAATGAGAAAATCCTCAAACCGCGGTCACTGGATTACGTTGTACAGTTCACCGGGCCGACCGGTACCAACGCCGTGGAAGCTGCACTCAAACTCGCCCGCAATATCAAGGGGCGAGAGAATATTGTCGCGTTTACCAACGGCTTTCACGGTGTCAGCCTCGGTGCCCTGGCCGCCACTGGCAATGCCCATCACCGCGGGGCATCGGGTGTCTCGCTGAATGGCACCACTCGAATGCCCTACGATGGATACCTCGGCGAGGATTTTGATACCACGGCCTATCTCGATAAGGTGCTGTCCGATTCGAGCAGTGGTGTAGATGCGCCGGCCGCTGTTATCGTGGAAACCGTGCAGGGTGAGGGCGGCATCAACGCGGCCTCATTTGAGTGGTTGAGGAATCTTGAAGCGGTGTGTCGCAAGCATGACATGCTGCTGATTGTCGACGATATTCAGGCGGGTTGTGGCCGTACCGGTACCTACTTCAGTTTTGAAGAGGTCGGCATCAAGCCCGATATTGTCACGATGTCCAAATCCCTCGGCGGCTACGGTTTGCCGTTTGCAGTGGTGCTAATCAAGCCGGACCTCGATCAGTGGAAGCCCGGTGAGCATAACGGCACCTTCCGCGGCAACAACTTCGCCTTTGTTACCGCCAGGGCGGCTATTGATCACTACTGGTCCGATGACGCTTTTTCCAAAGAAATAAAGCGCAAAGGGCATTACGTGTCGCAGCGTCTCGAATCGATTGTTGCTAACTACGGCGACGGAAACTTTACAACGTGCGGTCGCGGTATGTTCCAGGGAATTAATTGTGTCAATGGTGAGTTGGCGGGCGCGATTACGCGAAAGGCCTTCAAACATGGAATGATTGTCGAGACCAGTGGTGCGGAAGATCACGTGGTGAAGTTTCTGTGTCCACTGATCATCAGCGATGAAAGCCTGAAGAAAGGCCTGGATATTGTCGAGCAGGCAATCCGTGAAACCTGTGCCGGTGAAGAGAGAATACCTGAGGCGGTAGACTATTTTGAAGAACTTCGGAAAACGGCCTGACGTCATTCGTCATACCACCGCTTTCAACAACGCCACTTTTTATATTTCGCAGCGGAGTACCCCTACCATGATCGTAAGACAGCTGAGCGAAGCTGAAAACTCGTCACGTCGAATCGTCTCACCCGATGGCAACTGGGAAAGCACACGGCTGCTGCTCAAGAGTGACAATATGGGTTTCTCTTTTCACATCACGACGATCTACGCCGGCGCCGATTTTCGTATGCATTACCAGAATCATCTGGAATCTGTTTACTGTATTTCCGGGCATGGTGAAGTTGAGACGATCGCGGACAAGCGCTGCCACCCAATTTCTCCCGGCACCCTATACATACTCGACAAGCACGACGAGCACATACTGCGTGCCCACAGTGAAATGAAGATGGCCTGTGTATTCAATCCCCCGCTGAGTGGCAAGGAAGTGCACAACAGGCAGGGCGCTTACGAACTGGAGGCAGAGGAGATAGAAGCATGAGTGCGGACATCACGACAGCAGCGCGGCCGCATACTGTCGAGAAAATCGGTGGTACGTCCATGCTCGATTACACTGCCGTTCGCGATAACATCATTCTCGGCCGGGATTCGACACGTGAGCCCTATGGCCGCATCATTGTGGTCTCGGCTTATGCCGGGATTACCAACCGGCTTCTTGAGCACAAGAAAACGGGTCACCCCGGTGTCTTCGCCCTGTTTGCGGGCAGCAAACTGGAGGGTAGCTGGCGCGACGAGATGAATCTGTTGCGCAGCGAGTTGTACGCACTGAACAAGACGTTATTTACCGACCCGCTGGGTGTCGAGCGCGCCAATCGCTTTGTGGGTGAACGGCTGGATTCGGCTGCGGCGTGCCTGGATAACCTGGCCCAACTCTGTCGGCACGGCCACTTTGCGCTGGATGCGCACCTCGCCACTGTGCGCGAAATGCTCGCGAGTATCGGTGAGGCGCAGAGCGCGTGGAATACTGTGCAGCTGCTGCAGCGTGATGGCATCAATGCCAGGTTCGTGGACCTGACGGGTTGGCAGTCGGCGGAACACATCTCGCTGGACAGCCGAATTGAAAGCGCCTTTGAAAATCTGGATTACACTTCTACGCTTCCCATTGTCACTGGCTACGCCCACACGGAAGAGGGCCTGATGTCGAGCTTCGATCGTGGCTATACAGAAATGACATTCAGTCGAATCGCGGTTCTGACCGGTGCCAGCGAGGCGGTTATTCACAAGGAATTTCACCTGAGCAGTGCTGACCCCGCACTTGTGGGTGAAGCGAACGCGGTGCCTATTGGCAGAACGAATTACGATGTTGCGGATCAACTGGCAAACCTCGGTATGGAGGCAATCCATCCCCGGGCAGCCAAAGGGCTGCGACAGAGTGCTATTCCCCTGCGGGTCAAGAATACCTTCGAGCCGGAGCACAGCGGTACGCTGATCACGGCCGATTACGTGAGCAGTACACCGTGTGTCGAAATCGTCGCTGGCAGCAGGGGGATTTTTTCGCTGGAGGTATTCGACCAGAATATGGCTGGCCAGAA
Organism: Halioglobus sp.; assembly: GCA_020443325.1. Taxonomy (GTDB): domain Bacteria; phylum Pseudomonadota; class Gammaproteobacteria; order Pseudomonadales; family Halieaceae; genus Marimicrobium. The sequence continues at coordinate 34,494 of JAGRIK010000047.1, forward strand.
TAACCAGCACGACCAGAATATCCTTGCGGTAATAGGCCGCTTCCGGGCACAGGTCGTCGCCAAGGATATCAACGCCAATACCATCACGCATTATTTGTCCTGTAATCTCAAAACGATCAAGCGGATCCGGCGAGAGCTCGAGGCGCTATATCCCGAAGCTGAAATCGACCAGAAACAGGTGGCGATTGTGTCCGCCATCGGCAGTGACCTTCGGGTGAATGGCATTCTTGCCAAGGCCGTGACCACGCTCGCAGAGGGTGATATCGGTGTCCAGGCGATGCATCAGTCCATGCGCCAGGTCGATATGCAGTTTGTTGTGGAAGAGCCAGATTATGAAGACGCCATTAAACGTCTCCACAGTGCACTGGTAGAGGTACACGACCACGGGCTGGCGATCTGCGCCGCCACTGTCTGAATAACAGCCTGCGGCCGTGATCGTTTCGTTTGTTGGTTTCCTGCTGCTGTTTACGCTCATCGGTATTTCTTCGGTAAAACTGAGTCGCGGCACCGGTCGCGATTACTATCTGGCCGGGAGTTCGGTCAAGCCCTGGTTGACCGGTTTGTCAGCGGTGGCCACCAATAACAGCGGTTACATGTTTATCGGTGTCATCGGATATACCTATGTAACCGGTTTCCCGGCGATATGGTTGATGCTCGGCTGGATAACCGGTGATTTTCTCGGCTCGCTTTTTGTCCACGCGCGATTGCGAGCAGCCACCGGGCGATGCGATGAGGTTAGCTATGCCGGGGTACTCAGCAACTGGTACGGCGCGCGCAACAATGCCATACAGCGAACGATAGGTGCGATCTCCATACTGTTTCTGCTCGCCTATGCCAGCGCACAGCTGGTTGCGGGTTCCAAGGCTTTATATGTGTTGTTCGGCTGGCCCGAGTCGGCCGGTGCGATTCTGGGCGCCGTACTGGTGGTCGCCTACTGTATGGCTGGCGGTATCCGCGCTTCGATCTGGACCGATGCTGCACAGTCACTGGTGATGATCGTCGCCATGGGCCTGTTGCTCACCGTCGCCGTCGATTCACTGGGTGGGGTTGCGACCGCATACGGTGCGATGCGCGATATACCGGGGTTTACCCAGTGGTTTCCCGATGAACTGCTACTCCCGGGCGTGCCGGGTGCTGCGCTATTTGTACTGGGCTGGATGGTTGCGGGACTGTCGGTGATTGGCCAGCCGCATGTGATGGTGCGGTTCATGGCACTGGATAATGTTCAAAGCATGCGCACCGCAAGAACCTGGTACTACCTCTGGTTCGCGGTCTTTCACGCGATGGCAGTCGCGGTAGGGTTACTCTCGCGTGTCTATCTGGCGGATACCTCGGCCTTCGATGCGGAACTGGCACTGCCAACCATGGCACTGGAATTGCTACCGGCGCCGTTGGTGGGGCTCATCCTGGCGGGGATTTTCGCCGCCACGATGTCTACCGCAGACTCGCTGGTGCTGAGCTGTTCAGCATCCCTGACGCATGATCTGATGCCGCACCGGGAGGTGCGCCCACTGTTGATAAAACTGTCGACGGTGGCGATCACGGCCATCGCACTGGCCCTGGCGCTGGCCAACAATCAAAGTGTGTTCAGTCTTGTGATTCTTGCATGGTCGGCTCTTGCCAGTGCCTTTGCGCCGCTGTTGATTGTGCTGTGCCTGGGAAAACGGCCGAACCAGGCCACCAGCCTAGTCGCCATCGTCGCAGGACTGGCTGTCGTCTTCGTGTGGCGCCTGCTGGGTTGGGAGCAGTTCCTCTACGAGGGGCTGCCAGGAATGCTGGCGGGGCTGGCCATTCTGCTCCTCAACACGGCGCCGCGGGGTGAGCGCTAAAGTCGATACGCGGTTATGTTCCCTCGGTGTGTTCCGGCCCGCGTGGGTCGAGGTCGAAACTGGCGGGAGCCACCTCGGAGGCCGCTGCTGAAAACGGCACTTGTTCGGCGACCGTCACCTTCCTCGTCTCGCGCAGTTGCAGCGCCATAAACGCCATGAACAGCAGGCACATCGCGGAGAAGGACCAGAACAGGGCAGGGGCGCCCAGCACATTCATCAACTGGCCGAGCGCGAGCGGTGCCAACAGTGCGCCCAGCGCATTCAGCATCAGCACCGTGGTGCCGATCTGGACAAACTCCGAGACATCGGCCACATCTGCTGCCGTGGCCAGCGACATCGCGTAGATTGGCATCACCATCGCGCCAAACAGGAAAACCGACGCCAGGTGCCACGACTGTCCGACGCTGGCGGCAACCGCGATCGAGCTGAGCGTGCCACCGAGGCACAGCAGCAACAGCACCTTACGCCGGTCCATGCGGTCGGACAGCAACCCTATCGGATACTGCAGCAGCCCGCCGCCGATAATCGCAGCACTGACAAACCAGCTGATATCACTCTGGGATTCGCTGTTGCTGCGGGCAAAAATAGCGCCCAGCGACCAGAAGCTTCCCACGACCAGTCCCGACAACAGTGCACCGGCGAATGCGGATCGCGAACGCTGGTATAACAGGCTGAAACTCACCCTGGTGGCAGGTACTGGCGCCGGCGCAAGTTTGCTGGTGAGTCCCACTGGCACTATCGCCAACACCAGGAAAACCGCCGCAAGCGTAAACGGTGCCGGGGAGGTTATCGGGCCAACATTGATGAGCGCCTGGCCCAGCGCCATGGCCATCAGCAGGATGAAGTTGTAGATCGACAAAATACGACCCCGGGTTTCCGCTGTCGCCTGGTCGTTGAGCCAGCTCTCGATTGCGGTATACAGGCTGGAGATGGCGACGCCGGTGATGAAGCGCAGCAGCACCAGGAATTGCCAGTCGTCCAGCATTTCGATTCCGAGGATGGCGCTGGTCATCAGGGCGGTGAGGACGGCAAAGATGCGAATATGCCCGACCCGTGCAATGGCGGCCGGTATCGCGATGCAGCCGACGATGAAGCCGAGAAAGTAGGAGGAGGCGCTCACCCCGATGATGAAGTCCGACAAGCCGTTGGCGCTGGCTCGCAGTGGCACCAGTGTGAGCTGCATGCCGTGACCGATCAGCAACAGGGCCGTTGACAGCAGGAGCGAGGAAACAGTGGTCAGGGCTTTGATCGGCATCGTGTCAGCCTGCTTGCGCGGGAGACGACCTGCCCCGGTTCGCCGTCCATTTGCCCATGAGGTAACGCTGTGACGTTTGTTCAATGAGGCGCCAGCTGGCATAGGCGACTGCGATACTCAGCGCATAGGCCAGGAACGTAAATGTGTACGCCATCAGCCCCGGCTCGCTAATAGAGTATATTTTCCGGTCCACCAGATGGATGACATAGGGGTGTAGCAGATACAGCGAGTAGCTCAGGTTGCCCAGGAGCACGAAGAATCCCAGCGTCCTGACGCTCGACCCGCCGATCGCAACCAGCACAAAAATAAGAAGGCACGGCAGCCCCCACATCAGGAACCGGTTCGAGTAATCGTCGGGCCAGGGTATAAAGAACATCGCAATATAGAGCGCCGTGCCGAGTAAGACGCTCAGCCTGGCACCACTTTTACCCATGCTCTCAGGGCGTCTCTGCGCCGCCCGAAAAATATAGAATGCTGCCATTCCGTAAATAAACTCCAACAGGATCGGGCTGGCATAGAATTTTGCGACAACGCTCTCGGGTTGTGCGAGCTGCCCGACCACGACACAACACAACAGGAACGCCGAGGTGATGGCTGCCCTGTAGCGATGGTTCAGCGAAAGTGCGATAAAGAACAGCACATAGAAGAAGATTTCATAGTTCAGCGTCCAGCCCAATCGAAGCAATGGCTCAAACGTACGGCCGTTGAAGTAGGGAATGAAGAACAGTGATTTCAGGAGATTGGGAATATCAGTCGATGCCGTATTCAACAGGCCTGGTGCGATCCAGGCCAGCGAAAAGAGCCCAAACGTGCCCAGCCAGTAGAGCGGGACTATGCGAATTACGCGTTTGAGCAGGAAGTTCTCGTACGTCCGCTCGGTGACATACATCATGATGAAACCGCTGATCACGAAGAACAGGTCAACGCCAAAATGACCGCGTTGCAAGTACGGGGTGTGTGCAATCAGTATCGAAAACGCAGCTATTCCGCGCAGGAACTGGACCTGGTCAAGCTGCGTCTTGTTATCGGGCACTATTTCACTCCCTATTCGGTCTCTCGATAAGAGTCGATAGCCGGACAGGCGCAGAACAGGTTGCGGTCACCGTACACGTTGTCCACACGGTTAACCGGCGCCCAGTATTTGTAGCGGCGCAACGATTCCACCGGGTAGGCAGCCTGTTCGCGCTCGTAGGGATGCTCCCAGGTATTGGCCGTGATATCTGCCAGTGTGTGTGGCGCGTTACACAGTGGATTGTCCGAGGGGTCGAACACACCGTCCTGAACGGCGCCGATTTCAGCACGGATCGCGATCAGCGCGTCGCAGAAGCGGTCCAGCTCCGCCAGTGATTCCGACTCGGTGGGCTCCACCATCAACGTGCCCGCGACAGGGAACGACATGGTCGGCGCATGGAAGCCGTAGTCGATCATGCGCTTGGCGATATCCTCCTCGGAAATGCCGCTGGCTTCCTTGATCGGGCGAATATCGAGAATACACTCGTGCGCCACATTGCCGCTGCCGCCTTTGTAAAGTACGGGGTAGTGCTCCTTGAGCCGATGCGCGATGTAGTTGGCGTTCAGAATCGCCACCTTGGTGGCCAGCGCCAATCCCTCGCCGCCCATCAGTGCGATGTAGGCCCAGGAGATGGGCAGTATGGAAGCGCTGCCATAGGGCGCTGCAGAGACAACGTCATTGTCCTTGTTCAATCCCGTGATCGGCACCACCGGATGGCTGGGCAGGAAGGGCTGCAGGTGTGCGCCCACACCGATCGGTCCCATGCCAGGGCCGCCGCCACCGTGGGGAATGCAGAATGTCTTGTGCAGGTTGAGGTGCGACACGTCTGCGCCGAACTTGCCTGGCGCTGCGATGCCCACCAGCGCGTTCAGGTTGGCGCCGTCCACGTACACCTGCCCACCGTGCTGGTGCACGATTCTACACAGTTCGATGATCGACTCCTCGAACACGCCGTGCGTGGAGGG
>JAGRIK010000048.1 GCA_020443325.1 Halioglobus sp.
ATGACTTTCCCCCCTGTGAACTGAACCGGATTGTGCCGGGCAACTTTTATGGCTGGCCTTATTACAACGGCGACAATGTCCCCGACCCGGACATGGGCGCCGACCCCCTGGCACAGCAGCGCCAGCCCACGGTGCCGGTCCACGATTTTCGCGCGCACAACGCGCCGCTGGGGATCACCTTCATCCGGGCCGATGACTGGCCCGGGGACTACCGACGCAGCGCCCTGGTCGCACTGCACGGCTCCTGGAACCGCAGTGAACCGGACGGCTACAAGGTGGTCTCACTGCACTGGACGGACGCGGGCATCGTCGAGCGGGATTTCCTCACCGGTTTTCGCCGGGACGGTGTCACCAGCGGGCGCCCGGTGGATGTGGCACAGGGGCCCGACGGCGCTGTTTATGTGTCCGATGACTACGCCGGCGCGATCTACCGGATCACGCGCGCGAGGCCGGATACCACGTCCCGGGCAGCTCGGAGACTACAGGCGGAGCAATGATGAGCACGACACCCATCCCCGCGCTCGATTTGATGTTCTATCTCACTGAAACCCCGCAGAGCCCCAAGCACGTGGGTGCGGTGCAGATCTTTCAGTTGCCGCCCGACGCGCCCCACGACTACCTGCAAAAACTGGTGGCGGCGTTCAAAGCGGCGCCCGTGGTCTGCCCCTTCAACCGCAGGCCGCATTTTCCCCGTTTCGGCCGGCCCGAGTGGCGCACGGACCCGGATCTGGACATCAACTACCACGTGCGCCACTGCGCCCTGCCCCGACCGGGCGACGACCGGCAACTGATGGAGGTGGTACAAAACCTGCACGCGCCGCTGCTGGATCGGCATCGCCCCGGCTGGATCTGCCAGGTGATCGAAGGCCTGCAAGACAACCGCTTTGCCGTGTACGCCAAGATTCACCACGCCTATATCGACGGCATGTCGGGGGTGAAACGCATGTACGGTGCGCTGTCAGCCTCCCCCCGAACCAGGAAAATTATTCCCATGTGGTCGTACCAGCCGGAAAACGACGGCGCTGACCGGTCACCGCCAAGCCGCCCGGAGCCGGCCCGACAACTGGCTGTCCAGCTGCGCGGCGCGTTGCAGGCCACCGGGCTTCTGGGCAGGACGACCCTGCAAGTACTCAAACTGCGCGAGAGCCAGGGCCAGGCGCCCTTTGGCGCCGCGCGCACCCGCATGAACCGCACCATCGAGCGGGATACGCGCACCGCGGCGACCTGTACCCTGCCGCTGGACAAGGTCAGGGCGATAGCGCGCCAGCGGCAATGCACCGTCAACGAGGTCGTGCTGGCGGTGGTCGGAGCGGCGCTGCAGGACTACCTGGAGAAACTCGGCGAGCGACCCGAGGAACCCCTGGTAGCGCTGTGCCCGATGTCGATCCGCGCCCCGGGCGACGACACCGCCAGCACGCAGGTTTCGGCCATACACGTACAGCTCGGTGCGCCGCGGGCCGATATCGGTACGCGCCTGCAGCAGGTCGTGGATTCTTCACGCGCCGCCAAGGACGAGGTGCGCGATTTGACTGCGCAGGCCATGGTGGATTACGGCGTAATAGTCTTCGGCCTGTGGGAAATGCTGGCGCGCACGCGCATGGATCAGCTCATCCCGCCGTCCTGCAACGTGCTGGTATCCAATGTACCCGGCCCCGGCGATGCAGCAATGTACCTGTGCGGCTCCAGAATGCTGGCCAGTTACCCGATTTCCACCCTGCTGCCGGGTGTCAACCTGAACGCGACCGTGCTCTCGCACGGCAACAGCCTGGATTTCGGTCTGCTCGGCGACGTGCAGGCGCTGCCCGAGCTGGACTTTGTCGTCGAGCGCATGGCACATCACTTCGCCGCACTGCAACAGCAGGTACTGGGCCGTTCCGCGAAGAAAAAAAGAGCGCGCAAAGCGCGGGCCGCGGGCGGCAAAACCAGCGCCGCGCGGCGCACCCGTACCCGCTCTGCCGTGAACCGCGGCGCCTGAGTCTTGTTGCTGCAGTACCTGCCCAATAGCCTGACGGTGACGCGCCTGCTGCTGGCGCTGCCGCTGGGCGTCCTCATCCTGCGCCATGAATTTGGCTGGGCGCTCCTGGTCGGCTGCATCGCCGGGGTGACCGACGCCCTGGACGGCTTTTGCGCGCGGCGCCTCGGGGTGCTGTCGCGCCTGGGCGCCGCCCTCGATCCCATCGCCGACAAGGTGCTGATTACCGTGGTATTCCTGTGTTTTGCGCAACTGGGTCTGATACCGTGGTACCTGGCCCTTGTCGTGATCGCGCGCGATGTCATCATCGTCTGCGGCGCACTGTGCTACCACTGGCTGATCGGACCCTTCGAGTTCGCCGCCACCAGGCTGAGCAAGATCAACATGTTCGTGCAGATTGGCTTCTGCGTGTTATTACTGGTGGCACAGGTGGTGCCATCAACGCCATCACAGTTAATTGTCGGCGGTACCGCCCTGGTGCTGTTTACCGCCGGAGTCAGCGGCTTTGACTACGTCCTGTCGTGGACGCTCAAGGCCGCACAGTATCGGAAGGACGACGACCAGCGTTATGGACGGTAAATTGAATGTACTCACTTACAATATTCACAAGGGCTATTGCACCGGCAAACGCCGCTTTGTGCTGGAATCCATGCGCAAACGCATAGCCGAAACCGGTGCGGATGTGGTCTTCCTGCAGGAGATTCACGGCATCGCCATCAAGAGCGAGGCCAAGCGCCGCCGTTTCACCTACCCGGACCAGCCGCACTTTGAATACCTGGCCGATTCCATCTGGCCGCACTACGCCTACGGCCGCAACGCGATTTATCGCAAGGGCGATCACGGCAACGCCATTCTCAGCAAATACCCCTTCAGCAGCTGGGAAAATATAGACGTATCGATTTTTCCCCGCTCCAGTCGCAGCATTTTGCACGGCGTGATCGAGATGCCGGATAAAGACATCCGCCTGCACACCCTGTGTGTACACCTGGGCCTGATGGAACAGGAGCGGCGCGAACAGCTCTACGCCCTGACCGAGCGCATCGACCGGCACATACCGCGCGATGAACCGATGATCGTCGCCGGAGACTTTAACGACTGGCGCCGCCGCGCGGAGCACCACCTGCACGACGACCTGGGCCTGGAGGAGTTGTTTGTCGAATTGCAGGGCCGGCATGCGCGCACATTCCCGGTGTGGGCGCCGATGCTGCCGGTGGACCGCATCTACTACCGCGGCCTGCAGCCCACCACCTGCGAGCGCCTGAGCTCCGGCCACTGGCGCGATCTGTCGGACCACGCCGCGCTGTTTGGCGGGTTCCAGCTCTAGACCTTGTATAGCGAGCTTCGCTAACGAGAAGCTGGCATCAGGAAATCCGGACACCGGGGCTGGTGTGCGACAATACAAATCCGTTATATTGCAGCGCGTTGAACTTCAGGACGCATACCGGATGGGTACGAAGCCCTCCAGGCTGTCCTGGCAATTTGCCTTGTCGAAAAGCCCATGGCTGCTCGCGAAACCACTGTGAGTGACGCATGACCTACTGTGTAGCTATCTGTGTGGATGCCGGTATCGTATTTTGTTCCGATTCGCGCACCAATGCCGGTGTCGATCAAATCAGTACGTACAGTAAAATGCACTGCTTTGGTGTGGATGCGCAGCGGCAGTTTGTCATTCTCAGCGCAGGCAACCTTGCCACCACGCAAGGTGTTATCGCCAAAATAAAAAAAGACATCAAGGACGAAGCGGATAGCAACCTGTTGAATATTACCAGTATCGAGGAAGCCGCCGACTACCTGGGGGAAGCCAGCCTCGCGCAGCAAAACAAGCATTCCGCCGTCGAGGGTACGAATTATGAAGCCAGCTTTATTATTGGCGGTCAAATCGCCGGCAGCAAACCGAGGATCGCCCTCGTCTATGCACAGGGCAACCATATTGTCTCATCGGATTCGACGCCTTATCTGCAGATAGGGGAAAGCAAATACGGCAAGCCGATTCTGGATCGGATTCTCACGACGGACACCACCCTGGAAACAGCCTCGCTCTGCGCACTGGTGTCAATGGATTCCACCATGCGCAGCAACCTTACCGTCGGCCCCCCAATCGAGCTACAGGTTTATACCGCCGATTCGCTGAGTCTGAATCGCTACCATCGCTTTGAGCAGGACAGTGAGTACCTGCGTAATTTGCATCGTGCCTGGAATTTCCACCTGATCGATGCCTTCCGCAGTCTGCCGCCGCTAAACTGGTCCTTTACCTGGGATCGATCACTCGATGAACAAAATGGATCTTAGTGAGTACCGCATCGGATAATACAAAGGGGTAGGCATCGCGCAGCCCCATACTGCGATTCAAGGCGTTGAGCGCGACCGTGACGCGCTCCCAATGACTGCTCCAACTGGAAAAGTCGCTGCGATCAATATCCGCATCGATGATACCAAACTGGGCTGCGGTTTCTGTGGTATCGGTCATATGCAGATAATGCGCCCAACACTCGGCCCAATCCTCCAGCGGATGCGCTTGTGCGTAACACGAAATAAAGGGCGAGGATGGATCAGTGTAGGCACTGTTCAAGCTGCGCTGGTTTTCGTAGTAGTTTGCCAGTGCGGAGGCGTAATCGAGGCTCTCATCGCCAAACAGTTGACGAAAAACCACCAGATGTTTGTCGTCTCGAATCAGGCGCTCGAAATAATAGTGTCCGCTTTCGTGCCGAAAATGCCCCAACAGGGTTCGGTAGGGTTCGTTCATCTGCACGCGCGTCATTTCCCGGCTCAGCTCGTCAGCCTCTGCCAGGTTGACCGTGATCAGACCCTGTCGATAACCCGTGGCAACATAGTCTTCGGCCACTGCCGGATTCATGCGCTTATCCTCCAGAAACGCAAAGGCCAGTCCCTGAGCATGCTCTGACCTGCTCTGCACTGGAAGCTGCAGCGACAACAGACTGTATAACAAGTGTCGCTTGGCAGTCTCCATGTTTCCCCACCAGCGGCGTCTCTGCGGCGCCGACAGCGCTGGAATCATTTCGTTCAAAGCGCATGCCAGGCAGTAATTCTCTTCGCTGTCGAACGGCAGCATCCAGTTGCAAACCTGGTAGTCCCGATAATTTTGACAGGGCTTGAAATGCCGGTGCTCTGTTGTCTGCCACGCTCCGCCGGCCAGTTGTTCAAAACTCAAGAGCTGCTGAGAAAGCGGATCGAAACCGAGGTTCAAACCACAGACGATACACCGAGTATTGTCGAAAAAGAGGCCGTTACCACAACGGCAGTAAAAGGTTTTCATCGAAGCGAGAGTAAAACCGGGGACTCAAGCGGATTCTGCCCTGACGGGCAGGAACCAGGTGGCGGCGATATCGTCGTGGATGGCCGCAATGTGCATTTGCACCGTATCGATAAACTCGTGCAGTTTGTCGTCTCTGAGGATGTCGGATATGTCGACGCTGCCGATGCGGCGCTGCGTACTGGCGACAGAGTGCAAGGCTGATTCTGCATTTGGCAGGCGGTTGAGGCAGATCACCAGTTGTGTCAGACAGCCGGCGACTGCCCGGGGGAAATCCACATCCTGTATAATAAAAGCGACGACATCTTCAGCGTTGACACGGTCCTGTACGTGTTGGCGATACATCTGGTAGCCGCTCAATGACTGCAGTACGCTCATCCACAAAATACTGTTGTAGGGATCGGATTCCTGATCCTGCTGCTGAAGACCTGCTTTGAGCTGGGTAATGAGATTGCCCGAGCCGACATCGATAATACGCGTGGACATGTCGGCGCGCTCCAGGTTGCGGCCCAGGCGAATGAAATCGTAGGCACTGGTGTGGCTCATGGCCCCCGCCAACAGCCCGGTAAATTGTTGAGCCCGCTCGATAATATGCTTCAGGAACCGACTGCGGCCGGCTCTGCCCGCCGCCTTGCCGGCATTTTCCCTGGCAAACAGATACGTATCGTTCAACAGCTCCCAGGCTTCCGTCGGGATGATTTCGCGGGTAGTGCGCCCGTTTTCACGCGCCATTCGCAGCGATGCCATAATGGATACGGGGCTGCTGTGGTCCGAAAGCAAAAAGTGCATGATGCTCAGCTCTTCGGACTTGGTTTTTCTTACGTCGAATTCACTGTTACAGCCCATGATATCGATCAGCATTGACCAGCCGATCTGTGTGCCGCGCGGCAAATCGAGCAACAAATTTGAATTCACATTGATCAGCCGCGCCGTGTTTTCGGTCCGTTCCATGTAACGGCCCAGCCAGTAAATTCGCTCTGCAACCCGGGATAACACTGCTCGCTCCTCAGCCGCTGGCAGCTGCATTCGCAGCGCTGTTGTCTCTGCCCGTTCGCTTGTGCTGCGCTACGATCCACGTATCCTTGCTCCCGCCGCCCTGGGAAGAGTTCACGACGAGGGAGCCCTTGGTGATGGCGACACGGGTGAGGCCGCCCGGGAGCACGAAGATTTCCTGTCCATAGAGGACGTAGGGGCGAAGGTCGACATGCCGCCCCTCGAGATGGTCGCCGATGAGCGTTGGAACGCGGGAGAGGGCGAGGGTGGGTTGCGCGATGTAGTTTCGAGGTTCCGCGCGGAGTCGCGTCGCGAACAAGTCGCGTTGCTCGGCGGTGCTCGCGGGGCCGATGAGCATTCCGTAGCCGCCGCTCTCGTTCGCGGCTTTGACCACGAGCTCCGGCAGGTGCTCAAGGACGTACGCGAGGTCCTTCGGTTCGTGGCATACGTACGTCGGAACGTTCGGGAGAATCGGCTCTTCGCTCAGATAGAAGCGGATCATCTTCGGCACGTAGGCGTAGATGACCTTGTCGTCGGCGATGCCCGTGCCGGGCGCATTCGCGAGCGTGACGTTTCCCTTCGCGTAGACCTCCATGAGGCCCGGTACGCCGAGCATCGAATCGGGCCGGAA
>JAGRIK010000049.1 GCA_020443325.1 Halioglobus sp.
GATCGCGGTAAAGTGCTCCATGCACACCGTCATCGCCAGCGCGGCCCGCCGCGCCCAGCCGTGTTTCTCGCCGCGTTTGCTGAAGCGGCGCAAATCGCGGCGCACGAGACCTTCCAGCGCCGCTACAGGGTATCCGTGGCGGGCAGCCAGGTCATTCATCGCCTCGTGCACCAGCGTATGCTGCGCCTCCTGACCGCAGAAATCCTTGATCTCTTTCAGCAACTTGGGGTCACTGATCTGGTCGCGGTAGGCCAGCACGGAGCGGATGAAGAAGCGCTCGCCTTCCGGAAACAGGATAGACAACGCGTTCATGAAATGCGTTTTGAAGGGGTCGTTATCGAAAAAGTACCTGGGGGCACTCTCTGTCGCGGCAGGGTTGAATTTCCGTACCTGAATATCCAGCGGTGTGTTGGATTGGTTGAATGTCTCTGCAACGCCCATGGGAAAAACCTCCGGTTAAAGGGGTGCTATCGCCCCGATTGTTTTGGATAATAGTATTATCCATTGAGTGTGTCAAGAAATTATCTATAATTAGTCGCTGACAAATAACAACAGGGGTACCCCGGCGCGGCCTCGACACACCGATGACCGGCCTCCCCTAACCCTACATACGCAAGAACAGGTCTATGGCTAAACACTCGACGAAAGCGCGCAACACCGACGGCCGGCAGTACCGCATGTCAGAACTGGTGGAGGTCTCCGGGGTATCCCGCGACATGATCAAGTACTACCTGCGCGCCGGGCTGCTCCCGCAACCGGACAAGCCCCGCCGCAACCTGTCACTCTACAGCGACAAACACCTGCGATTGATTCAGCTCATCCTGAGCGCCCAGCAGCAGACCAGCCTTTCACTACCGGAGATTGCAAAGGCGTTCGAAACTGCGGGCTATGACCCGGTGACGATTGAGATCGAACTGCTGTCCGACAAGTATCACGCGGGTCGCCGCGACTACATCATCCCGTTCGAGGCCGAGACTCGGGGTAACGTCGGCCTGAGCGCGCCGCAGGCGTTTCTCGAGGAACTCCACCGCCACGGCCTGCTGGACAACACCGAACACCTCGATGAAAGCCAGAAGGAGATTGCGGGATTGCTGTGGGCCGCCAGCAACGACGGCGTGCCCATCACATTCTTCCAGGCAGCCCGCGAGAAGTTGCAGGCACTGGCCGATATTGAAGTGAAAGCGCTGATCGCCATTCAAAGACCACAGCTGCATTTTGCCGAGGTGGTGGCCGCTGTAACCGGTACCGACCGCGTTATCAATCGCTGGATGATCAGCGAAAAAACGCGTATCGCAAGGCACATCTTCCAACGGGTGATTGAAAACTCGGAGAGAGCACTTTCCACCGTTCACGACACTATCTACCGCCCCAGCAAGGTATTTCGCAAACGCTTTCGCATTGACGAGGAATTGGCAAGCCTGAGGCGTGCGATCGGCAAACGACCGCGCGATCGCGAGGCCCTGCACAACGCCTGTCGCACCTGCCTGCTGCTGGCGGATTTTGA
>JAGRIK010000050.1 GCA_020443325.1 Halioglobus sp.
CAGAGGCACCGCGATCAGTACCCCCACAGCGCCCCAGAGAGACCCCCAGATCAGCAACCAGAGAATGACGATCAACGGGTTGAGGCGCATGTGCTGGCCGAGGATGGTGGGGGTAACAATCTGCGATTCCAGCATGTTGATAAGTAAATAGATCAATGCGGGAACGAGCGCTGCAACACCCAGCCCAAACTGCACAAAGCCCGCGATACAAAGAACGCAGATGCTGACCAGAGAACCCACATACGGTGCATAATTGAGCAACCCGACCAACACGCCCCAAAGTATGGCGTCCTCGACTCCGAGCAGCCAGAGCACACTGCCTGTGACTAAACCGAGCGCTGTATTGATAATGGTGACAGTCAGGATATAGCGGGACAACTGCTGGCGCAGTCGGCCAACCAGCAAAACGGTGCGTCGCTTGTTCCCTATCATCGGCAACAGGTTGATAAAATTATTGTACAGGCCCGGGCCATAGATCAGCAGGAACAGCACCAGGATCAACCAGATACCGATTTGCGCGACGATGAAGGGCGCCGCGCCGAGCATTGACAGTACGATCGCTATACCACTTTCCTTTACACCTTCAACCAGCGCGTTTTCCTCGGGCGGTTCGGGTTCCGCTACCACCGCTTCCACTTCCTCATCCCACTGGAAAAAACGGGAAAAACTGAAGCCCGTCTCTCGCGGTGGAACCGCGTCCGTCGACTGCGGCGCCTCCCGGGTAAGGGTATCGGTGATATCGGTTAGACCCTCTGTGACCTGGACCGTCAGCTCGGGGAGTTTGCCCATCCATTTCTGCGCGGGAGCGGCAAGCTCAATACTCAGCAGGACAAAGGGTCCTCCCAGCAAGCAAAGCAGTAAGACGGAAGATAACGGGCGTGGAATACGCATCCGCTTGAACCACGTCACGAGGGGACTCAGCAACAGCGAAACGAAAAGTGCTACTACAATCGGCATCAGCAGGGACCTGGCTGCATACACGCTATACAATACGGCAAGCGTCGCCATGCAATAAAGCGCGACCCTTACCCCTGCATGCCCTGCGACCTGCTCTACAATCGGTTGCGCCTGGGGTGTTGGCTGTTCGCGCTCGGAATCTGTCATGTGTATCCTCTGTCGTGCTGGCGCGATGTACGGTCACTCTACCAGCTGTTGCGCAGTTCCCGTAATTTCAGGAACACGGTGAGTGCATCGGGCTCAGGTGGCATATCCGGAAAGCTCTCACGCAGCCGCGCAATAACGGCCGGACTGTCCAGTCGCATAAAGGTATTGATTTCGCGCTCCAGTGCCATGTTGGAAACCAGTGGGTTATCCGGATCCTGATCCTTCACCTGATCCAGCAATGTCGCGGCCCGCTGATTGTCCGGCTCGCGGTCCAACGTAAACGCGAGATTGTTCGCCAGATAATCATGGCCGGGGTAGACCAGGGTATCATTGGGTAGCCGCGCCAGCTGTTCCGCAAACGTCGCATACAACTCAGGAGGATGACCTCCGTGGTGGCAATTTCCAGCCCCAGCGTTGAACAATGTGTCGCCGGAAAAAATGGCGGGCGTGTCCGTGTGGGAGAGCAGGCAAATATGGCACATCGTGTGTCCTGGCGTATCCAGCGCCTCCAGTTCCACCGTCCTGCCCACCTTGATCACATCACCCGCCTGCAACCCGCGGTCGATACCTGCGATGGTATCCCTGGCGTTGGCATGCGCCAGCAGGCGGGCACCAGTGGCACTGATAACGGCCGCGTTACCGCCGGTATGATCAGGGTGCTCATGGGTGTTGAGCACCTGTGTGATTTCCCAACCGCGCTCCTTCGCCCGGGAGAGGCATTTCTCGTAATCCAGCGGATCGACCGCCAGAGCCTCGCCGGTTTCAGCACAGGCGATCAGGTAATTGAAATTGCGGTACGCATTCCCTGTCCAAATCTGCTCGACAATCATACGTTAACTCCCTCTGTTGATGTGGCCGAAGAGAATAGTAGCAGCGCGGGCCAGTCGTATGCCATCGCTGCTAGTATCGGGAAACGGAAGAATCCCTTGTCGTTGCCTGCAAAACTTGCCAAGATGAATTAACCGTAAGCCGTGTCCGATGTCAGCAACACAATGACATCAGCAGATAACCCGCTCATTCGATCATCAAAGGAGAATAACACATGCCAACAGCTAACTTCATGAAAGCTGCTGTAATCGCGCTGGCAGTCCTGTTCTCCACAAACACCGCCGCCCAAAACGCATCGCGACCGAGTGAAGTCGAGGCAATCGCACAGGAGGCCTACCTTTATGGTCTGCCGATGGTCATGCTTTACAGCATCATGAACGAGTACGCGATCGACGAAGACTCTGGTCAGTACAAGGCTCCGTTCAATACTATAGCCAATATTGCCAGGGTCTATACACCTGCCGACACGGCTGTCGTAACACCCAACAGCGACACACCTTACTCGTTTTTATGGATGGACCTGCGGGCCGAGCCGATGGTGCTCTGTGTACCGGAAATAGAGCCCGACCGGTACTACTCGGTAATGCTGACATCGCTGTACACGTATAACTTCGGCTATATTGGCAGCCGTGCCACCGGCAATGGGGCAGGATGCTACGGCGTTGTGGGGCCCGACTGGACGGGTACTATGCCACCCGGTATCGACAAGGTCTTCACCTCCGAAACAGAATTTGCACTCGCCACCTACCGCACGCAACTCTTTGATCCTGCCGACATCACAAATGTGAAGGCTATCCAGGCCAAATACGATGCCAGAACCTTATCCGTTTACCTGGGCAGCCCCAGGCCAAAACCGACGCCAGCTGTGAACTGGCCCCCGATCGACAAGACCACGGAAGACGCCGACTTCTTTGACTACCTCGCGTTTCTGCTTGAGTTCGCACCGCCCACGGGTGCAGCGGCGGTCGAGATTCCGCTGCGTGATAAATTTGCAACGATCGGCATCAGGGCGGGGAGGTCTTTTCCCAGCACGCTTTTAAGTGAAGGCGATAAAGCGGCTATTGCAGCGTCCATCAAACCGGCACAGGAGTTGATCAGGGAGAAGCTCAAGACCATTGGGACACCCGCAGAGGGCTGGCTGTTGGTTACCTCGGGAATCGGTGATCGTGCGGTATACGACGGCGACTGGACGCAACGCGCTGCTGTTGCGATGGGCGGCATCCTCGCTAACGATCCAGCTGAGGCGGTCTATGCCATTACCCGGCAGGACAAGGAGGGGCAACTGCTCGACGGTGCCAGCGCAAACTACATATTGACGTTCCCAGCCGAAGCACTGCCTCCGGTCAATGCCTTCTGGTCGGTGACGATGTACGATGGCAAAACCCAATTGCTGATTAAGAACCCCATCAATCGCTACCTGATAAACTCCGCGATGTTGCCCGAGTTACAAAAGAATACAGATGGCTCACTCACACTCTATATCCAGAAAGACGCACCGGACGAACCGGACCACAAGGCAAACTGGTTACCGGCACCGAACGGCCCGATCTACATGGTGCTGCGCCTTTACTGGCCAAAAGAGGAAGTTCTGAACGGCAACTGGCTGCCACCAGGCATTCAGCGGGCACAGTAAAGTGCCTGGCACGTATCTGATTAACGGTATCCCTGAGTGACTAACCGCAGCAACGGGCAAGCACCAGATGCCATCCCCGGGAATACCATCGCTGCCGTAAAACCGGTGTCTCCGCGCGGCCTCTCCTTCATGATACTCATGGCCGTTGCCGTTGGTGGGGTTGCGGGACTCGGCGCCTGGGCGTTTCGCATGTTAATCGGGTTGATCCACAACACCCTGTTTCTCGGCCAGTTCAGTGTTCACTACGACGCAAATGTGTTTACACCAGCCAGTCCCTGGGGCATCGGCGTGGTGCTGGTACCCGTCGCGGGTGGATTGATGGTGGCGTGGTTGGTGAAGAATTTTGCGCCGGAAGCCAAGGGCCACGGTGTGCCCGAAGTCATGGATGCTATTTACTATAACGAGGGCAGGATCCGGCCGCGTGTCGCGCTGGTGAAATCCCTGGCGTCGGCAATATCCATCGGCAGCGGTGCATCGGTCGGGCGCGAAGGCCCTATTGTGCAGATCGGGTCGGCGTTTGGCTCCACACTGGGCGCCCTCTTCACCATGTCCGTCAGCGATCGGGTGACCCTGATTGCCGCCGGTGCAGGCGCCGGTATTGCAGCGACGTTTAACGCACCACTGGGCGGCATAATCTTTGCGGTCGAACTGCTGCTGGTGTCCACCAACGCCCGCAATATCATGTTGGTGGCAACGGCGACAGTCGTCGCAACCCAGATCAGCCAGTACCTGCTCGGCTCCGCACCATCCTTTTTCGTACCGGCGCTGGAGATACCCGATTTCCATCTGCTCAGCAACTGGGGGCTGCCCATCTTTGCCGCGCTGGGCATACTGATCGGGTTATTGTCAGTTGCCTTTATTCGCGGCCTCTATGCGATGGAGGATGTATTCGATGCCCTCCCCGGTGGCTACTACTTCCATCATTCGCTGGGTATGTTGTGCGTCGGCATCATGATGTATCTCATGCTGCAGTACAGCGGCCAGTATTATGTGGAGGGGGTCGGATACGCGACCATTATGGCGATTCTGCAGGGCGCGTTGAGCGACCCGTGGTTTCTGCTCCTGCTGACGGCGCTGAAGTTACTGGCTACCTGTTTATCACTCGGCTCCGGCGCATCCGGAGGGGTCTTTTCCCCGGCGCTGTTCATGGGCGCAACCGGGGGCGCAGCCTTCGGTCATCTCTGCCTGCTGCTGGTCCCCGGACTCGACATTGCCATCCCTGTCTTCGCCATTGCCGGAATGGCTGCGGCGGTAGCGGGCACGACCGGCGCGGTATTTACCGCGATCATCATGCTCACAGAAATGACCATGGATTCATCGATCACACTTGGCCTCGTTATCACCTGCGCGACGGCCTATGTGGTGCGCAAATCGATCATGCAGGACAGCATCTACAGCATGAAACTGCGCGCACGAGGCCACACAGTGCCGGAGGGTTTGCATTCGGCGGTGCTGACATCGCAGCACATGCGGGATTTAATGAGTACGGATTTCGTAATCGTCACCAGTGGAGACGACCTTCCCACAACGACGGCTGTAGTCGTGCACTCGGAAAATGGAGAGATTACAGGCGTATCCGTTTTCCCGGACGATACACACACGGCAGCAGGCGGCAGTACGAGCGGTAACGCTGCGCGCTACGTGCAACTGGGCGAAGAGGCAACACCATTGACCGCAGTGAATGAATTGTGGCTTTCCGATGCCAGCCTGGTGCTGGTGTCACGCCACCCGGAGCGGCGGCGAGCGCAAGACATTGTCGGCATCGTTAAGGCCGACGTACTGGCGCGCCTGCTGGAAACGAACAAACGCCTTTCCTGAAATTCGTCCCGGCAGTTGTACTCTCTCAACTGGCAGAGTCTGTCTTCGCGGACTCCTCGGCCTCTACCTTTTCCGCCTCCAGTTGTTCCGGCAGGACCAGCGAAAGCAACGTCCAGCCCGGCTTCACATCTGGCTGGTAGTCATCGGTAAAAGCGCGCAGGTTCTTGTTCTTATCCAGTGCAAACAACGGGATATGGCTGTTCCCCCGCGCCTGTTGATAGGCGGCCATGTCAAAGTTCTCCGTTAACAGGGTCGCCTTGATCTCTGCGCCCTGCGCAATCAGGCTGGCCAGTTTTTGTTGCGTAATCCCCTCACCGAACAATCGCGGCGCGCGGTAATTCTCCGCCACACGGTGCTTTTCGGAGGCATCCTTTTCCTGGGATGTGCGCAACGTGAATACACGGTTGCGGCCGAACTCGCGGCGAAACTTTATCGCAGACAGTGTATTGAGGGCAGGTCGCCGGGACATCGCAAACAATCGCCCAATTCCCTCAAGTTCAAGCTGGCGATCGGCGTGCGCGGACACGGGCTCACCGTAATACGTGGCGAGGCCATCCATACGCGCGGCCTGTATCTCAGACCAGGTGGTGTCAGTCAGTTTTACCCGAAACCCCTGTTGCAACAGCGCCTTTCCAATGGTGCGGGCCACCTGGTTGGCACCGACAATCAGGATACCCTTGGGCTCCGCTTCCACCAGGCCGAGTGCACGCGCGACAAACCGGGCCGTGATACTTTGCATCACCACCGTCACAATGATGATGAGGAACGTGTAAGACACCAGCAGATCGGCCTCCGGATAGCCGACCTCCTGCAGGCGTAGAGCGAACAGCGAGGACACCGCGGCGGCGACTATACCGCGTGGCGCAACCCAGGACACCAGCGCGCGTTCACGCCAGTTGTAGCTCCCCCCGAACGTACAGGCCCACACCACCAGGGGTCTCGCCAGTAACACCACCAACAGCACGGCCACGCCACCGAGTCCAGTGGCAAGAATATCTGCCGGATTGATCCGGGCGCCCAGCACAATAAACAACATGGAGATAATGAGTATCGACAGGCTCTCCTTGAAACTGAGCACCTCAGACATATCGACACCGCGTGTGTTGGCGAGCCACACGCCCATAATGGTTACCGCCAGCAAGCCTGACTCATGTGCCAGATAGTTGCTGCCAGTAAAAGCCAACACCACCCAGGCGAGGGCTACCACATTCAGCAGGTATTCCGGTATCCAGTGCCTGCGAATCGCAAAGCCCAGCGTCAATGCAGCCACAGCCCCCGCCACGACACCTACAGCGATACTTTCGAGAAAGAGCAGGTAGGATTCGGTGCCCGCGACTATGAACTGGAAAACCAGCACCGCGAGCAGCGCACCCACGGGGTCGATCAGTATCCCCTCCCAGCGCAGCAGCTGGCTGACCTCGGGAGTCGCGCGCATCGTGCGCAGCAACGGGTTAATCACGGTGGGACCGGTGACGATCACCAGCGCGGCAAACAGCAGCGCCATTTCAACCGAGAAGTCCACGAGTAACCAGCATCCGCCGGCAATCAATACCCAGTTAAGTACCGCTCCCCAACTGACCAGGTTACTCACGGCAGCGCCGTGTCCGCGCAAATCGCTCAGCTTGAGCGTCAACCCGCCCTCAAACAACACCAGCGCAACGCCGAGGGAGACCATCGGAAAAAGGATATCGCCAAACATTTCATCGGGCCGCAACAGCCCTGTCACTGGGCCGGCGACGATGCCTATCACGAGCAGCGCGAGAATTGATGGCAACTTCATTCGCCAGGACAACCACTGGGCGAGGACACCCAGCACGATCACAGCGGAAATGACATACAGCAGGGTGTCGTGCATTAAAAACTACTCACTTTAGACAGAGAAACGCAAGGTGCGTGAGTCGCAGGTAAATGTCAATTGATACGCTGCGCAGCATGTTGGCAAGCGAAACAATTGCGTTTATGCGGAAACTGCCCTGAGTTGCGCGTGGATGGTATCGAGTGAGAGGCCGAGAATCTGGCCCGCGAGGGTGATTGCATCCTTTTCACTGGGTTCAATCTGCTTATCCACTACCATGATGTCCAGCATCATCCACAGCACTTCAAACTTTTGCTCATCGGAAAGCCCGTGCGCGATTTCCTGCAGACGCTCCAGGACATGCTTATCGTCGGACAGCGATATGATAGCGGCCCGCAGGCGTTCCAGCGCCTCGGACCCGGGGATATTCATCTGCGTGGAGAGCAAGTCGATCATACGATTGCTCTCCTGCTCCGAGATTGTCCCGTCACTCCGGGCAACATACACCAGCAGCGTGGATATCAGGTCGCGTGCATCGTAGGGCCTGGCCTGATCCCGTACGCCAACAACTGACGCCGAACCCTCAAAACGGGAATCATCTGTAGGATATGTCATAAAAAAGGGCTCGGTATGGCGGATCGCTCAGCCGTTCAGTCTTATTTGGGATGAGTATAGCGCCTAACTTCCCAACTGTCGGCTCGCTGTGACAAAAACGCGGGTGAAGCCATCGTGCGTCGTTCGCTCAATCGCCAATGCGTTATTCGCCGGCCCAGTTCGGCAACCGTGACGCAGCCATCGCCACCACATCGTGGGCCGGCAACACGGTAATACCAGCCCGTTTATCCAATCGTCCCAGCCAGCGGCGCAACATAGCGGTGCGATCGGTATCTTCCGGGACTATCAGGGCGCTGTACCACCAAGGCTTGGGAAGGTCCTCTACGAGCGACCGCCTGTCGTTGGTGATGTCGCCGGAAAAAATCCAGGTTTTGCCCCCTACCCTTACCGCATACATCGTACTCCCCGGCGTGTGGCCACCCAGGGATACTGCAACCAGCCCGGGAAAACCGGGGATCGGCTGGATGCTACCGCCGTCCAGTACCTGCCGTGGGCAGACGGCGGCATCGAGGGCCACCATGCCGATATCCGTTGTGTAGTTCAATTCACTGTGTTGTAACGGCGTCTGGTAAACCGTGGCAGCTCGTTCCTGGATCGCACAGATCTCGGGCAAACCCTCTGTATGGTCATTGTGCAAATGGGTGAAGGCGATTCCCCTGACAGACTCTACCGCCCGACCCAATTGCGTGGCAACCGAGCCGAATGTCGTGGTCGGGCCAGCGCCGAGCAACTCCATAGGCTCGCCAAAAGCCTGCGCGTTTTCGGGTGGCATACCGGTGTCTATCAGGAAACGCCGTCCATCGGGCCAATCGACCAGGATACCGGGGTGCCCCAGTTCACCGGGAAACGTCGATTGGCTGGCCGTGTTGATATAGGCCACACTGATCGGCCCATTGGTAACATCCAACGCCGCATCCAGCGCTTCCCAACCGGGCAGTTCGGGCGCGATATGCTGGATCTGCCAGCGGGCGGGTGCGGTAAACGCCAGCACAGCGATGCACACCACGGCGAAGAATCCGAGCAGGGACAGGAGCAGTTTACGCATCACTGCACGGCCTCGAGCAGACTGGACTCACAGCGGCGCTGGATTGCGCGTTGGCGTCATCGAAATTGCCAGCTCTTCTGAGGCTCTGAGCCCGCATCGTATTCGATGACCTGAATATCGAACCAGATAGGCAGCAGATAGTGAACATAGAACGCGTGCGTGACTGTAGGGCTGATGACGAGGTCGTCGTATTCCTTGATGCCCAACCGTTCATCCTTCTGCTGCCACTGCTTGCACAGGGCCAGCTTCTCATCCACCTCCTCTCGCGTTTCAAACAAAAAGCCAAGGTGATCGTATCCGGGGGACTGCAGGTGCACTTCCTGCTCCATCAGCAAAAGAAACTGGCTGGTTTCAGGGTCTGTTCTCAGCAGCAATCCGGAGCTGTCAAACAGCGGGACATCGATTGCATCGAAACCGAACACCTCTGCATAGAACGACACGATCGCGTCCCTGTCACGCGCAAGGGTGCCCATCGGCAGGGTGAGTTCCATATGGTTAAATCGCAATGCGGACATCGGTGTCTCCTCGGCGCCCAGGCAGGCAGAATCGAATTACTATATCAAATCGTTGCCGCAATAGCGCCACCGCTCCGCCGGGAGGAGCGCGCGAACCACATGCGTGCTGGGATGAGGAGAGGCTCACAACATGATTGCCGTGAGCCGATCAAGGGTGCCGATTCAGCCCTTGGATATTTTCAGGACCTGGCCAACCTGCAAGACATCGCTGGCACTGCCATTAACCTGGCGCAACTGTTTCACGCTGGTGCCGTAGCGATTTGCGATCTGCCAAAGCGTATCGCCCCGATTGACCCGGTGGGTCGTTGTATAGGTTGCGACCACTTCCGGACTGTCGCTGGAGGCTGCTCCCGTCGGTATGCGTAATTTCTGGCCGACATTGATCAGGTTTCCGCGCAGGGTGTTCACGGCGCGCAATTGCGCTACCTGAACGCCGTTACGCTTGGCAATCTCTGACAACGTATCGCCCTTTCTCACCACATAGCGCTGGTAGGAACCGGCGAATGATGTGCCCTGTGTCGACGCAGTCTGTGTGGAAGCCTTCTGTGTCGAAGCGCTGCTACGCGTACTTTCTCCTGAAAGCTTGGCCACCCGGGTTTCATAGTGCTCGGCATATACGGCAACATGATAGTGAGGTGGGTAGCGCTCACGAGTGACATCTACCACCTTCTCGCGCTCCAGCGATAGCAGCGTATTCTCAAGCCAGGCGCGACACTGGCGCGACTTGGGTACCCGCAGGTCAACCGCCATGCCGGTTGGGTGTACCGAATGGGCCACTGAATTGGCTGGCTGGCGATCCTGCGGACGCAACAGGCTCGTGACGGTGAGCTTTTCACCGCAACTGCTGTAGTACTGTGAGCTGAGACGGCTCAGGAACAGGCGGGTGCCGGGCACTGCATAGGGAAAAGAGACATCGTGCAATTCGAGGTAGCGGTCCGGCGTGACGTGAATCAATTGATTCGCGCTGATCGCCGATTTCAGTGCGCTGGCGCTCTTGACGAACGTAAACCCGTAAGAGACCGCTGTGCGATATTGTTTGTCGATGGATTCGCGCGAACCTTTGAGCGTCTGCGCATTAACCGCGCTGACGCACAGCGACAGCACAAGAACGAGCTGGATTTTTATTAGGTTTTTCAAGTCGTGTCCCCCGCGCAAATATTGTATGGAGATTGTTCAACCAGACTTTTACGACGCGTTTTAGTCGTGCATGGGGCTAATGTTCTCCTGATTTATCAGGATTGTCCAGTACCTTGTTGAATTTATTAGTAATATTTTTACATTTCCCCGAAAAATGGCATTCGGGCCCGGTCAGCGGGCACATTAGCGGATTTTGGCGGCCCCGCCCGCGTGGTCACAAGCCGCCCGCGAGCCACGGCAACAGGTCTTCCGGTTCATCAATCAGCCCAAATCAGCAGCGCCCAGTGGCACGCTGTTCTCACGCTCGGCCCTCTGGTAGATTGGGCCGACCTACAGCAAGCGTGTTGTGCTTCCAACCGGGCCAGCCGGGATAGTTCACCACAGCAACCTCGGAGACCGACCAATGGCGACTTACTCAGCGTTCTATATCCAGGAAAACGAAGACGGTCGCATCCAGCGATCAGTCGTAAAGCGCGACACCGGCGACTTACCAGGGAACGAGGTGCTGGTTAAAGTGCAGTACTCCTCGCTCAACTTCAAGGACGCCATGTCGGCGCACGGCAACAAGGGCGTGACTCGCGAATTTCCGCACCAGGGTGGCATCGACGCAGCAGGCATAGTCGAGGAAAGTGCCAGTGGCGATTTCAAGCCGGGCGACAAAGTGATCGTCACCGGCTATGACCTCGGCATGAATACTCCGGGCGGCCTGGCCCAGTATATACGTGTGCCGGCGGCCTGGGTGCTGCGCTGTCCCCGCGGACTGAACCCCAGGCGCAGCATGTTATTCGGCACAGCCGGCCTCACAGCGCAACTGTGTATCAACAAACTCCAGCGGCTGGGTGTGACACCGGAGAAAGGCCAGGTACTGGTCACCGGTGCCACCGGTGGCGTGGGTAGCATCGCCGTGGCGTTGTTGGCCAGTGCAGGTTATGACGTCGTCGCCAGTTCTGGCAAGGCCGAGCAGGCGGACTGGTTGAAGGCCATTGGCGCCAGCGAGGTGATAGACCGGGCGGAATTTGGCGAGCCTAACAAGCGGCCGATGTTGCAGGAACGTTTTGCCGGGGCTGTCGATGTAGTCGGGGGCGACACACTGGGCAATGTCATCAAATCGTTGAAAGCGGGCGGCAGTGTAGCCTGTTGCGGCCTGGTCCAGTCCCCTGCCTTCGAGGCCACCGTGTTACCGTTCATCCTGCGCGGCGTCAATTTGCTCGGGGTGGATTCGGTGGAGATTCCGCTGCCTGCAAAACAGGCGGCCTGGAAACAACTGGCTCGCAATGCGAAGCTGCCTGCTGTTGAGCAACTGAACAAGGAAATTTCACTGAAGCAGGTACCGGCTGCGCTCGAGGAGTTGTTCGGCGGAAAAATGATTGGCCATACCACGGTCAAGATCGGGCGCTGACACGCCGGGCACAGCGCCCGCGTCGCGCGGCGGAATCAGTCAGCCGCTGGTTGCGTTGCGGCGTGAAGCTGCTCGCTAACGCGCTCCTGCAACTGCTGTGCCGTGGCCAGCAATTGCCGATTTACCACCGTCATCCGTGCCGACTCAATCTGCTCCTGCGCCACGTCAAGATAGGCGAGCGCCTCATCGCCCCGCCCCGCCAACAGCAACAGTTCGGCGATTTCCAACTGCCATTGCGGCGTAGCGCGCAGCTTCTCATCCAGTAATGCCATACGCGCAATGGCGGCCTTGTAATCGCCGCGCTGCTTCTCCAGATCGATGGCATAACGCTGCAGGCTGCTGATGGGACCGCGCTGCGCGATACGTTCATCCAGCAATGAGAGTGCGTCATCGACACCGCGCCCTGGCAGCTCGGCCATCAAGCGGGCAGCCGCCACGTAATACCCGGGATCCAACGCATCGTTCAGGCGGATAAGCGCTTCATAATCCATCAGCGCGAGCCGTTTTTCGCCGATATCGCGCAGCAGTCGCGCACGATAGCTCAGCGCGGTCCACTGCTCGGGATACGCTTGCAGGTAACGGTCGAAATACGGGCGGGCCGCATTATAGTCCCGCTGCTGATAGAGCAGGACGCCGTGGATATAGGCGGCCTCTACGGGGTCACCCAGTGATTCAGCCAACCGAACATCCGCCATGGCGAGTTCGGGCTGGTTGTTTTCCATGTAGGCCAGTGCGCGCTGCAGGCGCGGGGCTGGATTGCCAGGATCACGATCGACCTGTTGCGTGAGAACCAGGATGCGCTGCGAGACACCGGCATCTGCCCACAGCGGGTTGACCGGCGCGATGCAGACCGCGATTAACGCTATCAGGAGAAGCTTCATGTTGGATGACTCCGACGGATGACAGTACCTGCCACCCGCCGGAAGCTACAATTAACGGGTGATGATAAATGAATCCAGGACTGTACCATTGACGTCCACAAAACTGGCCTCAAGCTGGTTTTCATCGAGGTCGATCACCACGGAGCCCAATTCCAGCTGGCTGAAAAAGTTCGCCGGGTGAGGATAGCCCGGGGTCGTATACGTTATCTTGCCGCCGTTGCCGGCAACGGTATACACAACCTTGTCGTCCATGCCATTGCGCGCGATCTGGGTATAGGCCTCATCACCCTGGCCGCTGGCTGGCATGTTCATATCGTTCAACTCCGCCATTGTCGCCGCATCAAACGTATCTGACAGGCCTGTATTCCCATTGATGTAGTAGGAGCGCTCATAGATATGGCTGTGCCCGGCATACGCAAGGTCAACACCATACTGCTCAAATATGGGGGTAAACTCTTCGCGAATGGTAAAGATGGGGTCGTCGATCCCGTTAAGGGTACTGTCCGAATCGTGGCTACCCTTGGTATAAGGGGGGTGGTGATAAATCACTATCGTCCAGTCCTGCGTGTTGGCCATCAGGTCATCTTTCAGCCACTGCATCATTGCCGCACGGCTGTCGGTATCGCGAATGGCCAGTTGTGAATCGAGGCTCACGACATGCACATTGGCATAGTCAAAAGAGTAGTACTGCTCAGTGCCACTGGCCAGGCCACCCGCCTCGCCATCGGTGGGCAGGGAGAAGATATTGAGGTAGGGCATCGGGCTGTCGGGAGCGGGATCCGGCCCACCGTTGGAGCCATCGCCCAGAACTGTATAACTCTCGGGATTGGAAGAAGTAGAAAGACCTACGGTTCCCATTTCATGGTTGCCAATCGTCGGCCATACAGGTGTCGATGCCAGCACGGAGGTGTACACATCAAAAATGCCTTTCTGGTGCTCCATGTCTGTGCCCTGGTCGTAGGCGTTGTCGCCCAGCATCAGGAACAGGTCGGCTGGCTCATCCCCCTGGTTTTGAGCGAATGCCAGGAACCCATCGCGCACATAGCCGGATTCCGGTTTACCCGTTCCGCCAACGCCGGAATCACCCACAATCCAGATACGCGTGTTGCCATCCGCAGGCAATTCCCCGGTGACCGGTGCGGTGCGAAAATGGTGCGCCTCGTCCGCCACACCCGCGCCGCCGACTGAGTAATAATAGGTTGTGTCAGGTTCAAGGCCGCTGAGCAACACCTCGCTATGGCCGGTCGCCGTCACGGTGGCTGCAGTCTCGCTGTCTGCCGGCAAGGCTGCCATATCGGTGCCAAAACAAACACTCGAAGCCTCGGTATCGCCATCCGCATTACCGCGCCACTTGATGATGACACTGTCTGAGCTCAACTGTTGTAAAAACAGTCGCACCGCCTGTACTGCCTCTCCGGAGCAGGTGGCGACGGCGTTGTTATCGTCATTATTATTGTTACTGTTGCTACAACCCGCCAGTACCAGGCCGATAGCGGTCATTACGGGAATGATAGGTTTGATCATGGGGAAACCTCTGAGCGCAGATTATTGTTAAAATATCAATGGCTCAGCATAAGTGATGGAGCTGCCGGAACGCAACACCTGCGGCCTGGCGGAAGAGGCTCAGTTTGCAGCGGAATTGCTCCGAAACAGCACCAGCCTGGGAGAACGCGCTACATGACCCGGGTGCCGCGTATGGCCACCGGCTTGCCCCGCCTCGATTTCCACTCAGCCAGCGCGACCAGCAAGCCGACCAGCAAGCCCTTCGCCGCTCCGACCTGCGCCCCGCCCGGTGTCATAAACAGCAGCGCGAGGGTATACCCCGCAACCGTGCACAACATCAGTATTCGAATGTAATTAAACACAACGCCCCTCCCCACGCTCGGGTTTCTACCTACCCTTTGAGCGGTTTACAGCACGACATAGAAAAGTCGCGTCCAGGGACATTTAGGCCTCAGCCCGGTGCGCCGTCAACGAAATACTGGAGAAAAGCGGAGATAATGCCCCGGGAATGAGACCTGCTAGACGTTTTCAGGGATATTCGCGCACGCGGCGTGCCCGAAACTAGATCTGCTGCATCTGTGGCACATCATCAAACCTGCGGCCGCCACTGACCGCCCGTCGCTCTGAATTGCCTATCACGGCATACGCGTTGGTTAACTTGCTGAACTCAGCACGTCGATTGCCAAATTTATTGCGCCTGTCCTCATGGCGCAGATAGGTGCATGTGCACTTTCGCGACGTGCAATCAGGAACCGGGATGTGCGGTACCTCGTCCATCAGGAAGCGGGTACCGGTCAACCCCATTACAGCTTCACAGGCACTTTTTTGTACGACAATTTCGGCGGCCCGGTACGGAAGCTCTCTCTCCGAAGCACTTTGCCTGCTGTGTTTTTCGAGAACACGCTCCCGCGCCTTTTGCGCGGTCTTCATCGTACCCCGGGCGGGGCTGCTTTTGAATATCCTGAAGACTCCCGACAGGAAAGACGAATCCCTGGAGGTTTTTTTCATAGTCGTTTGCCTGAGCGAAAGACCGCTGCAGTTTCCACCCCGATTTCCACCACTGAGTTCCATTGCCCCGGGCCTGTACCCTGCAGACCCGATTACCTCATATATAGGCCAGTTTTACCGGATTTTCAAATATTGGAGTTCTGGCCCGCATCGACATTTGCCAGGCGGGGTGCAAAACCGAGCCACCACTAATATTAAGCCTTATTGCACGACCAGCCGGGTTCGAATCGATTCTGGAATTGACATTGATTCGCTTGTATAGAATGCTAACCGCGTTCCACTTCCTGAGAAAATAACACGAATACACAGAGGATTACGTCATGTTACAAGAATTCAAAAAGTTTGCGATGCGCGGCAATGTGGTTGATATGGCCGTGGGGATAATCATCGGTGGGGCATTTGGCACCATCGTGAAGAGTCTCGTGAATGATGTAATCATGCCACCGATTGGATTGCTGCTCGGAGGTGTTGATTTTTCCGATCTGTTTGTCACTCTCAAGGAAGGTGCAGTTACCGGCCCTTACAGCACACTGGCGGCGGCGCAGGAAGCCGGTGCAGTCACCATCAGCTACGGGTTATTTATCAACTCCGTGATCAGTTTCCTCATCGTCGCCTTTGCCGTTTTTTTGCTGATCAAGAGCATCAATAAACTACAGACAGAAGAGCCGGAACCCGAGGAAGAAGTGACAACAAAGGAATGTCCTTTTTGCGTGACGTCTATCGCGATCCAGGCGACACGGTGCCCAAACTGCACCTCGACCTTGTAGCGGCCAGGGCAACAGATACGGAAATACAGAGCAACGTTTTTTAAAAGGAGAGAAAGGATGCCGAACATAAGACAGAACCTTCCAATCAGGCGACTGGCTGGTGCCGTGGCAGTTATCGCCACCCTGAGTACAGCGGCGCCGGCACACGCGTTGCTGTTCAACCTGACCGATACAGGCAATGCCCAGGCGAACATGGGCTTCCAGGCTGCGGCAAGCTTCTGGGAGAGTCTGTTTATCGATCCGATTGAGGTGAATATCACGACCGGCTTTTCGGCACTCCCGCCAGGGGTCCTGGGGTCAGCTGGCTCCAACTACGTGAGCAGCAGCCTGTCAAACATGAGAACCGCACTGGGCAATGATGCCACCAGTGCGGACGATGCCACGATGGTAGCTGGCCTTCCGGCCGGGGCCACTTACAGCAAGTGGATCAACAACACCAGCACCAATGCAGCAGCACACCTGCAAACGGGCGTGACCGATTTGCGCATGACCCGTGCGAACGGCAAGGCCATCGGACTCGTCGCTGCCAACGATGCGGCGGAAGATGCGTCGATCTCCTTCAGTAACCTGTTCAACTGGGACTTCGACCCCAGCGATGGCGTCGACGTTGGAACCTTTGACTTCATAGGCGTTGCCATCCATGAACTCGGCCACGCGATGGGCTTTACCAGCGGTGTGGATATCCTTGATATCAACGGCACGGCCCGTTTCAGCGATGAGCAATTCGCACCCTTTTCGACCCTGCTCGACTTCACCCGCTGTTCGGCAACAAGCCAGGCCGCCGGGGCGGATATGGACTGGACCGTGGGCAATGCAGCCAAGGACTTTGCAATCGACGGCAACTGCAATGCGCTGGTGAATAACGCCTGGTCTACCGGGGTCAATTTTGGGGATGGCCGCCAGGCCAGTCACTGGAAGGACAATCTGGGTATTGGCATTATGGATCCCACACTGGCATCCGGGAATGTTGCCGTCGTCACCGAGCGGGACATCCAGGCACTGGATGTCATCGGCTGGACACGGGCGACGGATATGCCGACGCCCGGCACCCTGCTGCTGCTGATGTCCGGGCTGTTCGGCCTGGGTGCTGCACGGTACCGCGGCAGGCATAACTAAATCCCACCATCGCGTCCAGGCTTGTGGGCGCGACTGCGGTAGAACCGGGTCAGCCGGAAATCCTCAAAGGCGTGCCGCTTACAACTTCAACTGTAGCGTCAGCCACAGCTTGTCGGTGTCAGTGTAGCGGTCGCCATCGGCAGAAAAGCCGGCATACTTCAGCTGTGTCGTGAAATGCTCATTGACCGCCCAGGTTGCCGACAGGTCGATCTCATCGCCAAAGTCCTCGCTGGAATCTTCCGCCTGGAAATCATGGTATATCGCCGCCAGTTTGACCGGACCCACCGCGCCCTCGACACTGAAGTACAAATCCTCTACGCCATCGACGGGTGTAGTGAGAAATTTGTCGGCCCAGCCCTGGAATTTATGCAGGGTCGCCAGTGGGGTTGCGAAGCCGGTGCCATTATCGGCCGCCAGCACCTCGTACCCCACCTTCAGGCCGATATTCGACACCGTGCCACCGACTTCCAGCAGGTAATAATCGGCGGTGTAATCCAGTTCGCTGTCGGCGGCATCTGATTGTGATGCATAGGCTGCACGCACATCGAGCACGGACACCTTACCGATGTACTCCAGCCCCAGCGACTCGCTCGAGTTATTGACTGTCTTGGCGGCGGGATAGCTGTTGTCAGAGTCGACGTCGATGTAGTAACCGAAGGCACCAATGTTATGGCCCTCGGCGACTTTCCAGTCGACATACAGGAAATGGTTATCGCCGTTCCACTGGGCTGGGAAGGTGCCATCATCGGGGCCGAAGATGCGGTGAACCCGATCGGTGTAGCTGTAATCCAGATTCAGGTTCTGAAGCGCTTGCCAGCTACCGCGAAACGCGTCGAAGGTTTGTTCATTCTGTCGCCAGGCGACGCCGCCGACAAATCGCTGGTTGCTGTAGTTGATTAACTGCCGGCCAAGAATACCGTTGGCAGAGTCTGCGGTGTACTTGAGGTAGACCTGGTTGATCTCAGTGCCGCTGGGGTCTGCAACGACCGGGTACTGTGTCTTGCCATTCTCTGTCGAGTTGAACTTGTCCGCCCCTATGTCGGATACATTGTCGACTTCTCCCAGCACGGTAAAGCCATGCAGCGAACCCGAGGTCGCTGTAATGCGTGAGCGCAATGTCGATGCCTCGGCATCCTTGCTTATGCCATCCTGGTCAACGCCTTCAAAGCGATAGCGAAAATCCAGTGCTACCGTGCCGCTTTTCACCGCCTGGGCAAGGCTGGAGGTAACGCCATCTTCAGCCCAACTCGGGACTGTACAACCCGCCAGCAGCAGACCCGTGACGATCCTGTTGTAATGTATTGCCCCTTTCATCGCTATCCCCTGTCGATACTGTTCAGTAAGCTTTCTTCTGCCTGACGATCTGGTAACCGCGCCCCAGGTACCAGATGGGTGCACTAATAATGTGCACCAGCCTGGTAAACGGAAACACCAGCACAATGCTGATACCAAAAAATACATGCAGCTTATAGATGATATGGACATTGGCTATATAGGCTGCCGCCTGCTCGGGCTGGAACATCACGATGCTCTGGGCCCATCCGGCGAGCAACAACATAACCGAGCCGTCCATATGCTGAAGTGATGCAAATATAGTGCCAAGACCGAGAAGCAACTGGATCAGCAGCAGTACAAGTATCGCGAGGTCACCCCGTGTACCCGTGGCACGCACGCGGGGATCAGTGATGCGCCGGTGCAGCAACATGCCCAGGCCCAGCAGGCAGACCAGCCCGAAAAATCCGCCTGAAACAATAGCCAGAAGTTGCTTCGCTTCAGTCGTTATCACGTGGTGGTAGATCGCCTCGGGCGTCAGCAGGCCGACAAAATGCCCCATCAAAATGAAGAGTATGCCGATGTGGAACGCATTGCTCGCCAGCACCATTCCCCTGGTACGCACCAACTGGCTGGAGCCAGCGCGCCAGCTGTACTGCTCGCGATCGAAACGTATCCAGCAACCGACAATACAAATGGCGACTGCGATATAGGGGTACAGCGCAAACAGTACCGTGTTCAGATCAATGTTCATGCTACATACCCCCTGGACTGCGCTGAAGCGTCAACCCAATGCAATGCAGTGGTCTGGCTCTCCTGCGGTTTTTTGTCGAGCCCACAGTTCTTGTCCGGCGCACCGAACGTGACGGCAGTCTCCTCCCACTCCTGGTCTATCGCTTCCGGCGTGTTATCCGGTTGCTCGTCTGCCAGCGTGCCGCGCAATGTCGCCAGCTGGTCCTGCTGGCCGGCGATCATCAACAGCGACTCGAGCAATACCGCATAGGAAGCGCCCACCTCGCCGCGCTCTTCCAGCCGGGCGGCCACGCGAGCGATGATATGAGACACATCAGCGAGCCACTCCCGCACTTCCAGGTCGGGGCGATTGGACAGGTATTCCAGGAACAACGGCAGATAGTCCGGAAGTTCCAGCGCATCCATTTCAAAGCCGTTATTGCGGTACACCGTCATCAGGTCAACCATTGCCTGGCCCCGGTCCCTCGACTCACCGTGCACGTGTTCAAACAGGTGCAGTGACACCGAGCGTCCCTGGTCGAACAACATCCCGTAGTTTTCCTGCGCATCCATCAGGTCACCGCCCGAAAGAGCACCCAGTACATCCAGCAGGCGCAAACGCATCTCTGGTGAAATCTCCCGGGAATCCCCGATCTCCAGCGCCAGGTCGGCGCGATACGTCAGCAGTTCCTGCTGCGGATAATCCAGCAGGCGGCTGATAATTTTCAGTATGCGCATTCTCACTCCTCCCATATCTGGACAGCGGCGATAACGTCCTTCTGGTTGGCCTTCTTGCCGCCAAACATGTTCACCTCGTTGTTGCCGTCGCTGCAGCCATTGCCAAAACTGAACCCGCAGCCATGGGCCTCGTCCTGCGCGTATTTCAGGGCTTCCTCGCGGTGCGCTGTAGGCACCACGAAGCGATCTTCATAATTGGCGATGGCAAGGTAGCGGTACATCTCCTCAGCCTGCGCGACACTCAAGCCGACGTCATCGAGTACGGCGATATCCTCGACGCCTTCAACATGCTGGCCCCGCTTGTAAGCACGCATCGCCAACAGGCGCTTGAGGGCAAGTCGCACGGGCTTTTCATCGCCCGCCGTTAGCATATTGGCCAGGTACTTGATGGGGATTCGCAGGGAGTCGACGTCGGGAATGACGCCGCTCATACCGATATGGCCCGCATCAGCGGCGCCCTGTATAGGCGACAGCGGCGGCACATACCAGACCATCGGCATCGTGCGATACTCCGGATGCAGGGGCAGGGCCAGTTTCCAGTCAACGGCCAGCTTGTAAACCGGGGACTTCTGCGCAGACTCGATTACGGAATCCGGCACGCCATCCTTGCGCGCCTGGGCGATGACCTCGGGGTCGTGTGGATCGAGGAACACTTCCAGTTGCTTCTCATAGAGATCCTGTTCGGATTCAGTCGATGCCACTTCCAGGATCTTGTCGGCGTCGTACAACAACACGCCCAGGTAGCGGATACGGCCCACGCAGGTCTCCGAACACACAGTCGGCATACCCGCCTCTATACGCGGATAACAGAAGATACACTTCTCCGACTTGCCGCTTTTCCAGTTGAAGTAGATTTTCTTGTACGGGCATGCGGAGACGCACATACGCCAGCCACGGCATTTGTCCTGGTCGATCAGCACGATACCGTCTTCCTCGCGTTTATAGATCGCGCCGCTGGGACAGGACGCTACGCAGGACGGGTTGAGGCAGTGCTCGCACAGGCGCGGCAGGTACATCATGAAGGTATTTTCATACTCGCCGTAGATTTGTTTCTCGATGTGATCGAAGTTTTTATCCTTATTGCGCTTCTCAAACTCCCCGCTCAGGATCTCTTCCCAGTTGGCACTGCCCTCGATCTTGTCCATGCGCTTGCCGGATATTAATGAGCGCGGCCGGGCCGTGGGCTGGTGCTCGCCCTGTTTCGCGGTATGCAGGTGCTGATAATCGAAATCGAAGGGCTCGTAGTAATCATCGATCTGCGGCATATCCGGGTTCGCGAAAATCTTCGCAAGTACTTTCATCTTGCCGCCTATTCGCGGTGTGATTTTCCCCTTGTCATCACGCTGCCAACCGCCCTTCCACTTGTCCTGATCCTCCCAGTTGTCGGGGTAGCCGATACCGGGTTTTGACTCAACATTGTTGAACCACGCATACTCCGTACCCTCGCGCGAAGTCCAGACATTCTTACAGGTGATCGAGCAGGTGTGACACCCGATACACTTATCGAGATTGAGCACCATGCCTACTTGTGAACGAATTTTCATCTGCTCTTCTCCCTAAACGTCTTGCGCTAACGGCTGGGGAGGTTGATCCCCATCAGGACCGTCCAGCCATTCCACTGCGCTCATCTTGCGCACCACGACCATTTCATCCCGATTGCAACCCACCGTACCGTAGTAGTTGAAACCCCAGGACTGCTGCGCATAGCCACCAATCATATGCGTGGGTTTCATCACGACCCGGGTCACCGAATTGTGATGGCCGCCGCGCGTGCCGGTCACTGCCGAACCGGGTGTATTGATGATGCGCTCCTGGGCGTGGTACATCATCACCGAGCCCGGCTTGACGCGCTGGCTGACGACCGCGCGACAGGCGATCGCACCGTTGGCATTAAAGGTGTCTATCCAGTCGTTATCCTCTATGCCCGCGCTCTTCGCATCCTCCTCGTTCAGCCAGATAATCGGGCCGCCGCGAGACAGGGTCAGCATCAGCAGGTTGTCCGAGTACGTACTGTGAATGCCCCACTTCTGGTGTGGCGTCAGGAAGTTCAACACCAACTCCTTGTTGCCATTGGGCTTCACACCCTTCATCAACTCGAGGGAGCGCGTGTGGATCGGCGGGCGATAGGCAACCATCTGCTCGCCAAACGCCTGCATCCATTTGTGATCCTGGTAGAACTGTTGCCGCCCGGTAATCGTCCGCCACGGAATCAGCTCGTGGACGTTGGTGTAGCCGGCGTTGTAGCTGACATGCTCATCTTCGAGGCCGGACCAGGTGGGTGACGAAATGATTTTTCGCGGCTGCGCCTGCAGATCGCGGAAGCGGATTTTCTCGTCCTGCTTGGGGAGTGCGAGGTGTTTGTGATCCAGGCCGGTAAACTTGCCCAGCGCCTCCCACGCTTTCACCGCAACGTTGCCATTGGTCTCCGGCGCCAGGCTCAGGATCACTTCTGCCGCATCGATCGCTGTGTCAATTTTCGGCTGGCCCTGGCCAACACCACCATCGGTGACCTTGTAATTCAGCTGCGCCAGCAGTTCCAACTCCTCGTCAGTATTCCAGCTGATTCCCTTGCCGCCATTGCCGAGTTTCCCGAGGGCTGGCCCCAGCGAGGTGAACTTGCGATACGTTGCGGGATAATCCCGCTCGACCACTACCATATTGGGCGCGGTCACACCCGGCAGCAGATCGCATTCGCCGTGCTTCCAGTCCACGACATCGAAAGGCTGGGCGATTTCCCCCGGGGTGTCGTGCAGTATGGGCACAGTGACAATATCTTTCTCGACACCGAGGTTGCCCTCGGAGATTTCTGAGAATTTCTTTGCAATACCCTTGTAGATATCCCAGTCCGACTTCGATTCCCATGCCGGGTCAGTCGCCTTGGACAGCGGGTGTATAAACGGATGCATGTCCGAGGTGTTGAGATCATCTTTCTCATACCAGCAGGCTGTCGGCAGCACGATGTCGGAGTAGAGGCAGGTGGACGACATACGGAAATCGAGCGTCGTCACCAGGTCAAGCTTGCCCTCGGCGCCCTGTGGAACCCACTCCACTTCTTCCGGTATCAGGCCGTCGCGGCTGCCGTTGTCCTCATTCATCAAGCCGTTGCGCGTACCCAGAAGGTACTTGAGCATGTACTCGTGGCCCTTGCCCGACGAACCCAGCAGGTTGGAGCGCCAGATGAACATATTGCGCGGAAAATTGGCCGGATCGTCCGGTGACTCACAGGCAAACTTGATATCGCCGCTCTTCAGCTGCCGCACCAGGTATTCCTTGGGGTCAATACCTGCGGCATCCGCCTCCCGCACAACCTCCAACGGGTTGCGGTTGAGCTGGGGGGCGCTCGGAAGCCAGCCCATACGCTCTGCCTTGATGTTGTAATCCAGAGTGTGTTGTGGGTGCTTGTCCTTGTCCGCCAGTGGCGAGAGTACATCGTGCATGTTCACTTTCTCATGACGCCACTGCGAACTGTGGTTGTAGAAGAACGATGTGGAGTTCATCTGCCTCGGCGGTCGGCTCCAGTCGAGGCCAAAGGCCAGCGGTAACCAGCCGGTTTGCGGTCGCAGTTTCTCCTGGCCTACATAGTGCGCCCAGCCACCACCACTCTGGCCCACGCAACCGCACATGATCAACATATTGATCAGGCCGCGATAGTTCATGTCCATGTGATACCAGTGGTTCATCGCGGCGCCCACGATAATCATGGATTTGCCGTGCGTCTTGTTCGCGGTATCGGCAAACTCGCGCGCCACCTGGATAACCTTTGCCCGATCCACACCGGTAATTTTTTCCTGCCATGCGGGCGTATAGGCCACACTGTCATCGTTATAGTCGGCTGCGACATTGTCGCCACCCAGGCCACGATCAAGCGAATAATTAGCCATCATCAGGTCGTACACGGTAGCGACTTTGGCGTGATTACCATCGGACAATGTGATCCGCTTGAAAGGAACGTTGCGATACTGCACGCTCTCCCCCGCCTGGTTCTCCCACTGCTCGGGCGACACATTGGCAAAATAGGGAAAAGCGACTGAGGCGACATCACACTCCGGCTGCAGCAGCGACAACTGCAGCTTCACCTCACCGCCCTGCACACCCTCCTTCTCCTGCATATTCCAGCGACCGCTGCCATCCCAGCGATAACCGACGGAACCCTGCGGTGACACAAGGTCACCGCTGTTCTCATCCAGTGCAATCGTCTTCCAGTCGGCGTTGGACTGCTCTGCGACATCGCTGGCCAGATCGCTGGCGCGCAGGAACCGCGCCGGGCGCACACCAGACTCGTAATTCTCCAGTAGCACCAGCATCGGCATATCGGAATAGCGACGCACATAGTCAGTGAAGTACTCACTGGGTTTGTCCAGGTGAAATTCCTTCAGGATGACATGACCAAACGCCATCGCGATCGCGGCATCGGTACCCTGCTTGGGGTTCAGCCAGGTATCGGCCAACTTGGCGGCTTCCGAGAAATCCGGCGTGATGACCACACCTTTTGCACCCTTATAGCGCACCTCGGTAAAAAAATGGGCATCCGGGGTGCGGGTTTGAGGCACATTGGAACCCCAGAGGATCAGGTAGTTGGAGTTGTACCAGTCCGCAGACTCAGGCACATCGGTCTGTTCGCCCCAGGTCATCGGCGACGCCGGCGGCAGGTCACAGTACCAGTCGTAAAAACTCATGCACACGCCACCGATGAGTGACAGGTAGCGCGAGCCCGCGGCATAGGACACCATGGACATGGCCGGAATCGGAGAAAAACCGATGACCCGGTCTGGCCCGTACTTCTTGATGGTGTAGACATTGGCGCTGGCGATAATCTCGTTAACCTCATCCCAACTGGAACGGACAAAGCCACCCATACCACGCGCGGACTTGTAGGACTCGGCGCGCACCGGGTCCTCGACAATCGCGGCCCACGCGTCGACAGGATTGGTATGCTGGCTGCGTAATTCGCGCCACAGTTTGAGCAGGGGCTTGCGCACCTTGGGGTACTTGAGCCGGTTTGCGCTGTACAGGTACCAGGAGTAACTGGCGCCGCGTGGACAGCCCCGTGGCTCGTGGTTGGGCAGGTCCGGGCGAGTTCTGGGGTAGTCGGTCTGCTGGGTTTCCCAGGTCACCAGCCCATTCTTGACATAGATCTTCCAACTGCACGAACCCGTACAGTTGACACCGTGGGTAGACCGGACAATCTTGTCGTGCTGCCAGCGCTGCCGATAGCCATCTTCCCAGGCTCGCGACTCATTGGTGACATCGCCGTGTCCGTCTGCGAACTCGCCGGTTTTCTTCTTGAAAAACTGCAATCTATCCAGAAAGTGGCTCATGACATTTTACCTTTCAAATAATCCAGTGCTGTTCATCTCGGATACCCGCTCAAGGGTTGTGAAACTCGGCGTTCTTACGCAGGTAGAACCACCAGTTAATCCCCAGGCATACGGCGTAGAATGCGGCAAACCCATACGCTGCATACTCAGGAGTTGTCGCCTTGATCTGCTCGCCAAAGACCTGCGGGATATAGAAAGCGCCGTACGCGGCCACCGCAGAGGTCCAGCCGAGTACCGGCCCTGCCTGCTCTTTATTGAACACCTGTGAGATCGTGCGAAACGTCGATCCGTTGCCGATACCTGTCGCCGCAAAAAGCACCAGGAACAACAGGAAGAACGGCACAAAATATTCCTCCGGCGTGGCCGATGCATAGGCCGCCTTCATGTAGTAGGCGACTCCCAGCGCACTGAACACCAGCACCACGGTGATAACCTGGGTGACAAGCGCGCCACCAACCTTATCGGCTATCCAGCCACCGACAGGTCGAATCAGTGCGCCGATGAAAGCGCCCATCCAGGCATACATCAGCGCACTGGGGCCATTGTTATTGATCGTATCGTGCGTCATCACACCATCTGGCCCCATGATATGGGAGTAGCCAAAAATGACCTTGATCGCCAGCGGAAACGCGGCGGAAAAACCGATAAACGAGCCGAAGGTCATCGTGTAGATAACGCTCATCACCCACGTATGGTGATTGCCGAAAATCTTGTACTGCCGCTGCAGATTGGTGCGGATCTGCCCCGGTAACAGCTTAAGCAGCAAAACTGTGGCCGTGATAACCACCAGCAGGACGATCTCCTTGGGCACACCAAACCCTGAACCATTCGCCTGCTCGGGTAACAATAACCAGAGGCCACAAATCGCAGTCAGGAAACCGATCAACAGCATGCCCGACATCATACTGAAACTGGCGATGGCACCCGGCTGCCTGGGTGTGACTTCGGCGGTACTGATATTGTTCATACCAAACCACGCGAGAAGACTGAGCGGAATCAGTGTCAGCAACCAGATAAATCCGGAGTTCTGAATCCAGGTCTCGGAGCCCGCCGGGATTTTGCCGATCAGGGTTCCCGACGTGGATTGCAGCAGCATTGGCTCACCGCCGAGCGCACCGAAGATCGACGCGGTCATCACCAGCGGAACCACGATCTGCATGGTAGTTACACCAAAGTTGCCCAGGCCTGCATTCATGCCCAGCGCATAGCCCTGCATGCGCTTAGGGAAGAAGAAGTTGATATTCGACATGCTGGAGGCGAAGTTGCCACCGCCAAAGCCGGACAGCAGCGCCAGCAACTGGAACACCCACAACGGTGTATTTTTATCCTGCAGTGCAAAGCCCGCACCGATTGCCGGAAGAATCAGCAATGCGGTCGTGAAGGCGATGGTATTGCGCCCGCCAAAAAGCCGGATAAAGAAACTTGAGGGGATCCTGAGCGTGGCCCCCGTCAGGCCGGCAATCGCGGTCAGGATAAACAGCTCCGACTGCTCATAGGGAAAGCCGAGATTGAGCATCTGCACCGTGAGAACACCCCACTGCATCCAGACCCCAAAGCCAGCCAGAAGGCAGGGAATCGAGATCCAGAGGTTGCGATTGGCTACGGACTTGCCGCCCGTCTCCCAGAAGGTCTCATCCTCCACATTCCATGTCTTTATATCGGCCATTGTTGTCTCCTCATCAAGTCGCGTGTGGCTGTATATCCATACCTTCAGCGGCACGCATATTACGTATCGCGATATGCATCATGATCATGCAGATTCCCACCACTCCGAACAGGAGCATGAAGCAGGAACTGCGCACATCCAGCAGGTCGGAGGCGATGCCAAAGAAAATCGGCAGGCTGAATCCGCCCAGGCCGCCAATGACGCCCACCATGCCTCCGACAGAACCCATATTGTCCGGGTAGTAGTCGTGAATAATCCGGTAAACGCTGGCCTTGCCAATTCCCTGTGCGATCCCGATCACGAATACGAGCGACGTGAACACCCAGACATTGGTACCGATAGCAAAGCGGTGATCGCCACTGATGCCGTGAACAATGTAAGTAGTCTGTGGGTAGGAGACCACGAACAGGCAAACGAGGCAGACCCAGAACACCGCCCAGTTCACATTCCTTGCGCCGTATTTATCCGACAGCCATCCGCCGAAAGCACGTATGAGCCCGGATGGCAGGGTAAAACACATGGTGATCAGCGATGCCGTTTTGAGGTCCATCTGGTATTCGCCGACATAGTATTTCGGCAGCCATAGCGCGAGCGCGACAAACCCGCCGAACACAAAGTAGTAGTACAGGCCAAAACGCCATACCCGCAACTCTTTCAACGGGGCCAACTGGTGGGCAAGGGATAAATGCTCTCCACTCTCCGCTCGCTTCTGTTGTGCGGGATCGGGAAACGTAAAGAACCAGAAGATGACAGCCATGACGACCATAGCAATGGAGTAAACCTGCGGGACCATGCGCCAGCCAAACGCGACGACAATCATCGGCGCCACCAGGTTGGTGATGGCCGCACCGGCATTACCTGCCCCGAAGATACCCATCGCGGTGCCCTGGCGGTTCGACTCGAACCACGCGGAGGTGTAGGCGATACCAATCGCAAATGAGCCGCCCGCAAGCCCGACGAACAGGCCGATCACCAGGTACTGCCAGTACTGGTCGGCAAAGGCCAACCCGTAGGTGGGTATCGCCACCAGCAG
The DNA here is from genome assembly GCA_020443325.1 of Halioglobus sp. Classification (GTDB taxonomy): domain Bacteria; phylum Pseudomonadota; class Gammaproteobacteria; order Pseudomonadales; family Halieaceae; genus Marimicrobium. The sequence goes on from JAGRIK010000050.1 coordinate 27,924, forward strand.
CATGTGGATGAAAAATACGATGCGACCGCCATACCGGTCAGTCAGGATGCCCAGTGGCAGCCGGGTCAGCGAGCCGGTCAGGATGGGCGTAGCAACAAGCACACCGAACTGCGTATCAGACAGCCCAAGCTCTTCCTTTATCCTGATACCGATAATGGAAAACATCGTCCACACCGCGAAGTTGCAGGCAAACGCCAGCGTGTTCATGGTGAGCACTGACCATTGTTTGTACTGTTGGCTCGGCATCCGCCAGTCTCCACTTGCAAAATCCAGTGACCAACATAGCGTGATCACCGCCCGGGACTTTGATGCAGATCAACATCGCGGAACGACTACCACCATATACCCGTGCAGCTACCACTTTAGTGGTAGACTGAATGCTCGATCGATTTGAGTAACGTCGGCCAGTTCAAGCGATTACCACCCACTATGAGCAAAGAGTTTCATCAATCACTGGTACATCGCACCGGCATGGCGCTGGCCGCGGTCATACTGCTGGCAATGGTGAATATGGTGGCCTCCTACCTGACGGCTGAGAGCAGCGAAAACGATGCTGTTCGCATCAATCTCGCCGGCTCACTGCGGATGCAGTCCTACCGCATCGCTAATGAGTACCTGCTCGCATCGACAGGCTCAGACCTGGGCAACCCGGCGAAGCTCGAGCAGGCTGTTGTACGATTCGAGAAGCAACTGCAGACCCCTGTTCTCTCAGGCCATATTCACAGCTCCGGGAATCAGGTACTGGAGGACGCTTTCATCGGAATTGAGAGCGAGTGGCAGCAGCTCCAGCCTGAGCTGCTGAGGATGGAACTCACTCCGGAAGACATGCTGCAAAAAATTGACCTGTTCGTGGCCGACATCAATGAACTGGTGAAGAAGCTCGAACTCCAGACGGAAAGCAAGTTCCGGGTTCTACGATTTATACAGGGCGCCAGTCTGTTGCTCACCATCTTCCTCGCCAGCATGATGTTCCTGTCGGTTTATACCTACGTGGTAGGCCCCCTCAACCAACTCGTGGAAATGGCCGGCAAGCTGCGGGCCGGTGATTTTTCCATGCGCCTGGACAGCGCGAATGACAATGAACTGACACTGCTGGCAAACACGTTTAATGACATGGCGGGGAGCCTGGATGGCATGTACCGCACGCTCGAGCAACAAGTGCGCTCCAAGACTCGACACCTTGAAGAGGCGCAGAAGATACTGCGCTTCCTGTACGATACGTCACGCCGGCTGAGCGCGGAGGGCAACATCATCAGCAAACTTGAGCGAACAATGGATCACCTGCGCCGGGAAACAGATATTGTCGCAAGTGAAGTTCACCTGCATCACGCCTCCCCTGACTACCCGTTCCTGATTATTTCACGTCCCGAGTCGGGCCGACTGCAGGATTCCGGGGCCGCCTCCCCACCTGCCACAGACAAGCAAACACGGACCTATACCCTGACACACGATAGTAGGGACTACGGTTGCCTGGTCGTCAGGATCGCCGACCACGCCAGCTTCGGCAACGAGCACAACCTTATGCTGACGGCGCTTGCCGATACCATTGGCGCATCCCTCGCCAGTGAAACTCGAAAGGAGCAGGAACATCGCATTGCGTTGAGTGAAGAGCGCAATGCCATGGCCCGGGAATTGCACGATTCTATTGCCCAATCGTTGTCTTTCACCAAAATCCAGACCAGTCGCTTGCAAAGCCTGTTGGCGCAGAACGCAGGGAAAGAGCAGATCGATAGCGTACTGGCGGAAATTCGAGCAGGCGTGCAGTCCGCCTATGCGCAACTGCGCGAACTGCTCACCACGTTTCGGCTACAACTGGACTCGCCAGGACTACACGACTCGCTGGCAGCGACAGCGCAGGAATTTGAGGACAAGGGCGGTATTTCGGTAACATTGGAAACAACTCTGCAGAATTACCCCCTTACGCCCAACGAGGAGATTCACATTCTGCAAATTGTACGTGAGGCTCTCTCCAACGTACTGCGCCACTCGGGGGCCGATAAGGCGACAATTCAACTGGGCCTTGAGCGGGAACTGGGCAGGGTCGAAGTTCGAATCAGCGACAATGGCAGCGGCTTCAGCGCGCCCACGCCCGGACCCAACCACTACGGCCAGACAATCATGCGCGAGCGAGCACAAATACTGGGAGGCACCATCGAATTTCGCAACGCGACAGGAGGTGGCGCCGAAGTTTTCCTTCAGTTTACCGCAGACCATGCGGTATCAGGTGCTATCGAAGACAAGCGCCAGACTGGAAACCTGGCACAGGAGCAGCGGCCACTATGACACGTATTCTGCTTGTCGACGATCATCCCATGATGCGCAGGGGTATGCGGCAACTGATCGAGATGCAGGAGGGCCTCCAGGTTGTTGCCGAGGCAGGTAGTGGCGAGGAAGCGCTCGCCCTTGTGCCAGTCCATAACCCTGACATGATTCTCATGGACCTGAACATGAAGGGCATGGACGGCATCCAGACCACAGCGGCTCTGCGTGAGAGCGGCGAAACCGCCTGCATTCTTATCGTCACGGTTTCGGACAATGACAGCGATGTGATTGCGGCGCTCAGGGCGGGCGCAGATGGCTACCTGCTGAAAGACCTGGAGCCTGAAGAACTGGTCAGCGCCCTGCTACAGGCCGAGCGCGGGCAACTGGTACTCAGCCCGGAATTGACTCGCATACTCGCAAGCACCCTGCGGGATGAAAAAGCCGACCGGACGGATCACGCTGCAAAGCTGACCGACAGGGAACGACAGATTCTGGGAATGATCGCCGTGGGGAACAGCAACAAATTGATCGGTGCAGCGCTGGGAATCACCGAGGCAACGGTCAAAGTGCATGTTAAAAACTTGCTGAAGAAGCTGAACTTGCGCTCACGTGTTGAAGCCGCCGTTTGGGCGGTCTCCAACAACCTGAACTAATTAGCGAGCGCAATACCTGTCAAGGCATTGACAGCACATCGCAGTGAACCCTGTCGACAATCTTCTCCACTGTGTTGCCATTCATCAGGGCCGAAAGACCCGAGCGGGCGGCATTACCGACCA
>JAGRIK010000051.1 GCA_020443325.1 Halioglobus sp.
CCACCAGCCAGAATTGCTACGCGTGTATGCTGGGCGGGCACGATGGCAAGACCCTGTTCGCAGTCACCGCGCAATCCTCTGGCGGCAAGGAATCTGCCGCGGAGAAAACCGGAAAGATTGAAACATACCGTGTCGGTGCTGCGGGAGCGGGATGGCCGTGAGACGCCTGTCGCCTGCCTGTCAATCCATTTCCAGGGACTGCTGACCTGCCGCCGTAGGCGTGCCGCGCTGTTGCAGGCCGCTCTGACCAGTATCGAGATTTGAGTTGGCATTTAACGTGCCGGGAAGCCGCTGGAAGAGGGCGCTTCCCCAGCGGTGCTGCGGCATCATCTCAGTGAGGTCATCCACATCCACCACAGAGATGAAGCCGAAGAAAGGCTGGATGGCCTTGCCGCCGCCACCGTGGTTGTCCCACTCTGATCGAGTGGCGCTGGTTAACAGGTGGTCTTTATCAAAAGTCAGCAACAAAAACTCACCCTTGATACGCATCTCGCCCCAGTCGGCTGACATGAAATCAGCACCCAAGGCGCCCAGGCTGAATCCCACAGAATTTTCGCGGATGTGCCAGTGCTCCCAGGCGAGAACAAACCCGGTGTCCGTGGCGGACATACGCAGTGGCGGCCCAAGCAGGTCAAGCGCATCGGCTAAACTTGTGTGTTGTGCCGGGGCGGGCGTATCTGCGAGCGGCACGCCGAGGTCATAGTGCCACTGTGAGCAGGCTGTTAATAGCCAGCAAGCCAGCAGGGTGACGAGCGTTTTTACCGTGCTAGCCCTCATCGGCTGGATACAGGCGGGTGGCAAACTCGGTCAGGACATCGTTTTCGTCGAAGAAGAATATGGCCCTGTCATATCGGGTGTCGATACGCATGGAGTTGTAGAGGATCAGCACCAGACCCTCACCCTCGGAATGTTCGAACAGGTAGTACAGGGCGGATTCGCCGTCGAGGGCAATGACCTGGGAAGGCGGGCCCAGCATCGCGAGAACATCACGCCGTGTGCTCTGGCCGTTGACCAGTTGTTCGGTAACGGTCGACTGCCAGTTAACCTCCACCCCGCGTTTACTTTCAAACTGGGCGCATCCGCCCAGTAGGCTTGTGCAGAGCAGCAGGGCGATAAATCCGGTGGTTAGTTTCATGATACGCATTCCAGTCAATTTGCAGTTCTATGGCCAATACGGGGTCGTGCGGCACAGAATAGGCTATTACGCGTGTAGACGCCAAGTAGGGTGGAGCTTCTTTTTTCGGGCGGCATCAGTGTGAGTACGCGTCGTGCAGGCTCCTGAAGTGTTATCTGCCGCACATTTTTCCGGGTTTCTAGCCGTGTCGCTGTTGTGCGAGGGTAACAACCCGGGAGCCAATACCCTATAGTGGTGTCAGGAATTTAGCGTAAGGAAGTTAGCTGCGCGGTCGCACATTGGTTTAGACGCAGCTTGTGGCTGCCGTGGTACTGCAGTGAAGAAGGAAGCAGAAAATGCCGGAAGAACAGTTCAACGCGGAGCGTTCAACGGAGGTTGCCGCCCGCTCCTATGCGGATTTCCCCGCGAGAACCCTGACGACGCTGGGGCGAACGCTGAGTTCTGTGCTGGTCGTCGGGCGTGATCTGCTGGAACGGCGCCGTGCCTCCCAACCGGCCCCGCTATCGTCAGTCGCTGGCCTGATTGGACTCTGTGCGGAGCTTCTGGATCATCGCGGGGAGGCGTCCGGCCTGGCGTTGGCCAGTGAGGTTGCTACCGCCTACCAGACGCTTCCTGTCGCCCAGCGCCTGGAGTTCTTCACTGCACTGGCCAACGATTTTGAAGTCGATAGCGCTGCTGTCCTGGCGGCGGCCGATCAATATCGCGAGGATGCCTGTATAGAAAACCTCTGGGCGATAAAAAACGCGACAGAAGCGCCCCGGCAGAAATTGTTCCGCAGAATTAACGTGGCGCCGGAGGGTACCCGCACGCTGGTAGCGATGCGCGGACACCTGCTGGATATATTGCGGACTCACCCGCAATTGCGCGGCGTGGACTCTGACCTGAAGCACCTGTTTATCTCCTGGTTCAACAAGGGCTTCCTGGAGTTGCGGCGTATCGACTGGTCCTCGCCGGCGAGCGTGCTGGAAAAGATTATTCACTATGAGGCGGTGCATGAGATCAATGGATGGGACGATTTGCGCAGTCGCCTGCGTGACGACCGTCGCTGCTTCGCATTTTTTCACCCCGCGTTGCCCAACGACCCACTGGTATTTGTAGAGATTGCGCTGACCAACAGTATTCCGGAATCCCTGCCGCCCCTGTTACTGCCGGAGCGTGAAGGCGCTTCACACGAGCGTGTAAACACTGTTGTCTTTTATTCCATCAGTAACTGTCATCCCGGTCTGGCCAGCATTACGTTTGGCAATTTTTTGATCAAGGGCGTGGTGGAGGAGTTGAAAAAGGAAATTCCCCGGCTGAAATACTTTGTCACACTGTCCCCGGTTCCGGGCTTTCGCAACTGGTTGCTCGACGCTGATCTCGAGGGCTTGGTACCCGGGCACCTGGCGGACCGGGTGAAAGTACCAGTGGGCGCCGTCGTGGACGCGCAGGTCTACGATGCACTGCTGAAACTGTGTGCGCACTATTTGCTGCGCGTGAAGTCAGGTCGCCTGCCACAGGATCCAGTGGCGCGTTTTCACCTGGGCAACGGCGCACAATTGCACGGCATTCACGGCGGTGCGGATCTGTCGTCGAAAGGGCGGAAACAGTCTGCCGGCATCATGGTAAATTATCTCTATGACCTGCCGAAAATTGAAGAGAACCACGAGGCGTACTTTGACCAGGGTAAGGTCGCCCATTCTAAAGCAGTGAGCCGATTGCTGGATTAACTGCCCGTCGCCGCCATGCGCCTGCGCAGGAACGCAATCTGCGCGGCCAGCGGCAGGTCCTTGGGGCAGTAGTCCTCACAACCGAGTAACGTCATACAACCGAATACGCCCGACTCATCTCCCACGAGGCTGTAGAAGTCTGCATCGCTGCGCTCATCCCTTGGGTCCAGTCGAAAACGGGTGATCTGGTTCAATCCCACCGCGCCGACAAAATCCTCGCGCATGCGGGCGGTGCCACAGGCGGCGATACAGCAACCGCACTCGATACAGCGCTCCAGCTCATAGATTTTTTCCGCCAGGTCGGGTTCCATACGCTCTTCCAGCCGGTCGATATCGGCCTTATCCTGATCGCGCTGGTGAACCCAGGTTTCCAGATGCTCGGACATCCCCCGCATCCATTTGCCGGTGTTTACGGAGAGATCACCGATGAGCTCAAAGGCGGGCAGTGGTGCGAGCGTGATGCACTCCGGCAGGTTTCGGGTAAGGGTGCGGCAGGCCAGCCCCGGGCGACCGTTGATAATCATGCCGCAGCTGCCGCAGATACCGGCGCGACAGACGAAATCAAACTGCAGCGACGGGTCCATGGTCTGGCGGATCTCATTGAGCGCGATGAACAGCGTCATGCTCTCCGCTTCCTCCAGCTCGAATGTCTGCAGGTGAGGGCTGCTGCCGGGGTCGTGCGGGTTGTGTCGCAGAATGCGGATTTTCAGGGAGCGGGGTGCTTCTTTAACGGCAATCTGATTCATAGTTCATCCCCCACGCGCTGATTGCGCTTGCGCAGATGGGTTGGCAGTAAGTGCTCGAAGGGCATCAGGGCCTGCTGACGCCGATAGCGGTCGGCCGTCTCCCCCAGGCCAGCCAGTACTGCGTCGATTTCATGCTGGCGACGTTCTGTGTCGGGATGTGCGATATAGTCCCTGTCCCCATAGCCGCGCCAGCCGGGCGGAAGCTCCATGCCCATGATATCCAATGCTTCGTATTCCAGTGTTGGCAACGTGGCGTCGGCGTCTGGCCAGCTGGCGAGCGTGCGCCGCAGCCACTCCCTGTCATTGCGCTGCGGGTAGTCCGCGCGATAGTGCGCGCCGCGACTCTCAGTGCGTTGCAGCGCGCCGAATGCGGTGCATTGCGCCAGTTTCAGCATACGCTTTAAACGGTACGCTGCGACCAGTTCGGGATTGGCACCGGGTGCACTGCTGCGCAGGGTGATATTGGCGGCGCGTCGCTGCAGTCCCTGCAAGGTGTCGACCGCTTCGCGCAGTCGCTCGCCGTGACGGAAAATACCGACACTCGCGGTCATCGTATCCTGCATCAGTCGCGTGAGCTCAAACGCATTTTCACCGCCTGTGCCACTGGAGATAGCCACCAGGCGCTGGCGCTCGCGGCGACCAAACTCCTCCACCAGTGCGGTGGATATTTGTAGCGCGCCTTCCTGTGAATCACAAAAGTCAGCCATGCTGTCGCCGACGATCATGCCGGCGACCACGGTCTCTGCTACCGAATTGCCGCCGAGTCGATTGAAGCCGTGTATATCCCAGCAGGCCGATTCTCCCGCCGCAAATAACCCACGCAGCTGCGGGCTCTGCCCACGGTGGTCGGTGCGCACGCCGCCCATGGAGTAGTGTTGGGCCGGTCGCACGGGAATAAGGTCGTTCACGGGATCAATGCCCAGGAAGTAATGACAAATCTCCTTCACTTCGCGCAGGTTGCGCTCGATGTGCGCTTTGCCCAGCAGCCGGATATCCAGCCACAGGTGTTCACCGAAGCGCCCCTGTACACCGTGGCCAGCGGCAATGTGTTGCTCCATGCGCCGGGAAACGACATCCCTGGAGGCGAGCTCCATTTTCTGCGGCTCATAGTCGGGCATAAAGCGGTGGCCGGCGCCGTCCAGCAGCAATCCGCCGTCACCGCGACAGCCTTCAGTGACCAGGATGCCGGCCGGCACGATAGCGGTGGGGTGGAACTGGATGGCCTCCATATTGCCGAGGCTGGCGATACCGGTTTCCAGTGCTATCGCCGCACCCATCCCCTCGTTAATCACCGCGTTGGTGGATACCCGGTAGATACGGCCATAGCCGCCTGTGGCAATGCAGGTGGCTTTGGCGACATAGGCCAGCAGTTCGCCACTTTGCAGGTTGCGTACGATCGCGCCGCAGCAGCGTTCGCCCTCGTGAATGAGTGCCAGTGCCTCCATGCGTTCGTGCACGGGAATACCGGCGGCGATCGCCTGGTTGCTCATCGTGTACAGCATCGCGTGGCCAGTGCCGTCCGACACAAAGCAGGCACGCCATTTCCTGGTGCCGCCGAAATTGCGTGAGGTAATGAGCCCGTGTGCTGCGTCGGACTCCTCGACGGTTTGTTTCTTTCCGTCCACGGTGATCTCGTGTTTGCCGCGCTGTACCCGATTCCAGGGTACGCCCCAGGCGGCGAGTTCCCGAATCCCCTTTGGCGCGGTATGCGTGAACATGCGGACCACTTCCTGGTCGGCACCCCAGTCGCTGCCGCGCACGGTATCGGCAAAGTGGATGTCCTCATTGTCACCGGATGCGCCGAGGCAGTTGCCCAGGCTCGCCTGCATGCCGCCTTGGGCCGCTGCTGAATGCGACCGCTTGGCCGGCACCAGGCTGAGCACAATGGTGTCATGGCCGCGGCGCTTTGCGCCGATCGCGGCGCGCTGCCCCGCCAGCCCGGCGCCGACGACCAGTACATCGGTATAGATAATCTGCATGGCCTAGCTGTCCTCCGTGTGCAGCGCAGCGGGAACGTAGCGTTCGCCCGCCCGGTCGGCGTGCTGATAACCGATACGCATATAGGTCAGCAGGCTGGCGGTGCCCAGAACGATGAAGAAACCCAGGATGCACCACATCGCCAGTTTCAGCCGGGCCCGGTTCCTTGTGGCGTTCACACCGCTGGGGGCGTACCACTTCATGGCCAGCCGGTATACACCGATGGCCGCATGGACGTGCACTGTCAGCAGCAGTAGCGCATAGACGATCCAGAAACGCTCGCTCCAAACGCGATCGGACGAGGCGTAAGGGCCGATGTTTTCAGGCTGGGTAATCACCGTGTACAGGTGAGTAGGGACAAGGAAAAACAGGCAAAAACCAGTAATGACCTGCGCATACCACAATGCGGTATCCGGGTGGCGAATCGCGCCCATGTGTCGGTGCAGCTGGCGATATTGCCGGCTGCTGGATGGGAACTTGCGCAGCGCGAGGATCGCGTGCACTGCGACCAGGACAAATACGGTGATCCCCACCGCAGACACCAGCAGAGGATACGGCTTGCCGAACAGCGGTTCACCCTCAAACATCCTGGACACCTGGTACATCGCATCCTCACCCAGCAGTATGCTGGATTCGAAAAACATATGGGCCCAGATGAACAGTACCAGCAGCAACCCGGAAAGGCTTTGCAGCAAATCGATGCGAGCGGGCCATGCGGACAGGGCTTTAGGCATTACAGGCAATTCCCGGACGTGATGACTCCAACCGTATCGTAAACGGGGCAACGCTGGTAGTACCTTGTCCTGCCTCAAGTAACGGCGCAATTGGCAGGTATGTTGTGAGCAGTTGATCCGCTATAATCCTGCCTTTGCACAGCGTAGTGCCGGGGCCAGAAACGATGTCCGACCCAGACCGCATCCCCGCCGTACAGGTGGGCAGCGGCACCAAGTTTGTAAACGACAGGGGCATTACCGCCATCAAGGACGGTATCAAGTCCACTGCGAACGCGGGTGAGCGCCTGCGCAAACCGGACTGGTTGCGCGTTCGCGTGCGCGGCGGTCCCACCTTCGAGAAAGTGCAGGGCATCGTGCACGAACACAAACTGGCCACGGTATGCGAAGAGGCCAAGTGTCCCAATATGAGTGAGTGCTGGAGCGCCGGCACCGCAACGATCATGTTAATGGGCGATGTGTGTACCCGCGCCTGCCGTTTTTGTGCAGTGAATACCGGAAATCCGAGGGGCTGGCTGGATGCGGAAGAGCCGCAGCACACTGCACGCTCCGTACAGTTGATGAACCTCAAGTATGTGGTGCTGACGTCGGTTAATCGCGACGACCTGCCGGACGGTGGTGCAGGGCATTACGCTGCCTGCGTAAAGCAGGTGAAGGAGATCAACCCCGAAACCGCCGTGGAGGCGCTCACCCCGGATTTTCTGGGTGCGCTGTCGGATGTCGAGACGGTGCTGGATTCTGGTATTGCTGTGTTCGCGCAAAATATTGAAACGGTGCGGCGCCTGACCCATCCGGTGCGCGATCCTCGCGCAGGCTACCAGCAGACACTTGATGTGCTGGCTCATGCCAAGACCTACCGTCCCGAGGTGTTGACCAAGACCAGCCTGATGCTGGGACTGGGAGAATCCGAGGAGGAAATCCTGGCCTGTATGGACGATCTCGTCGCCGCCAGGGTCGATATTCTCACGCTGGGCCAGTACCTGCAGCCCACGCTCAACCATTACCCCATCGACCGTTATGTCACCCCCGCTGAATTTGAGCGGTATCGCCAGTGGGGGCTTGAAAAGGGCTTCCTGGAAGTCGTGTCCGGGGTTTTTGTCCGCTCCAGCTATCGCGCCGAGCAGGTGCTGGCTAAGAACAACGTGGGTTTGTCATAGACCAGCCCGGCAGTTCATTACTACAACATCTGGCTGAAGCGCCCGTTCTGGGCGTATCGATGGGCAATGTCAGTCTGCTGCGCCTCGACCAGAGCGGTGGCCTCGCGCCCGGCAATAAAGCGTTCAAGTTGCGCGAGTATCTTGCGCAGGCCCGGCACTCCGGTGCCGAACGCCTGGTCTCGTTTGGTGGCGCCTGGTCCAATCATTTGCACGCGCTGGCGGCGCTGGGACAGCAGAACGGGATTGAAACGGTGGGCATCGTCCGCGGTGAGGCAGCCGAGGATGAAACGGCGATGCTGGCCGATGCGGTGTCCTGGGGAATGAAATTACAGCGGGTCAGCCGCACTGAGTACCGGCGGCGTAACGACGTGGATTATCAGCGGGAATTGCGCGAGCGTTTCGCGCCCTGCCTGTTGATTCCCGAGGGTGGTGCATCGCCCGCCGGTGTAAGGGGTTGCGCAGCCATCGGCGAACTGATCGGGGACGTGGCGCCGCAGGTCGGGCGAGTTGTCGTGTCGGTGGGCACCGGCACGACGCTGGCGGGGTTGGTATCATCCCTCGATACGGACTGTGAGATTGTCGGTATCTCCGCGTTGAAAGGGGCGACCGATCTTGAGCAGCGGGTGTTGGATCTGCTGGCCGCATCGGATGCGGGTCGCCAGGCGGGTTGGTCTATTCGTCACGACTTCCACTGTGGTGGCTTTGCGCGTGTGAGTTCTGCGCTGCGCGAATTCATCCTGGCATTCGAGGCCGTGCAGGAGGTGCCGCTGGACCCTGTGTACACAGGGAAAATGTTGTTCGCGATCCATCAGCTGATAAAAACGGGTGAGTGGAATGCCGGCACGCCCATTCTGGCGATTCATACCGGTGGATTGCAGGGGCGCCGGGGCTACCCCTGGATGACATAAAGTCACTCTGGCGCGACTGTGCGCAGGAGAACCGCTATCGCCGTCGCCACGCCGCCGGTGATTCACCGTACCAGCGTTTGAACGCGCGGGTGAAATTCGCCGCCTCGCGATAGCCGAGTATTTCTGCCACGTCCGCCACTTTAAGCCGCGCGTCCTGCAGGAGGCGTTCGGCGTATTCGCGGCGCAGGCTTTCCAGCACGTTTTTGTAGGCGGTCTCTTCCCGCTGCAACTTGCGGATGAGAGTGCGGGGTGTGAGGTGCATCAGTTCAGCCACCTGTTCAAGGGTCGGCGGTGAGGAGGCTCCGCCCGGTTGCAGCAATTGCGTGTCAAAGTGATTGGTCAACCGATTGCGCAACGCCACCGCGATGCTGCCGACCTGTTCACGGGCCGCGATCAGTTCACGACATTTAATGACATTGGCGCGGTAGACGGATTCGTCGAAGAGCGGGGAGGGCAGGTGGCGCCACGCCAGCGGGACGGCAATGCTGTTTTGCGCTGCGCCGAAGATCACGGTGCCATCATAGCCGGCAATCACAAGCTCGGCGTCCTGCGGCGGCGGATGTGAAAGACTGATCAGCACGTTCTTGCCCACAGGGTGCCCAAGAATCGCGGAAAGCAGTTCCTCCAGCACTTTACTAACAACTTCCATCAGCCATTGCGCGAAATCAGGCTCCCCTGTGGCGTCTTCCAGGCGCAGCACGTAATGCGTGGAAGTGGCATACGTGCGTGCGTTCAGGGCAGTGTTCCGGCTTTCGTTCAATGTGCCCATCACGTCGAGCGCTTCCCCCAGTGTGGGTGCGCTCAGTGCGGCGAACCCCAGTGGTCCGTGCGCGGCGATATTGAACTGTGCACCGAGTCGGGTCGTCCAGGCGCGATCCTGCACATGGCGGTCGTAGTTGCGGAACAACTGGGCAAGATCAGGTGCGTCGATAAATTCCATTCCCGCCAGGGCTTCTTCACTGAGGTTTACACCTCGCAGCAGTTCCTCTGCCGGCGCGACGCCGGATTGCAGGGTAAGGCGGGCATAGGCCGCGGACAGTTCTATGGTTCTGGGCATGGGGAGACGTTATCCTAAACCCACTAAAATGTCACTTAATGACAATTAATATGTCTTTTAGTGAAAACAAGGCACGGGCTATCCCAAGGTAAGCTAGGCTCACTTGAATCTATAAGGAGAGCACTGTCATGAGCACTGCCTATGTATTGGAGCACCCCGAAAAGGGTCATATTGAGTATACGGACAAGAAGCGCCACCTGTGGATGTCATCGCTGGCCATGCCGCTGTTTCCGGTGTTGGGCATCGCCCTGTATTTTGTGTTCGACTCGCAGTGGATGCTCGTGATTCCGCTGTTGTTCAACTACCTCGTGGTCCCGTTCCTGGACTACGCGTTTGGCTCCGATGAAAACAACCCGCCGGAAGAAATCGTGCCGCAGCTGGAGCAGGATACGTACTACCGTATTCTGACCTGGCTTACCGTGCCGATGCATTTTATTGTGTTGATTGCAATCGCCTGGTTTGTCGGTACGCAGAGCCTGACCATCTGGTCGGTCATTGTGCTGGCCCTCACAGCCGGCAGTTACAGTGGCCTGGGGATTAACACCGCGCATGAGTTGGGTCACAAAAAGCCTGAACTGGAACGTTTTCTCGCCAAGATCGTACTGGCGGTGCCGGCCTACGGTCACTTTTGTATAGAGCACAACCGCGGGCATCATCGCGATGTGGCGACGCCCGAGGATCCCGCCAGTTCGCGCATGGGTGAATCGATCTACAAGTTCGTGCTGCGGGAAATACCGGGTGCAACGAAACGTGGTTGGGCGGTTGAGAAGGAGCGCCTGGCGCGGCTGGGCAAGAGTGAATGGAGCATCCACAACGATATTCTCCAGTCCTATGCGATCAGTGCAATATTGCAGGGCGGGCTTATTATCGCCTTCGGCTGGATCATGATTCCCTTCCTGGCAATCCACAACTTCTTCGCCTGGTTCCAGCTTACCAGCGCCAATTACATCGAGCACTACGGCCTGTTGCGGCAGAAGGAGGCCAATGGTCGCTACGAGCGCTGCCAACCGCATCACAGCTGGAATGCCAACTACATCTTCAGCAATATCCTGCTGTTCCACCTGGAGCGACACTCGGATCACCATGCCAACCCGACCCGTCGCTACCAGAGCCTGCGCAATTTCGACGGTATTCCGCAGTTGCCCAACGGCTACTACGGTATGTACATCCTCGCCTACATTCCCTGGCTCTGGTATAAGGTGATGGACAAGCGCGTCCTGGCATTGCCGCACATTAATGGCGACCTGAGCAAGGTCAACATAGACCCTGCCAGGCGCGATGAAATTTACGCGAAGTTTGGTAACGGCGGGCACGCTGTGCTGGCCAGCTAGGAGATATACCATGGGTAAATACCGCTGCCCCGGCTGCGATTACACCTACGATGAAGCGCAGGGGGATGCCCATGAGGGATATCCCCCCGGCACCGCCTTCGAATCGCTGCCCGACGAGTTTACCTGCCCCGATTGTGCGGTGCGTTACAAGGAAGATTTTGAGCCGCTTGCGGAGTGACACCGCAGCGGCTCCTCACTCATTTCAAAATTTTGATTCTTTGACTCCCGCCGCCAGCATCTGCGTGCTACCGTTGCGCACTTTGAATAAGTAACGACAGGATGCACTGATGGCAAAGTTAAAACTGGGGCTGGCCCAGGGATACTGGGGCGCCGCGCCCAATCCCAATTTCGTGGAAATGGCACAAGAGGCTGAACGTCTGGGCTATGACTCTGTGTGGTCTGCTGAGACCTGGGGCAACGATGCATTTACGCCGCTGGCGTGGATTGGTGCGCAGACCAGTAGGATCAAGCTGGGTACGGCCGTGGTGCAGTTGTCCGGCAGAACGCCGACGTCCTGCGCGATGCATGCGCTGACGCTGGATATGCTGTCCAATGGGCGACTCATATTGGGCCTGGGTGTGTCGGGGCCGCAGGTGGTTGAGGGCTGGTACGGGCAGCCGTTTCCCAAGCCGCTGGCGCGCACGCGCGAATATGTCGACATCATCCGCCAGGTGCTTGCGCGGGAGCAGAGGGTGACAAACCCGGGCCCCCATTATCCGCTGCCGTATGCTGCGGCGGATGGCATGGGCCTGGGCAAGCCGCTGAAGCCCATCGTGCATCCTCTACGCAACAATATCCCGATTTACCTGGGTGCCGAGGGCCCCCGGAATATCGCCTTGAGTACCGAGATTGCCGATGGCTGGCTGCCTCTCTTTTACAATCCCTACGATGAGAGTGTCTATGCCGAATCGCTGGTCAATGCCGGGCCGGATTTCGAGATTGCGCAGATGGTAACAGTGAACATCACCGATGATATCGAGGAGGCCCTGTTGGGGGTGAAGCGTTTCCTGAGCCTTTATGTGGGTGGGATGGGCGCCAAGGACACCAACTTCCACAAGAACCTGTTCGAACGCATGGGTTACGCGGAAGAGGCCGAGCGCATCCAGGCCCTGTTTTTTGAGGGCAAGCGTGAGGAGGCCGCCAGGGTTATACCGGATGAACTCGCAGACTCGCTCGCACTGGTTGGTCCCAGGGAGAGGATAAAGGAACGACTGCAGGCCTGGCGAGATTCCAGGGTCACCACGTTGTTGGTGGCCACTACCGACAAGGCGCAACTGCGAGAGATGGCCGAGCTAATATTGTGAGTAACGACATAGCGGATAACACCCCGATCCTGGTGGGCGCAGGCCAGGTCGTCCAGCGTGATGTCAGTGCGACCTCGGCAGTGCAATTGGCCGCATTGGCAAGCGAAGCGGCTATCAGGGATTGCGGCGTATCCGGCATAGCCTCGCAGATTGACACCATCAGTGTCACGAGGCTGTTCCCGGATATGGGAAAGTTCTGGGCCTCTAAATGGGGGCGTAGCAATAACCCGCCACAATCTATCGCACGGCGTATCGGAGCAGATCCGCTGCACCGGATCTATACACAGACGGGCGGCAATGAACCGCAGTCACGGGTCATCGAATTCGCCGCTGATATTGCCCGGGGCGAGCGAAAAGTCGTATTGCTCAGTGGTGCGGAGGCATTGAAAAACCAGCGCTCTGCAGAGCGTGAGGGGCTGGCACCCGACTGGAATGAAGCCTATGACGAAGCGCTTGAAGACCGGGGCATGGGTGAGTCAGTCGCTACCCGCCAGGAAGTGCGCAACGGCATGTCCAACGTCATTTATTACTACGCACTGATAGAGCAGGCTCAGCGGCAGAAACTGGGGCGTACGGTCGAGCAGCACCGTGCAGCGATGGCGCAGTTACTTGAGAGTTTCAGCAGGGTTGCGATCGACAATCCCTATGCGCAGTTCGAAGGGTTCAGAAGTGCACAGGATATCCTGGAGGCCACCAGCCTGAGCCATCTCTATACCAGGAATATGATTGCCCGTGATGGGGTGAACCAGGGTGCAGCGCTGTTGATGTGCAGTGTGGGTATGGCGCGGGAGCTGGGTATAGCAGAATCTCGATGGGTCTTTATCCACGGGATGGCCGAGGGCCGTGAACTCGACTTGAGTTGTCGCGATGATCCAGCCCATTCGCCGATGGCAGCGATGGTTGCCAGGCGTGCACTTGAGGTCGCACAGCTGGATGTTGAGGCGATCGGTTCGCTGGATATCTACAGCTGTTTTCCGTGTGCCATTACCACCGTGGCAGAGCAGCTTGGCTTGCCAACCGACGGCAGCCGTGCGCTGACCTCCACGGGCGGTCTGCCGTTCTTCGGTGGGCCGGGGAACAACTACAGCATGCATGCGCTGGCGGAGGCCGTGGGCTGGGCCAGGCGAAACCCGGATGACTATGCCATGGTGACCGCCAATGGCGGGATGCTGTCAAAGCACGCCAGCGGTATTTACTCCACGCGTCCAAGCATTGTGGACTGGGGTTTGCAGGAGACTACGGTAAGCAATGAGTCGCTCCGGCAGCGACGGGTTGTTGCAGACCCGCGCCTCGGGCGCATAGTGTCCTACACCGTGCATTTTGGTGCCGATGGAAACCCGTATGCCATTATGCTGGGTGAGACGGATACGGGTGAACGCTTCGTCGCGCGCACTGCGGCTGGCGATGTGTCCACGGCAAAGTGGATGTTGGCGAACGACCCTACCGGCTGTTCTGTGACGGTGACGCCTGCTGACAAGGAAAAGCTGTACTTCCAGGTGGCTAAGTGAGAGGACGTTATGAACTGGAATATCGGCGAGGCGATTTACCAGCTGGGACGAAGCGCGATAGCTGACAGGCCGGCGTTGATTCACGGCGGTCAGAGTGCCAGTTTTAAACAGCTCGCCGAGCGCGGAGCGCGTTGAGCCCGCTGATGCACGGCGCGTCCCTGCAACGAGCGGATAACGGTAAGGCGGATTATCGCTTTATCACCGAGTACGCTTTACAACAGGTGGGTGAAGCAGCCCCCGCAGAATAGATCTCCACGACATTCCCCGCACCACAGTTCCCCTCTGTTTAATCACTCCAGGCTCAACCTGGGCATGGTTTTCGATATGTGCAACAAGCGTTTAGTGCCTGCGTTGTCCCGTGCGATCCCTATTAAAAAATCTCCTTTACACGATCTAAATTCGAATGCTAGGATAAAACCGTACATCCGGTTTGTTTTATAAATCGAATGTTTACAAGGGCGACATAACCAATAAATAGGTCGCCGTGCGGGCAGGTCACACCCAATTTAAGTCGAATCCTGAACTCGATTGAAGTGTTACCGCTGGCTCGGCATTAATCAGTGCAGCTCCACGGGCATCTAAAAAAAACAAAGGGCTTACCATTATGTTCAAGACATCCGTAAAGGCGATTTCTATCGCAGTTCTGGCAGGCAGTGGGACATACCCATTGGTCGCCGCACACGCTCAGGAAAAAACCCTGGCGCTGGAGGAGATCATTGTCACCGCCAGGAAACGGGAGGAGTCCGTGCAGGATGTTCCGGTCTCGGTGACCGCCCTGAGCGCCGCCGAATTGCGTCGTTCCAGTATTCGTGACCTGAGGGATGTCACAGCCTATGTGCCGAACCTGTTGGTGGACAAGGTAACGGCACTGCAGGGCGGTGCCGCAATTGCGATACGCGGCGTCAGTTACCAGGAAATTGACAAGAGCCTGGATCCCGGAATCGGCGTGTTGCTGGACGATGTGTACCTCGGCACCAACGCCGGGCAGATCCTGGAGAATTTTGACCTGGAGCGCCTGGAAGTCCTGCGTGGTCCGCAGGGTACATTGTTCGGGAAGAATACGATCGGCGGTGCGCTAGCGATTTTCCGCACAGCCCCTACCAAGGAATTGGGTGGCAAGGTGCAGGGCACATTGGGTGACTTCGGCCGCCAGGACGTGCGTGGCCTTTTGAATTTACCCATGACAGAGAACGGTGGCGTAAAACTCTGGGCGTCGAAGCTGCATAGCGATGGCTATATTGAAAATACGACCATCAATGACGATGTGGGCAGCCAGCGTTATGAAAACGCAGGAGCAACGGTCGCCTACGATTTTACAGATGACTTTGCGCTGGCATTCACCTACGAGCGCACCCAGGACAAGTCCGATGTCGGCGCGTGGGCCAACGATAACAAGTACCTCAATGAAGTTCCGTACGACTCTCCCGATGCTCCCGCACCCGCCGATCTCGCCGGGCTCCTGCCCTGGGTGACACCCGGTACACCCTATACAGGAAGTCGCGTCGGCTTCCGGGACTTTGATCCGGGCAGTGATGACAATCACGTCTCCCAGAATGGCCGGAACACAGGGAATTCCAATGTCGATTACGTGAACCTGACTTTAAATTACACGCTGGGCGATTGGTACCTGACTTCCATTAGTGGTTATATCGATCGCAATGAAAATTCGCGGCTCGAATACGATGCGAACTCAATCCCATTCCTCGACGTCGAAAGTGATACCGACTATTCGCAGTACAGCCAGGAATTTCGTGTGAACGGAGAAATTGGTGACGTGGAGCTGACCTCCGGCCTGTACTACTGGTACTCAGATTATGATACGCACTCGGTCACGAATGACCTGTTTGAATGGCTGAATGGCTTTCCCGACGGCAGCGTGGGCACGATCAGCCAGCACGGTAAGACTGAATCGTATGCCGCTTTCACCAGTGCTGACTGGTCAGTGACTGAAAAAATCACCCTCAGTGCGGGCGTGCGCTACACCTGGGAAGAAAAAACCATGAAGCCGGTCGGGCAGGCGTTCTACCTGCCGAATGGGACGCAAATCGATGCCAGCGGCAATCCGACGAACGTACCCCCCGTTGCACTTGAAGCCGACAAGGACTGGGACAAATGGTCACCCCGCCTCGGCGCACAGTACCAGTTCACCGACGATATGATGGCATACGCCTCCTTTTCGCAGGGCTTCAAGAGCGGTGGCTTCTTCGGCCGCATTACCCTCGCGACGCCAGGCAGCTTGCGCAGCTTTGAGCCGGAGGAGGTGGATACCTATGAGATTGGCCTGAAGAGCACCTGGTGGCAGGATCGACTGCGTGTCAATGCGGCAATTTTCACCAGTGACTACTCGGACAAACAGGAGGAAATACTCGTAGCGGATGCCGGTGGTAATGTCGACACTGTCGTGGCCAACGCGTCCAGCGCAACCATGGAAGGCGCAGAGCTTGAAGTATCAGCACTGGTTTACGAGGGTCTAACCGTGTTCGTCCAGGGTGGCTACCTGAATGCGGAATATGACGAGTTTCGCAACGACATCCCCGGCCTGCCGCCAGGCACACTGCCCGCTGATGCCAGCGTTCTTGAAATGCGCAATGCGCCGAAGTACACCTTTGGTACTGGCCTGAACTATGTGCACTCGCTGTTCGGTCACAGCCAGATGTCCTACGACGTCGTTTATAACTGGCGCGATGATTATGTGACTATTTTCAATAACGATCCGCTCGGCGAGGTTGATTCAGCTGGCTTCTGGAATGCCAACATTGACTACACCTATAAGGAGATGCTGACGGTGTCTGTCTACGGCCGTAACCTGGGCGATGAGCGGTACAATCGCACAGTCACTATTCCGCCGATTGCGACGTTTTCCCAGTGGAACGAGCCGCGCAATTACGGTGTGATGGTCACTTACGATTTCTAGCAGCGTGTTGAAATAGTCTCTAGCGAGTGTATGACCAGGGCGGAAACTAACCGAGATGAAAATTGAGGTTTTTTCCGCCTCTTGGGAAGTGGCTTTGCCGGGCGGTTGCGGATAGAAAAAGTGTTTCTCAGTCGCTCCACGTGATTCGCTTGGTGAGAAACACTTTTTCTATCCGCAACCTCAGTGCACACCATTCGACTAGATCAG
>JAGRIK010000006.1 GCA_020443325.1 Halioglobus sp.
ACCGCCCCAGGCCAGGTTGGACGAATTGGAGCTGACACCACCGGCGAAATCTCCCCGGTCAATCAATGCGACCCGGACGCCGCGGCCCGCGAGTGAAGCCGCAGCAACGGCGCCGTTAATGCCGCCACCGACGACCAGCACATCAAAGGGTTTTTCACCCAGTTTCTTCAGGTTACTGTTGCGCAGTGTCGCTGTCATCGTGCCAGGCTCCATCCCCGTTGTGTGTCATTACAGTTTCCAAAAGCGCTGGCAGAGCGCGATAAAGTTGGTCGCGCTGTCGCTGAGGCTGCTGCGCGCGCGGTAGTAGATTCCCACCTGTTTGTCGATGCGCCCGAAAGATACGTCATCCATGATACGAAAATCCGCGCAACTCGGATGCTCCTCCAAAAGCTTTCTGTCGATAAACGTCACACCCATCCCCTCGGCCACCATATAGATACGCAGCGAGAGGCTGCTGACCTCCCAGACACTGCTGAACTGGTCGCGCAGGCGCTGGATAGAAGGTCGCATATCGGGGTTATCGAGCGCCGAGGCGATCAGCGGCGTCAGCTTGAGGGCCCGTTCATCGCCGTTGATCATATCCTCGTAACGCGCATGTTTGGGGCTCACCACCAGGTGACGCGAGTCCCGGTACAGCGGCAATGTATGGAATGGGGCCATGTCCTTCTGGAAGGGGCCCAGCCCTAATTCCACGTTGCCCGAGAGCACCGCAGAGATGATGCTGCGCGAGGGCATTTCTGCAACTTTCATGCTGGTTCGAGGGTTTTCCTGATAGTAAGCACTTATTAATGAGGGAGCGTAAAAGCGATTTAACGAGGCGCTGAGGGCCAGGCTCAGGGTCTCGGTCTTGCCCTGTTTCAGTTGCATGATGTCTTCCAGCGTCTGCTGCTCATCACGCAGCACGTCCACCGCGTGCTCAAACAGGCGCTTGCCGACATCGGTCAGGCGCAGTTCCTTACCGCGCTGCACCAGCGGCGCCTCCAGCTTGAACTCCAGCCCGGCGACCGCCTGGCTGACCGCGGACTGGCTGATATGCAGGGCCTCGGCCGCACGCTTGAAACCACCCTCCTCAATCACGGCACGAAACGCCCGCAACTCGCTGTTCTCCAGTCGCATATCAGCTCTCCTAATACAACAATAAGTATAATTAACTCAACTGATTGCAGAGTCCACCCTATAATGCGAAAAAGTACCACTTTCGAGTAATGAATATGTCCTCTCAAGAACCTGTTTTTTCCAGTGACCTTGCCGGAATTATTGTCGGCGAAACGGCTATTTCCGACGTGCAGGGTGAACTCGGCCTGCTCAGTTACCGCGGTATCGACATCAACGAACTCGTCGCCGGGCCATTCCTGCACGTGGCGTGGCTGGTGTTGTTTGGCGAGATGCCCGATGCCCAGCAACAAAGCCGCCTGAAATCATTCATGTGCCGACACAGCAGCCTGAGCCACGCAGAGATCGACATGCTCAAGCATGTACCCCGGGACCTCCACCCGATGCTGATGCTGCAGGGGCTCGTGCCGCTGCTCACCCTGCCGGAGGAAAAAAGGCTGGAGGTGGAGCCGGAAGCGGAACACGGGCTTTTCCTGGCGGCCAAGATTTCAGCGCTGGTCGCCGCGCACTATCGCCTCTCGCAGAATAAAGTGATCCTGGCACCGGTGCCCGGCAAGCGCTTCCACGAGAATTTCCTGACCATGTTCACCGGCACAGCACCCACTGAAGAACAGAGGCGCATGCTGGATGCTGCACAGATCCTGCAAATGGAGCACAGCTTCAACTGCGGCACATTTGCCGGCCGCGTCTGCGCCAGTTCGCTGGCACCCATACAGTCCAGTATCTCCGCTTCCATCGGCACCCTGTTTGGCAAACTGCACGGCGGTGCTGACCAGGCGGCGCTGGAAATGGCAATGGCAATCGGTAGCCCCGAGAAAGCCGAGGCCTATGTCCAGAACAGCCTCGCAAACAAAGAGAAAATTATGGGTATGGGCCACCGCGAATACCGCACGGTCGACCCGCGCGCGAAGATCCTCAAACCCATGGCGGTGGAGTTGTGCCAGGATGCGGAGAGCAAGAACCTGCTCGCCACGTTGGTCGCAGTGGAAGAAGCCTGTCAACGAGCATTCGCCGACAAGGACAGGGAGATCTGGGCTAACGTCGAGTTCTATAAGGGCGCCGTGTTCCACAGCCTGGGTATCCCGACGCACTTCTTTACCGCGATGTTTGCGATGTCTCGCGTCTACGGCTATATCGCCCATTTCCTGGAGTTCAGTCGCGACAGCCGCCTGATCCGCCCGCGCGCGCGCTACATTGGCCCGCCTGTAGGGAGTCACAGCAAATCCGCCGCCTGACGGACTGACGATGCCGGCAGGCCCTCGCGCCTGCCGATGAAGTTGCGGTAATACCCTTGCAACTGCACCTGTCCATGCGTATAAAAATGGGCGGCATCCTCTACCAACAGGCGTCCCCAATGCGTATCGCGGCCACGACACTTGCCATCCTGCTCCTGGCGGCCTGCAACGATAAAAGCGCCCACGAAGCGCTCGGCACGCTGGAACGCGACCGTATCGTGCTCAAGGCAACCGCTGCCGAAATCATTGTTGCGGAGCCTGTCCCGGAGGGCACAATGGTGACCGCCGGCACCTTGCTGGTGCAACTGGATGACACGCGCCAACAAGCCAGGGTCGCGTACGCCAAAGCCGAAGTAGCACAGGCAAATGCCCGGCTCGAGGAACTGCGCAACGGTGCGCGCGCGGAGGATATCGCTGCCGCAAGTGCGCGGGTCGCCGGCGCACGCGCGACAGTCACCGAAGCGGGCGCCAGCTACAAACGGGCTAAAAAACTGTTACAGCAGAAACTGGCTGCACAGGCTACCCTGGACTCCGCACTGGCCAATCGCGATGCCGCCGAGGCCGCGCTGCAATCCGCCCACGAGGAATTGTTGCGCCTGACCAATGGCACGCGCAAGGAGCAGCTGGACCAGGCTGCCGCGGCTGTGCAGGCGGCGGTGGCACAGCAGGCACTGGAACAGCAGCAGCTCTCCGATCTCAGTATCGTGGCGACGCGCGATGCCTACCTCGATAGCCTGCCCTGGCACGTGGGTGAACGCGTCTCGATGGGTGCAACCGTGGCAGTATTGCTGGCCGATGCTGCCCCCTACGCCAGGGTCTATGTACCCGAACCGTGGCGCGCGCGGCTGCAAGTGGGTGATCTCAGGCAGGTCAGCGTCGATGGCATCTCGCAACCCCTGACCGGCAAACTGCGCTGGATCGCCTCAGAACCGGCGTTCACGCCTTACTATGCGCTCAACGCCACCGACCGCGCACGCCTGGTCTACCTCGCAGAGTTTGATCTCGAAAAAGGAGAGGCACTGCCCACCGGCGTTCCCGCCCAGGTGTTGCTCGACGATGACTGAACTCGCCATTCGCGCGAAGCATCTCTGCAAACATTTCGGCGATGTCATTGCCGTGGACGATGTCGATCTGGAAATTCCTGCAGGGGAGATCTACGGCTTCCTCGGGCCCAACGGCTCCGGCAAGACCACGATTATTCGTATGCTCTGCGGCCTGCTCACACCAACCGCTGGAGAGGTCAGCGTCCTCGGGCTGGATATACCGGCCCAGGCCGAAACCCTGCGCCGCAATTTTGGCTACATGACGCAGAAGTTTGCGCTGTATGACGACCTCACGGTACAGGAGAACATGCAGTTCATGAGCCGGATACACGGCCTGTCGCGCGCTGCTGCCAGGACGCGGATTGAGGAACTGCTGGAGCGGTACGCACTCACCTCAATGCGCTCACGGTTTGCCGGTGCGATGAGCGGGGGACAACGCCAACGCCTCGCATTGGCCGTGGCGACACTGCACTCACCGACCCTGCTGTTCCTGGATGAGCCAACATCGGCCGTGGACCCGGAAAACCGTCGCGACTTCTGGGAAAAACTGTTCGACCTCAGCGACGCGGGCACCACCGTGCTGGTTTCCACCCACTACATGGATGAGGCAGAGCGCTGCCACCATCTGGCCATTCTCGAAACAGGACACCTGCGCAACCAGGGCACGCCGCAGGAACTGCTGGGACAGCTACACGACCGCGTGGTAGAAATTTCTGGCGGCGACTTGCGTCATGTAAAGCGGGAGGCACTGCGCCTGCCGCAGGTGCAATCGGTTGCGCAGCAGGGCCTGCACCTGCGGGTATTGTTGCGCCGCGGCACGACGGATCCGATCAGCTACCTGCGCGAACACCTGCCGGACTCAAAGCTGAGCCTTACCTGCACCCCACCGAGCCTGGAGGACGTGTTTGTCGCGTCCACTGCTGCGGGAGATGAGCAATGAGCGCGCTCGGCAGGGTAGGCGCGATTACCGCCAAGGAGTTCAAACAGCTCGCCCGGGACCGGGTGACCTTTGGCATGATTGTGATGATTCCACTGATGCAACTGATACTGTTTGGCTACGCCATCAGCACGATGGTGCGCCATATACCGGTTGCATTGGTAGACAACAGCGGCAGCGGCGCGGCACGCGTCATTTCCGAACAGGTGCGCGTGACACAGGTCGTCGATATCGTCAGTCACTATCCCACTGCCGCCGAGGCGGAAGCCGCCATTATCGCGGGTACTGTGCGCGCTGCGCTTATCCTGCCGGAGAACCTGACCCAGCGCGCGGCAGGTGGTGAACCGGTAGGGCAGTGGCTGGTCGACGGTTCTGACACCATGGTGAGTTCGGCTTTGCTCGGTCTGCGCACCATGCCGCTGCACCTTGAAGCCGGAGTCCCACCGGGCGCTTACCAGGCCTCGACACCCAGCTTCGAAGTGGCGCTATTCTTTAACCCTGAACGCCGCTCGGAAGTGAATATTGTCCCCGGACTGACTGCCATCATCCTCACGATGACGCTGGTGCTCTTCACTGCGGTGGCGCTGGTGCGCGAACGCGAACGCGGGAACCTGGAGCTGCTGATCACAACCCCCATCCATCCACTGGAGTTGATGGTGGGCAAGCTGGTGCCCTACATCTTCGTCGGGCTGGTGCAGGTCACAATCATCCTCGGGCTGGGCCGCCTGGTCTTCAATGTGCCATTCCAGGGCGAGATTCTCAGTCTCGCAGCGGTGACGCTGCCGTTCATCGCCGCCAGTCTCGCACTTGGATTATTGTTTTCCACCCTCGCCGAAACCCAGATGCAGGCGATGCAGATGACCTTTTTTATATTGATGCCCTCCATCCTGCTCAGCGGCTTTATGTTTCCATTCGATGCGATGCCACTGCCGGCGCAATACATCGCCGAGATTCTCCCCGCCACTCACTACATGCGTTTGATTCGCGCTGTGTTTTTGCGCGGCGCTCACGCAGCGCAATTATTGCCCGATATCCTCTGGCTACTGGGCTTCACTGTGGTTATGCTGGCCATCGCGACAAAGCGCTTCCGCAAGTCACTGGATTAAACTATCAATATGCGATCAAGCGCATTACGAACGCTGCTCTCTCTGTTCACCGCCCTGTGCCTGGCTGCCTGTGGCGGTGGTGAGTCAAATGTCACTCAGGGCAACCGCGAGGGTATCTTCCACGCTGGCAATGGCACCGAGCCACAGGGTCTCGACCCACATGTGGTGACGGGCATCCCCGAAAGCAATATCGTAAGAGCCCTGTTCGAAGGGCTGGCAGTCAAAAATCCGCAAACCCTGGAGCCGGAGCCTGGCGTCGCACAAAGCTGGGACATCAGCGAGGACGGCCTGACCATCACGTTTCACCTCAACCCCGAGGCCAGGTGGTCCAACGGCGACCCGATGACGGCGGAGGATTATGTCTGGTCCTGGTGGCGGGCGTTGAACCCGGCCATGGGGAACCAGTATGCCTACATGCTCTACCCAGTGAAAAACGCCGAAGCGTTTGCCACGGGCAAGCTGGATGATTTTGGCCAGGTGGGGGTGAAGGCACTCGACCAGCACACCCTCGAGGTTCAGCTGAATGCGCGTACACCGTACTTCATACAATTAATGGACCATCACAGCGCCTACGCTGTGCACCGTCCCACCATCGAAAAATTCGGCAAGGCCACTGACCGCTTCACACCCTGGACCCGCGTCGAGAATATCGTCGGCAACGGCGCTTTCCGCCTGAAAGACTGGAAGCTGAACCGCCGCATCATCGTGGAAAAAAGTGACACCTATTGGGACAGGGACAACGTAAAGCTGAACGGTATCGAGTTTTATCCCGCCGAGAATATCTCCAGTGAGGAACGCATGTTCCGCGTGGGACAACTGCATTACACCTACAGTATTCCACTGGATAAAATCCCGGTGTACCGCACCATGGAAGACAGCCCTTACGCCAATGCACCCTATCTTGGCACCTACTTCTACCTGCTCAACACCAACAAACCGCCACTCGACGATCCGCGGGTGCGACAGGCACTGTCGCTTGCGGTCGATCGAGAACTCCTCAACGACTCGGTGTTGCACGGTACCAATATTCCCGCCTACGGCATTACGCCGCCGGGCACACTCGGCTACCAGCCACCGAAAATCTTCGATTACGATGTTGCGCGTGCCCGCGAGCTACTGGCCGAGGCTGGCTATCCCGATGGCGCGGGCTGGCCGGGACTGGAACTCATCTACAACACCAGCGAGAGTCACCTCAAGATTGCGGTGGCACTGCAGCAGATGTGGAAGGATGCGTTGAACATTGACGTGACACTGGCCAACCAGGAGTGGAAAGTCTACCTGGACTCTGTCGACCAGATGGAGTTCCAGATGGCCAGGCGCGGCTGGATCGGCGACTACGTCGATCCGAATAATTTTCTCGACCTGTTCCTGTGCGATGGCGGCAATAACAACACGGGCTTTTGTGACCCGGTGTATGACGACATGATTCTGCGACAGGCACCACAGGCCGAATCCCGGGAGGAGCGTTACGCAATTTTCAAAGCCGCAGAAACACGCCTGATGGAACAGATGCCCATCATCCCGATTTACACCTATACGAGCAATCACCTGGTCCACCCCAGTGTGCAGGGCATGACGCCCAACCTGATGGACTACGTCAACTACAAGTACCTTTCGCTGGACAGCGATTGGCAGGCGGAACAATAACATGTGGCGTTTTATCGGCTTTCGCGTGCTGCAGTCTATCCCGGTGCTTCTGGTGGTTATCACCGTTACATTCTTTCTGGTGCGCATCGCACCGGGCGGTCCCTTTTCCAGTGAGAAAGCGGTTATTCCCGAAGTCAAAGCTGCGCTTGAGGCCAAGTATCGACTGAACCTGCCGATGTTTGAGCAGTACACCGCCTACCTCGGCGACCTGGCCCAGGGCGACCTGGGCCCGTCTTTCAAATACCCCGGACGTACGGTCAACGAGCTGATCGCAGCGGGCTTTCCCGTCACCGCAGAACTGGGGTTTTATGCGCTGCTCGTGGCCATCAGTATCGGCGGCATCGCGGGGGTCATCGCCGCGTTGCGTCCCAACACGGCACAGGACTACATCCCGATGTCAGTGGCGATGATCGGTATTTGCGTGCCCTCACTTTTGATGGGCCCCATCCTGATCCTGGTCTTCGGTATCTACCTGGAGTGGCTGCCAGTGTCCGGCTGGGGCGACATGCCCGGCGACAAGATATTACCCGCGATCACCCTGGGCTCCACCTACGCGGCCTACATCGCCAGGTTGAGCCGCGCAGGGATGCTGGAGGTGATGTCACAGGACTACATCCGCACCGCCCGCGCCAAGGGCTTGCCGGAATGGCGGGTGGTGACAGGTCACGCCCTGCGCGGCGGCATGATACCCGTGGTCGCGTTTCTCGGCCCGGCGTTTGCCGGCTTGCTGTCCGGCTCCTTTGTGGTGGAAACGATTTTCCAGATTCCCGGCCTCGGGCGTTTTTATGTACAGGCGGCCTTCAATCGTGACTACACCATGATTCTCGGCGCCACCGTGTTCCTGGCCACGCTGATTGTGGTGTTCAACCTGCTGTCCGACATACTCGCGGCCTGGATGAACCCGCGGCTGCGCAGCCAGTACGGAGACCGCTAGATGAACACGACAACGATCACAGACATCGCCCAGGCCGAGCAGGGCACATCGTTATGGCGCGACGCCTGGCTGCGCCTGCGTCGCAACCGCCTCGCCGTGTTCGGCCTCGCTGTGCTGCTACTGTTTGTCATCATTGCCATATTGACGCCGTGGATTGCGCCCTATGGCTACGCGCAACAACAGCTCGCTATCGGTGCCACTCCGCCATCGGCGGCACACTGGTTGGGTACGGATATCTACGGCCGCGACCTGCTCACGCAGATTATGTACGGGGGTCGTATCTCGCTGGCTGTCGGCTTTATAGCCACCGCAGTCGCCCTGCTGATCGGCATCACCTGGGGTGCTGTGGCCGGCTATGTCGGCGGCAAGGTCGACGCGGTAATGATGCGACTGGTAGACATTCTCTATGCGCTGCCCTTCATGATATTTATCGTGCTGCTGATGGTGGTCTTCGGGCGCAACATGTTGCTGCTGTTCCTTGCCATCGGCGCCGTGGAGTGGTTGACCATGGCGCGCATCATGCGCTCACAGGTGCAATCCCTGCGGCAGCAGGAATTCGTGGAGGCGGCCATTTCACTGGGCCTGTCACCGACCACCATTATTTTCCGACACCTCGTTCCCAACGCACTGGGTCCGATTATCGTCTATACG
Organism: Halioglobus sp.; assembly: GCA_020443325.1. Lineage (GTDB taxonomy): Bacteria > Pseudomonadota > Gammaproteobacteria > Pseudomonadales > Halieaceae > Marimicrobium. Next base: position 8,667 of record JAGRIK010000006.1, read on the forward strand.
ACATTGACGATACCGAGTGTAATGTTGCTGGAAGCATTTCTCAGTTTCCTCGGCCTGGGTGTACAGCCACCGCAAACGTCCTGGGGGCTACTGATTTCCTATGGCGCTGAGACCATGGAAGAATATCCCTGGTTGCTGCTATACCCTGGCCTGGCACTGATCCTCACGCTGTTTTCACTGAATTTTCTCGGCGACGGACTGCGCGATGCGCTGGACGTGCGCAGCGCAAAGGACTGACACCGTGCTCAAGGTAGAAAATCTCAGCGTCAGTTTCGTCACCCGAATGGGCACCACCCAAGCGGTAGACGATATCAGCTTCACCGTGGAGACCGGAAAGATTACGGCCATTATCGGGGAGTCGGGGTCGGGCAAGTCCGTCGCCTGCTACAGCCTGCTCGGGCTGATACCGCAACCCCCGGGGCGCATCGACGGCGGGCGCGCCCTGTTCCACGGCCAGGACCTGCTGCAATTGAAACCGGCCGAGCTGCGCAAAATTCGCGGCCGGGATATCGCGATGATATTCCAGGATCCGATGACCTGCCTCAACCCTTACATGACTGTCGGCAAGCAGTTGATGGAGCCGCTGCTCTACCACAAGAATGTCAGCGTTGCGCAGGCCCGCACGCGGGCACTCGAATTGCTGGAGGAAGTCGGCATCCGCGACCCCGCCTCCACCATCGACAATTACCCGCACCAGTTTTCCGGTGGTATGCGCCAGCGGGTGATGATCGCGATGGCATTGATCAACGAACCCGAGCTACTGATCGCCGATGAGCCCACCACGGCGCTCGACGTGACCATTCAGGCCCAGATTCTCAAGCTGCTCGCCGAGTTGCAGACAAAGCGGGATATCGGTGTGCTGTTTATCAGTCACGACCTCGCGGTGGTTGCCGATATCGCCGACCAGATTGTGGTGATGCAGCAGGGCCGCATTGTAGAAACCGGCAACCGGGACGATATCTTCCGCAATGCCAAACACCCCTACACGCAAAAGTTATTGCACGCCATTCCGCGCGGCGGGAAACCGGTTGAACTGCCAGCGTCCGAGCCGCTGGTAACGGTGCGGAACCTGTGTACCTGGTTTCACTCGGGCAAGACACCGGTTAAAGCCGTAGACGATGTCAGTTTCGATATCTTGCGCGGCGAAGTACTGGGGCTGGTCGGGGAATCCGGCAGCGGGAAATCGACTATCGGTCGCTCACTGCTGCGACTGGTGAAGGTCACCTCAGGCAAGGTACATTTCGATGGAATCGATGTCACCGCGCTGCAGGGGCGGGAGCTGAAAAACCTGCGCCGCCGCATGCAGTTCATCTTCCAGGATCCGTTTGCCTCGCTGAACCCGCGCCGAACCGTGTATGACACGCTGGCCGAACCGCTGTTGCTACACGGCCTGGAAACTCGCGCGACAGTTGGCGCACACGTGCTGAAACTGATGGACGATGTCGGCCTGGCCCGGGCCTTTGTGCGCAAATACCCGCACGAGTTCTCCGGCGGGCAGCGCCAGCGCATCGCAATTGGCCGCGCGCTGGCGACGCGACCGGAGTTTGTCGTCGCGGACGAGCCGGTATCGGCACTGGATGTCACTATCCAGGCACAGATACTCGAGTTGATGCGCGAGCTCGGGAGAGAGTACGGCCTCACCATGCTGTTCATTTCCCACGATCTTTCTGTCGTGCGCCAGCTGGCGGATCGCATCATCGTGCTGAACAGGGGAAGTGTGGTGGAACAGGCGCGCACCGAGGATCTGTTTGAGCGTCCTCAGCAGGCCTACACACAACAACTGTTGCAATCCATCCCGGGGAGAGGGTTGTTCGGTGAGTTATGACACAGCATGAGTATATTTTCGTTACTGTATCAATTGTCATTGGACTGGCTATAACACGCCTTCTTCACGTGGTTGGTGACCTGATCCGCTATCGTGACCAGGTGAAATTTCACTGGTCAACCACCGTCTGGAGTTTGAGCATTATGACGTTCATTCTCCAGTTGTGGTGGATCGGGTGGGGGCTCCGCGAATTCGATGGCTGGCTATTCTTCCACTTCCTGATTTTGATATTCGCATCAATCTGTATTTACGGCGCCGCCGAAATGGCACTTCCCGATCCGGATGATGGGCACTTCGATATGTTAGAACACAGCCAAAGCCTCGGACGTATTTCGGCAATGTCTATGTTGGTCTACTTCCTGATCGGCCCCTACGTTAATATTTTTATGTTTGATAACCCGGTGGGGTTATCGATCGCAGTCCCGGCAGTGGGTGTGTTGCTGATGATCCTGGTGATGTCCATTCCCCGATGGTTTCAGGCACTTTCTATCCTGTTCGGCATTTACTCTGTGGTCGTACTGTATCTCACAGCGTAAGCGAACTCATTTTGTGGGATAGATTTCCATCCAGTGGTACAGCATCAGGTCACTCAATTTATTGCGCTGCTCGATTGTCAATTTCTGTTTGTTGGCCAGCAACACACCTCGCATACACAGGGTTCGCACGGGTTCGTTCGGCTCCGGCATTGCCAACTTCATGGTGCGATAAATCCTGCTGCCGTTCCACATGCTCTGGAGATACAGTTCGTCATTCAACTCGACAAAGCGATAGCGGTCGCTATGCTCCAGCGCATAACTGACTTCCGGTGAGCGCTCGCGGGGTCGATGCACCACCATCACTGCATCCACGGTGGCGTCTGGAGAATTCAACTGCTTCAATGCGGCCAGCGTATCCCCATAGACGACACTGATATCGGACATGGCGGGGATCCCACTCTCCATGTATTTGAACGTCACTGCAGTGCCACTGGTGGGGCTGGAGATGCCCACGCGTAAGTCCGTGGCTTCATGAAATTCTTTTTCGGTGCGGATTTTGCTGTCGATACCCGTCACGATAAACACACATTCCTGGCCGATGTTTTCCAGTAAATCAAGTTTCTCGATCTGTCCGGGATGACTGTCCAGGTAAAACTGTGCTGCGTCAGCCTGGGTAAAGGCCAGATTGACCGGACTGCTATCGTCCAGAATCTGTTCCAGATTTTCCAGGGAACCTGTACTCGGCAGAATCTCCACTGCGAGGTCTGCCTTCTGCGCAGCAACAGACTGCAGGCGCTTCGCAGCATTCCAGTAACCGCCACCCTGGGAGCCGGAGCTAAGGACGACGGCAGGCGTCGTCGGGGCAGGTACCTGCTCCTGCGCGACCGCAGAAAACGACGCACCCAGGGCGAACAGGCAAACCAATAACGTTCGAGGAAGTGAGCGATCCATATGTTTTCCAGCGGTGGGGGGCAATTTACCTGTCCAGCGTAGCAGGCGCCGGATGCCGGGGAAAGTATGAAGTGGAGAAGTCCCCGGAGAACGCTGAGCGGCGTCTCAGCCTACCTTCTTTTTCAGGGTCGGCGTCGGTCTCAGCACCTCCTGGAATGGAAGCAGGCCCGAGGTGACCAGCCGGATATACACTTCCAGTTGTGTCGACGCTTCCAACTCCTCCTGAAACGGACCAATCGTATCGCCTTCCCGGGTCTTGAAGAACCAGCTGCCCTTGTCCATGAACATTCGACTGGTACGGTACTTAGCCTGAGAGTTGTAGCTGTCCAACTGCGTCATTTGAGTTGCTCCTTAAGCTTTATACTGGTTTCCTTTAAATACTATAGACACGACGCTGCAGAACTGAAACGCGAACTGTGAGCCAGGTCGCAGAACAGGCAATATTACCAAAATGGGTCATTGGTGGAAGCCGGTATTCGGCCGCCGCGTTCAGGCGCCCAGGAGAAATACCGTTGCCTCCAGCCTTGAGATACATCTCGGAAACGGCCAGTATAGCCTGACATCGGCGCCTCTCCCTGAACACAGTTTCTTTGTTTTCTGGCCTCTTTCATCATTGCCCCGGACAGCAGGTGCTACACACTATCCCCATCAAGAGGGTACATTAATGGGATACAACTACGACGCAGAGCTGGCACAAATGCTGCAGTTCCTGCCAGATACGAAGTTCACGATGAGTGATCCAGAACAGGCGCGAGCCCACTTCCTGGAGATGATCTCATCACTGAATGCGGGCCTGGACGAGAGCGGCGTTGTGATTGCGGAGCAGGCAATCGCCGGGCCGGAGGGCGCACCCGAAGTGCCCGTGCGTATCTATACACCCGAGGGGCTGAACGCGGCGGTACCGGGGATACTGCATATCCACGGCGGCGGTTTCGTTATCGGCAACCTCGACAGCGAACACGGCACCTGCGTCGCATTGTGCAGGCGCCTCGGCGTGGTTATCGTCTCCGTCGATTACCGCCTGGCACCCGAGACACCCTATCCGGGTCCTCTGGAGGATTGCTATGCCGCGCTGCAGTGGGCCAGCAGCAACAGCGCCCGGTTGCAGATCGACCCTGCGCGACTGGCCATCTTCGGGCAGAGCGCCGGCGGCGGCCTGGCTGCCGCGCTCGCCCTGCTGGCCAGGGACCGCTCCGGCCCGGCAATCTGCTTCCAGTATCTGGGCATACCCGAGCTGGACGACCGCCTGCAGACGTCCAGCATGCAGCGTTTTGTCGATACGCCCATGTGGAATCGTCCCAATGCAGAGATCAGTTGGGACTTCTACCTGGGGGACCAGTACCAGCGCGGTGCGGATAATGTACCCTACCATGCAGCACCGGCCAGGGCAGAGGACCTCACCGGCCTGCCGCCGGCCTATGTCAACACCATGGAGTTCGATCCGCTGCGCGATGAAGGTGTGGAGTACGCCCTGAAACTCATGCGCGCCGGCGTCGCTACGGAACTACACAGCTTCCCCGGAACGTTCCATGGCTCCAGCCTTTTTTCCTCTGCCCGGATCAGCCAGCGCGAGTCGAGGGAAATGTTCGCCGTGCTGGAGCGTGCACTACAAATTGAAACCCCGTAACGCAATCACCGAAACCTCACACCTGGAGACACTATGAGCACCGACCCAATGCGACACCAACCCCTGATGGCCCACCTGCTGATTAATGGCCTCAACCGCTACCACGACGAGCCCTGCCTGTTCCTGGGCGACAAGGTAGCCAGTTACAAGGACGTGCGCGAGAGCACCAGCCAGATGGTACAGGCACTGAAGTCCATCGGCCTGGGCAAGGGCAGCAGAACGGCGGTTATCTCTGCCAATCGGCCTGAGGTGTTATCCAACATCGCCGCGATGCAGCTAACGGGTTGTGTCGGCACCCCCCTGCATCCGCTCGGCTCGCTCGACGATCACGCCTATGTGCTGGAAGCGGCAGGCGTTGAGACGCTTATATTTGATGCCTCTGTGTTCGAGGAGCTGGCGGGGGCGCTGAAACAGCGCGTACCCGGACTGAAAAACCTGCTCAGCTTTGGTCCCAGCAAGATTGGCACAGACTATATGGCCCTGGCGGCAACCTTCACGCCCCAGCCGCTGGTCGCACCGGATATCAAGCCCGACGATGTCTCTTCCGTCAATTTCACCGGGGGTACCACGGGCAAACCCAAAGGTGTCATGAGCACCCACAGCGTGACCGCCGCGATGACCCAGATCCAGATGGCTGAATGGGAATTCCCTGAAGAAGTGCGCATGCTGATGGCAACCCCGCTATCACACGCAGCGGCGGCCTTCTTCATTCCCGTGCTACAAAAGGGCGGTGCGTTCTATGTGATGCAGGGCTTCAGCCCCGATGGGTTTTTCGACATGGTCGAACAGCACAGGATCACCTGTACCATGCTGGTGCCGGTGATGCTCTACTTCCTGCTGGATTCCCCGCGCTCGACCACCGCCGACATGTCCAGTATGGAGACTATTTTCTACGGCGCTTCACCCATGAGCCCGACGCGGCTTGAGGAGGGGATCAAAAAGTGGGGCCAGATCTTCTACCAGTTTTTCGGCCAGTCCGAGTGCCCGATGGTCATCGCCAATATGCGCAGGAAGGATCACGACCTCTCCAAACCCCACCGCCTGTCGTCCTGCGGCCGCCCCACACCGTGGGTGCATATGAGCCTGCGCGACCCCGACGGCAATGAGGTCGCGCCCGGTGAGGCCGGCGAAATCTGCATTCGCGGCCCGCTGATCATGAAGGGTTACAAGGATATGCCGGAACAGACCGCTGAGGCCTTCGCCGGTGGCTGGCTGCATACCGGTGATGTAGGCAAGCTGGACGAGGACGGCTTCCTCTACATAGTGGACCGCACCAAAGACATGATCGTCACCGGTGGATTCAACGTATTCCCGCGCGAGGTGGAGGATGTACTGTCGACGCACGAGGCCGTCGGCCAGGTGGTTGTTATCGGCGTACCCGATCCGCAATGGGGCGAGGCGGTGAAGGCCGTGGTGGTGCTCAAGCCAGGCTTTGAGGCCAGCGATGAACTCGTTGCGTCCATGCAGGCACTGGTGAAAAAAGCCAAGGGTTCCGTACAGTCGCCGAAATCGATTGATTTCGTCGCAGGAATCCCGCTGACACCCGTGGGCAAACCGGACAAGAAAGCGGTCAGGGCACAATACTGGAGCGACAGCGAACGCGGCGTTGGTTAGGCGATGTGCCGCGCCGTACTTTTGATCACAACCACGGGTTAACTCACCATGCTGGAACACATTCCTGAGCAGTATCGCGGGCTCACCTATCCTTTCACGCGCGGCGCTAACCCGGCGCCCGGCGAGCCACATAAGATCGCCGAGGGTGTCTACTGGGTTCGCTTCGCGATGCCCATGTCACTGGATCATATCAACCTGTGGCTACTGGAGGATGCGGGCGGGTGGACGGTGGTGGATACCTGTTTAAACATCCCCGACGCACGCGATACCTGGGAGCAATTGTTCAGCGGGTTCATGCAGGGGAAGCCGGTCACGCGGGTAATCTGCACGCATATGCACCCGGATCACGTGGGGCTGGCGGGCTGGATCACCGAGCGCTTCGACTGTGATTTGTGGATGCCGCGAGAGGAGTTCCTGATGTGCCGCGCGATGAAGGCCGACACGGGCCGCGAAGCACCGGAGGTCGCCATCCGCTTCTACAGGGCCGCGGGTTACGATGACACGCAACTGGATCGGTACCGGCAAAAATTCGGCAACTTCGGCCGCGCGATCGCGCCACTCCCCGACAGTTTCCGCCGACTGGTTGACCGGGAGACGATCACGATCGGCGACCGGTACTGGCAGGTCATTATCGGCAGCGGCCATTCGCCCGAACACGCCACCCTGTATTGCCCGGCGCTAAAATTGCTGATTTCCGGTGACCAGGTGCTCCCCAGAATCACACCGAACGTCAGCGTGTTTCCTACCGAGCCTGAAGGTGATCCGCTGAATGAATGGCTGCGATCCAGCGCCCGGTTGCGCGAAATCCTTCCCGACGACCTGCTGGTGCTGCCCGCCCATGAGGCGCCTTTTTACGGATTACACGTACGCCTCAACCAGTTGATTGAGGGCCACAAGAATGATCTTTCGAGTTTGTTTGACTATCTCGAGCAGCCGCGGCGCGCCATCGATTGCTTTCCCGCCCTCTTTCATCGCAAACCCGAGGGAGATTCCCTGGGGTTCGCGACAGGCGAGACGCTGGCGCACCTGAATTGCCTGCTGGGAAGGCGCGGGATTACGCGCAATACCGATGCACAGGGCGTGCACTGGTACCAACAGAATCCCGCAACCGTGGATAATGACTAGGCCAATCCCTCAGGGCGCGATCTTATCGCGATTTCCCTTTACGAGGCTGCGGAACCGATCCATTATCGATTCAAACTTGAAATCCTTGAACTCGCCGGCATCCATAAACAGGCCGTGCTCCGGGCAGAGTTCATACCAGATGTGTTTTTGCTTGGGATCGGCGGACTTTTCCATCTCCTTGCCACAGCGCGGGCAGTTGATGTCCGAGTGGCTGTCCCACTTCCACCCCTCTTTGGGGTCACCGATATCTACCAGGTGCCCGTCCTTGATGCCCTTTAACTGGTAAACCTCGTCCTTATCGAACCACAGCCCCATGCATTCACTGCAGCGGTCGATAGTAACGCCCTCATGAGTGATCTCCTCCATGCCATGGTGGCATTTGGGGCATTTTAGACTGTGCTTGGATGCATCGTGTTCCATATTCCGTAACTCCAACGTTTGACGAGTTGTTATTATAGGCCCGATATGGGCGGTTGCCACCTAAATCCTGCTTCGGCAAGCCAATGGCTCCTGCAAATACTATTTGGCAATCTTGTTGAGAATCAGCATCACGTTTTCACGATCCAGCAGCCTGGGCACCGGATAGCCGCCACCCTCCTTGATCGCCAGCTGGCAGATCGCCTCGAAATCCTCGCGTTTGATCACGTCCATCTGGTTCGGAATGCCCACTTCGGTACGTAAATCCTTCACCGCCTGAATAAACTTATGGGCCAGGGCGGCGGGGTCTTCACTCTCACTCCCCACCCCGACCAGCACCGCCAGCTCCGCCAGGGGTTGCTGTGCCTCCTCGCGACAGAATTCCAGAATATGTGGCAGGACCAGCGAGTTCGCCAGGCCGTGCGGGATGCCGTACTTCCCCCCCAGTTGGTGCGCGATCGCGTGCACGTTGCCCACATTGACCTGGTTGATCGCCAGGCCTGCATAGTACGCTGCCATCGTCATCGCACTGCGCGCATCAAGGTTGCTGCCATCGCGGCAGGCTACAGGGAGATGCTCAAAAATCAGTTTGATCGCCAGGCGGGCATCCTCCCGCCGGGTGCCTCGGTCCCACACACCGATATACGCTTCGATGCCGTGGGTCAGTGCGTCCATCCCGGTGGCAGCCGTAATGTGCGGCGGCAGGCCCACAATCAAATCCGCATCCAGGGCGACAGCCGTGGGCAGCAGGGTTTCGCCCATGATAATACTCTTCTCATGTGTGACGGAGTCAGAAATTACCGCACCCATAGTGGCCTCGGAGCCAGTTCCCGATGTCGTCGGGATCGCGTAGAGCTTGAGAACAGTGTGTTTGATCTTGCCGATTCCCACCCAGTCAGCCGGCGAGGCAGTACTATTGGCGGCAGCGGCGATTATCTTGGCGGCATCCATGGAAGAGCCGCCACCGATGGCCAGCACCACCTCACTGCCGTGGCTTCTGGCAACGGCAGCGCCCGCCGCCACCTGGTCAAATGTGGGATCGGGCAATACACCATCGTAGTAGGCGATATCGACATCGGCCGCCAGCAGTGCGACGATGGCCTTGTCGACAACACCGAGATCGCGCAACGGTTTGTCCGTCACTACCAAAACTTTTTTGGCGCCAGTGTGAATGATGTGCTCGCACAATTGGCGAGAACTGCCGCTACCGGCGAAAGCGGTGTGCCGCATGGGCGCCGAGAAACGGACCACCACGCCCATAATAAAAAGTAACAGGGTGTGCAGTTTTTTTCGAAGAAACATCGGCATGGCTTACTCCAGTGTCTGGCAGGCTTCCCAGATTAGAAACCCGGGGAGAATACTAGCAAAAAAACACGGCCTAGCCTCGTCCCGGCATCAGCGCTGCGTTGTCGCGGCGGGTGTACACACTATCATCACTGCCGCCAGCACAAGAATACCGGAAAGCGCCAGTATCACCACATCGTAATTCCCGGTCTGGTCGAAAACGTAGCCCGCCAGTGGCGCACCGGTCAACCCGAAGGGCAGGAACAGGGGCATCTGCGCACCGGTCACCTGGCTGATGATCGAGGCATCGAAATACCGGCTGTTAAGGTAACTGTGCATCGGGATAAACGCGCCGGTGGAAGCCCCGGTGAGTACGAGCGCCGCAATGACCTGTGAGGTATCCGCGGACAGGTACAGCCACCCCAGTCCAACCGCATTTAACAGCAACAGGCATGCAGCCAGCCATTTCACGTGATTGCGAACGGCATCGCCCTGCCAGGCGAGCAGGCTTTTTCCCGACAGACCGGCAACACCGGCGATCGCCAGGAACCAGCCGGCATCCGCCACGGTGTAACCCCGACCGATAAAAAAGGGTGGGTAGCACACGGACAACACAATCATCACATTGAGTCCCAGCGCCACAGATAACCCGATCAGCCAGAACGCCTTGACGCGATAAAAGGCGCCCGCCACAGGTGCCTCGCTATCCCCTCCCGTGTCCACCACGCCGCGCGGTGTACCTGCGAGAATCATCCCCCACAACACCACCAGCAGGCTCGCCGCCATGATCTGCAGCGCCAGCCGCCAGTCAAAATAGGCCATTAGACTGCCGATCAGGGGCGGCAGAATAATGGACGCCACACTCATACCAATCGCTGCCAGCGCCAGTGCCCGCGCCTCCCGTCCGGGGTAGAGTTTCACCAGCATCCCGTTGACCACCACCGGGCCGTACATGGACATGCCGAGAGAAAAGCTGAAGAAACCCAGCGCAACCCACACCAGCGTGGGTGCCAGGCCAATCGCGATCAGAGCAAACATCGACAGGCTCGCGCCGGCCAACATGATATTGCGAACAGGCAGGCGATCCGCCATCTTGCCAATCACCGCACCCAGAAAAGCCGGCACAAGCAGCAGCGCTATCGGCCCCGTATTCAGCACAGCGGCGCCCACGCCGAACTCCTGTGACAGGGGGTCTACAAAAAAGCCGTAGATACTCATGATGCCGCTGCCGAATGCCATGCAGCACATGCCGGTGAATGCGGGGAGCCAGGTCTTAATTGTCTGTTTATTCACTTGGGAATTACTTTTTTGACTGCACGATGGCTGCGAATTGGGTGTGTGGGGATATCGCGCATGGCCTGCTCCGAATGACTTTTACATATACTCAAAGACGGCGGGAACGAGGGAAACTGGAAGGCAGATGGCTGGGACTGTGCGAGGCAGGAAGCCGAGCTCAAGCCCCCATGGATGGGTTCACGGCGGGTCCCGGCCATCTGCCTTCCAGTTTCCCGG
>JAGRIK010000001.1 GCA_020443325.1 Halioglobus sp.
GAAGATGTCCGCGGTCCAAAGCATTAATGACATTCTCAATGTTATCCGTCCTTATGTGAACAGGGAGGAAACCGCGACCGCGGTTCCTGCGACAGAAGCACAAGACAAGGCGGTTTCGGTGGATAAGCCAGTGGCGCTCGCGCCAGCCATTGCGCGCGCCCGTGCCGAAGAAATCTGCCCGCGCTGTGTGGTGATGCCGGTTCCCGCGGCGTTGGAAGCCGCTGCGACACCGGCGCTAGCGGAAGGTGCCTACCTGCTGGTCTATCGCGAAGACGACAAGGAACAGGCAGCGTTGTGCAAGGCGTTGACGAAAGCGTTGAGTACAAGGAAATGTGTCGGCGTTCCCGTCGCGGTGGATAAGCTCAGCGATCGCGCCGTTGCAGAGCGCCTGGTTCAGGAGGCGCGCAGCAAACAGGGCGGTGTCGTCGGGTTTATCCACCTGGCGGCCATTGGCGACTCCACACACTTCCCGGATGTGGATTCCGCAACGATCCATGCGCTGATTGAGCAGGAGACAGGTTCGTTGCTTTACCTCCTGCAAGCGCTGGATGAGGAGCTTCAGGGTGCTAATGGCAATGCGTTTGCCGCCCTGTGTGCAACCGTGGGTGGTGGCGAGTTCAGCCTGTTCGATGCAGCGGATGCCGGGGAGCCGGATACTGAATGCCGCTATCCCTGGCGAGGAGCGCTTGCCGGGCTGGTTAAGTGCGCTGCGAAAGAGTGGCCGGCTGCGCGCTTTGCCACCGTAGATTTTGACGACAGCCCGACAGCGGACTTGCTCATCAGCGAGCTTGGGCATGCGGGCGCGGGAGAAGTAGAGATCGGCTACCGCGCTGGCGAACGGTTGGCGCTGATCGTCGCTGCCGAGAGCCTTGAACCCGAGCAGGAGTCTCCCGCTCTGCTCACCCGCGAGGACACGGTGCTGGTCACCGGTGGCGCGAGGGGGATCACTGCCGAGGTCGCGAAGTCATTCGCCGCCGCCAGTGGTGCCCATATGATTCTGGTGGGCCGCTCGGCCGCGCCGGTTCCCGAATCCGAGGACACCAGGTCTATAGAGACGCCGATAGAATTGCGCAAAATTCTGGTGGCCAGGGCGAAGGCTTCAGGCGAAATACCGCAGCCCAAATTGCTCGAGCAAGCGTTGAAAGCGCTGCTCGCCAACAGGGAGATAAACAACACCCTGGCCTCGATCCAGGCCGCTGGCGGCTCAGCAGAGTATGTCAGCTGTGATGTATCAGACCCGGCTGCTTTTGCCGAACTGCTGACAACACTACGGACCAAACATGACATCACGGGCATTATTCACGGCGCCGGTATCATAGAAGACAAAGCCATCGTCGATAAATCGGCGGAATCCTTCCACCGGGTAATCAATACCAAGGTCGATCCTGTGCTCGGCATTTTGAAGCACCTGGATATCGAAAAGCTTAAGGTCTGCCTGTTGTTTTCCTCCGTCGCGGGCTATTTTGGCAACCGCGGGCAAGGGGATTACGCCGCGGCGAATGAGATACTCAACCGCATTGGCCGCTGGATGCAGCAGGACATCAGGCGCAAGGGATTGACGTGCAAGGTGGCAGCCTTGAACTGGGGCCCCTGGAGCGGCGCCGGCATGGTTACGGAGGAGGTTGAGCGCCAGTTTCGCTCGCGGGGCGTGGGTCTCATCGAGCCACGCGGAGGCTGTAAAGCGGCATGGAATGAGGCCCTCGCAGCATCCGCTGCACCGGTTCGCGTAATACTCGGCCCGGGCAGTTGGGAGGGCATTCCAGTCGGCAGTTCCCGCATTGCGACGGAATTGCCCCTGTTACATGACCAGTCTGTCTACCGCTTGTCGGATGGGTCGATTACCGCGCAGGTAACGCTGGATAGCAGGGCGCAGGCGTTTCTCGAGGATCATATTATCGATGGCAACCCGGTATTGCCGCTCGCCGTAGCGACAGAACTGATGGTGGAAACCGCTGCACTGGCTAAACCCGACTGGCAGATTAGCCGGGTTGAAGCCCTGCGACTCTTCGAAGGTGTAGTGATCCCGGCGGAGTATCGTGAAATCACTGTTCGTGCTGAATGCGACGAGGAGTCCGCGCAGCGCTCCAGTTGGCGCGTTGCAATATTCGACCCGGCACGAAAAATACGCCCCCTGTATGAGTGCCGGGTGACATTGGAACCGGAAATTGAGGACGCGGGAAAGCTGGACGCGGGCGTGGCTCCCTGCAAAACGCCGTATCCGAAGTCCGCCGAAGACGCCTACAAAGACTGGTTGTTCCACGGGCCAGCGTATCAATCCATCCGCGCAATCGCCGGGTACGATCAGCAGGGTATCGACGCCGAAATCAATACTGACAGCACCGCGCTGGTAGCCAGCGGCAGGGACAAGTGGATAGTGAACCCGCTGGTGCTCGATACTGTCGCGCAGATGGCGATCCTCTGGTCACGCGCCAATTACAACACAACACTTTTACCGAACGCCCTGGGTAACCTGCAGCGTTTCGCCGCGGATTCACGGGCTTCTGAAGCGGATCAGGTGATAATCCTGACGCGGTTTGAGCCGGATTCCGGCGATGAAACCTATACAGCGAACGCGTGGGTCGTGGCAGACGGTAAGGTTATCTATCACATTGACGGCCTCGAGGGTTTCGGGAATGCCGAGATCAACAGGATCGCCTCATGATTGTTATGAGACGGCAGAACGCGCAACGATTGCGAGCAAGGAGTGAGGGGATTGAACACGATGTCTGAAGCAGAATCGATAGAAAATTATATTCTGCAGCGTTATGACGAACTGTGTAACTGGCAGGAAGTTGGCAGCTACTATGGCGATAGCGATTTCCTCAATTTTGGCTACTGGACCAAGGATACGAGGGACCAGAAGGAGGCCTGCGAAAACCTGATGGCACAGTTGCTGGCCTACATTCCCGACAGCTCGGGTAATATCCTGGATGTAGCCTGCGGCAAGGGAGAGACCAGTGCCTATCTTTCGAGAACGTATCCGGCTGGCAGTATTACGGCGATCAACATTTCCGAGAACCAGCTTGTTTTTGCCAGAAAGAATGCACCCGGTGTGAACTTCCAGATCATGAGCGCCACCGACCTGGCGTTTGATGACAATTCTTTTGACAATATTATTTGTGTGGAAGCCGCGTTCCATTTCTATACGCGAGAGGATTTCTTCAGGGAGGCGCTGCGAGTGCTCAAGCCGGGTGGGCGCCTGGTGTTGTGTGATGTCCTGATGACGCTCGAAGCCGAGCGCAGGCGGGAAAGCCGCACGGAAAAGAACTACCTGCCAGACCTTCAGTCCTACTCAGAGTTAATGGAGAGGGTTGGTTACCAGAATGTTGATATTGAGGATATTACCGAGCAAAGCTGGCGCCAGCATTATTGGTACGCGGTGAAGTATTTCCATGCCCAGTTTCTGGAAGGCAGGATTACCGAAGACGTGCTAATCGCCAGGTTGAAGCCAACCTATTCCCGTGTTCCAGATATGCTGTACTACTTGAAAGGCGCCGGACAGAAACCGGTATAGCCAACCCACAAACTAGTGGGTGGATTGTTTTATTAAAGATGCGTTTTGGATGAACCATGAATGACACTGCAGTAAAGATTGAACAGGTAGTCGAGCATTACGACAGGCTGGCCGACTGGTCCGAGCTGAAGGAATACTATAGCGGCAGCGATTACCTGAATTTCGGCTATTTTGAGGAAGATACCAAATCGCAGAAAGAAGCCTGCGAGAACATGATGGATCAGCTCCTGTCCTGCATCCCCGACAAGAGCGGCACTATTCTCGATGTGGCATGTGGCAAGGGTGCAACGACTGCCTATTTACTGAGGTATTACCCACCCGAAGCGGTTACCGGTATCAATATTTCCGATCGCCAGCTTGAGATCGCCAGGCAGAATGCGCCTGGCGTGAAATTCCTCAATATGAGCGCGATGGACATGAGCTTCCCGGAGGAAAGCTTTGACAACATGATTTGTGTTGAAGCCATTTTCCATTTTGTGACCAGAACTGAATTTCTCAAGTCTGTGTTGCGGATGCTGAAACCAGGTGGCTCCATCGTATTTTCCGATATGCTGATGACCTGGGATGGCGAAGAGCGCCGCCCGCGGCGTACTACCGAGAATTTTATACCTGACCTCGACAGCTATCGGAGTGCCCTGGAAAGTATTGGCTTTTCCACAGTAACGGTAGAGGATATTACCGAACAGAGCTGGCGGCGCCATTATCGTCACGCGACGGGGTACTTTCATGAACAGTTCCTCGCCGGAAAAATTACCCGGGACGAGCTGTCCCAGCGTTTGCACGAGACTTATGAGCGCGTCCCGGATTTGAAGTACTACCTGAAAGTGTGTTGTCAAAAGTAGGCAGTTTGCACCGGAACTCAACATTCACTGAATAGCACGACAGACAGAGAGGCACAGAAAATGATACGGATACTACTGGTTGCACCGGTTCCTTTGCGATTTGACCTCACGCAGGATCAATCATTCCTGCAGCTGCCGTTTGCGAAAACAAAAGCGTTTATGATGCCCCTGCACATCGCTACGATCGCCGGACTGACGCCCGAGCGGTTTCATGTTGAGATATGGGACGAGGCTGTCCGGGGGCCGGCCAATGAGAAGCCGGATTTTGCCACTTTCGATATTGTGGGCTGTACCGGATTCACCGCTCACCTGAGTCGAGCTGCGGAAGTGGCCGCGGCAGCGCGAAAACTGGGAATCCTTACCGTGGTTGGCGGCCCTGGCATTTCGAGCGGCCCGCAAAACTATTACAACGATTTCGATGTCCTGTTCATCGGCGAGGCGGAATTGACCTGGCCCCAGTTTCTGGAGGACTTTGAGAACAATAATTACCAGAAATCCTACCGGCAGGTCGCAGCACTGGACCTCAGCAAGACAGTGCCCCCCAAGTGGGACACTATTAAGGGCGATGTCAACAGCTACCTGGTCGGCGCGGTGCAGACATCGAGGGGTTGCCCGTTCGATTGCGAGTTCTGCGACGTCAGTTATCTGTTTGGTGATCGATTTCGGTTCAAGCCGCAGGAAACGGTGCTGCAGGAAGTCGCCAATATGGAGGCCATGGGCGTTCGCAGGGTTGTGTTTTCCGATGACAATTTCTATGGCAACCCCCGGTACACCAGGGAGTTACTTGTAAAACTGAAGGAGTTGAACGATTCCTTCGATGAGCCATTGGCGTTTGCCAGCGAGGCGACGATCAATTTCGCCAAGCATGATAAAACCCTTGAATTACTGGCTGATGCCAACTTCGCCGAGATTTTTATTGGTATTGAGTCACCCAATATGGATAGCCTTGTCGAGACCAAGGCTATCAAGAACGTGAACAGCGATCTCGTCGCCGACATCCGTAAAATTCAATCCTATGGCATTTCGATACGGGGTTCGCTCATTGTGGGCTTTGATCACGATGACAAATCGATCTTTGACCAGCAGTTCGAGTTTGTACAACAAGCGCACCTTGCCGTTCCTTCCATTCGCGTATTGATGGCGCCTCCAGGGACTGCGTTATGGAAGCGTGTCAGGGATGAAGGACGCTTGCTGAAGGGGGATAGCCACGGGCGATACTACGGTAACCCCGGGACGACGAACATTCTCCCCAAACAAATGACCCGGATTGAACTGCACCAGGGCTATCTGGACATGATTGATGTGGTTTATTCCTGGGAGAACTTCGCATTTCGATTGAAATCCTTTATCTCTACCGTAAAGCGTAAGCCCAATGTGCCCAAGTTGAAGTACCCCTGGGCCCGAATGGCGCAGTTTGTCTACTTCATGTTGTTCAGCCTGGATGCGAAGCCGAGAGCGATTGTCTGGGATATTGTAAAACACACGATGCGCTGTGCGCCGTTTATGCTCCCGCGAGTGACGCGAATCATCATGCGCCAGTACGGTTATGCTGATCGTCCCAAACTTAAACTGGCTATCCAGGACCAGATTGACCGCGAATTATCCGGTGATTTTGTACCCGAGATATCCGATGTCAATCTCCTGATTTCTGACGAGTTCAAGAAAAAGTACGCCGAACTTTTCGTCACTCTGTATGCGATCGTGCATGAGAAGATCCTGAACCTCAATGATTTTGAGTTTGTGCTCATCAGTGTATTCCGGTCCCTTTCTGTGGACAAAGGCGGGGAATTGAGTGATATCACCGAAGGAGACACGGATAAGATCATTGAGCTCACCCACAAAGCAGTGGAGGAATCCAACAGCGAGTACAGGAAAAAGTATGGCAACGAAGCGAAGGAGAAGGGTGAGCTTTCGCTGTCACGGCGCTTGATGGGCGACCAGATTTTGCGGGCACTGGAGCAGGAGCTGTCGATAGAGAAGCTGCGAGTAGGCAATGGTGGCCTGGTGCAGGTCGAAGCGGAACCAGTGAAAATTCTTTCAGCATGATGGGCTGCCACCAGATTGACATCGCGCCCTGGTGCCAGTGGTCGATAAGGCGTTAAGCCAGGAAAGAGATGGACGATAGCCAGTACAGTACAGGGAAGAGTTACTCGCCGACAGATATCGCGATTGTTGGCATGAGTTGTGTGTTCCCGCAGGCACCCGACATCCAGACGTACTGGCGCAATATTGTTAACAAGCACAGCGCCATCAGCGATCCTCCGCCGGACAGGCTGATCGATGATGTGTTCGACAGTGCCGCTGATGCCAACGATCGTATCTATTGCCGTCGTGGCGGTTATATCGACGACAATACGGAGTTTAACCCGATCGACTTCGGCATCATGCCGGTAAGCGTTGAAGGCGCTGAGCCAGAGCATTTTATGGCCTTGAAAGTGGCCCAGGCGGCGTTGCAGGATGCCGGCTTTGGCGACCTCCCGTTTAACCGCGAGAAATTCGAGGTCATTCTGGGGCGCGGTACCTATGTCAATCGCGGTTATGTGAACCTGTTACAGCACGGGCTTGTTGTCGACCAGACGCTTGGATTATTGAAACAACTGCACCCGGATATTGATCCGGCTACCCTTGCAGAGATCAAGTCGTCGCTAAAGAGCAGTCTTCCCCCTTTCACTACGGAGACAGCCCCAGGGCTGGCTTCCAGCGTGATGACAGGCATTATCGCCAACCGTATGGACCTTAAAGGTCGTACCTATACCGTCGATGCGGCGTGTGCGTCGGCACTCATCGCCCTGGAGAATGCCGTCCAGGACCTGGCGGATGGGCACAGCGATGCCGCCCTGGTGGGCGCGATCCAGATCTCGACGCCAGCAGTCATTCATATGCTGTTCACCCAGCTCGGTGCACTGTCGCGCCACGAATCGCTGAAGCCTTTTGACAGCGATACCGACGGTACGATGCTGGGTGAAGGTATCGGCATGATTGTACTGAAGCGGCTGGAGGATGCGGTGCGAGACGGGCACCGTATCTATGCGGTCGTCAAAGCCGTTGGCTCATCAAGCGACGGCAAAGCCAAGGGTTTGCTGGCCCCCCGACCCGAAGGGGAGGCGATGGCACTGCGCCGCGCGTATGATAAATCCGGGGTAGACCCTAACTCTATCGGGTTGATTGAAGCGCACGGCACCGGTTTGCGCCTCGGTGACAAGACAGAGATTGCCTCACTGGGCAGCCTCTTCGGGAACGATAGTTCGCGCCAGAACAAGATTGCGCTGGGCACCGTCAAGTCCATGATCGGACACCTGATCCCCGCCGCAGGGATCGCAGGGATCATCAAGACCGCCCTGGCGCTCTACCACAAGACGCTACCCGCTACCCTCGGAATTGAGAACCCCAACCAGGAGTTGGGCATCGAAAACACACCGCTGTATCTCAATACCCAGACGAGACCCTGGATCCACGGCCACACCGACGCGCCGAGGCGGGCCGGCGTGAATGCGTTCGGGTTTGGGGGCATTAATGCACACACCATCCTTGAGGAGTACAGCGCTGCTGAGGGTGTGCAGAGCTGCCTGAATCGCGAGCGGGAGTGCGAGTTTGTCGGCCTGAGCGCGCCCTCGCGCGCGTCGCTGATAGCGCAGTGTGAAACCCTGGCCAGCTATCTCCAGTCGCGGCCGGATACCGACCTGCTCGATCTCGCGTACACGCTTTGGCACGATCACCAGCAGCGTCACGCACAGGGCGGCGAGACAACGCGCGCGCGGTTGGGAATTGTCGCTATCGATATCGCCGATCTCCAGAAGAAGCTCGATACCTCGATCAAGCAACTGCAGGAAGAGGACAGGCAGCAGATTCGCAATCGCAAGGGCGTCTTCTATACGGAGAATCCGCTGGCCGAGCAGGGGTCGCTGGCATTGCTCTTCCCCGGCGAGGGCTCCCAGTACGTGAACATGCTGAAGGACCTGAGCATGGTTTTCCCGGTAGTGCGGGAATCCTTCGATCTACTGGATCGGGCGTTTGTAGATCATGAGCGCGGCTTCGTGCCCAGTGAGTTTATTTTTCCAACGCCCTTGTCGGATGAGCGAGCGGCGGAAGACAAGCTGTTCAATATGGACGGTGCGGTGGATGCTGTTATTTCCGCGGATCGGGCGCTTTACCGGCTGATCACGTCGCTGGGCATCAAGGCGGATGTGATCGTGGGCCACAGTAGCGGCGAGATAATGGCGCTGGAGGCCGCTGGCGCGATCCGGATATCCGACGAATCTGAACTGATCCGGTTTATCCAGGAAGGCAACCGGGCAATTGAGGCACTTGCCAGGGCTGATAATATTCCCGAAGGACAACTGCTGGCGGTCGGCGGCGTCGAGAGAAAGGATATTGAAGACGCCATCCAGCAAAGTGAGGGGCGACTTGTACTGGCCATGGAGAATTGCCCGCACCAGTTTGTTCTGTGCGGGAAACCGGCTGATATACAGGCGTTTCTTCCCTTTTTGGCCGAGCGCGGTGCGCTGTGCCAGAACCTGCCTTTTAGCCGTGCGTACCATACACATCTCTTCGAGCGTGCGCTGGGGCCGCTGAAGTCGTTCTTTGACACACTGCCCATCAGCGCACCCGAGGTACCGCTTTACTCGTGTTTGTCGGCCGACAGGTTTCCTGACGATGAGGCGTCTATTCGTGAGCTGGCGGTGCTGCAGTGGGCGCGGACCGTCCGCTTCAAGGACACTATCGAAAAAATGCACGACGATGGCGCCCGTATCTTTCTGGAGATCGGCCCGCGAAGTAACCTCACCGGGTTCGCCGGGGATATTCTCAAGGATCGGGACGCGCTGGTTGTGGCGTGTAATTCGCAGAGAAAATCGGGCCTTTCGCAACTGCTCAACACACTGACGCAACTCTTTGCCCACGGCGTTGAGATGGGACTGGAGTCGCTCTACGAGTCGCGCCAGCCCCAACTGCTGGATCTTTCAGGACAACAAGGCGCAGAACGTGCGCCAGCCAGAACGCCTTACAAGCTGGCGCTCGGGCTTCCGGTGATAAAGATCGCCGAGGACCAGGCGCAGGCTTTCGCGAGTAAACTCGCCGGTAGCCGACCAACACCCTTGCCGACACCCGCACCCACGCAGCAGGCGCCTGATCCTGTAGCGCCCGTTGCACAGGATTATTCCCAGCCGGAAAGGCAAGCTGCGCAGCCGTTTGCAGCGCCCATGACTCCCATTGTGACCACCGACGCCGCTACCGCTGTGGTGACGGAGTACCTAAAGACCATGGATGCGTTCCTGGAATTGCAGCAGCAGGCAATGATAGGGCTGATGTCCGGCGGCGCCGAAACCCCTACCGGAACGACGGGAGGTTCCCCGGTTGCAGGCCCGTTGCAGGGCACGGTCACAGAGTATCAAAGTGGCGTCAGCCTGGTGATGCAGCACCAGATCAATTTGACGCAGCAACGCTACCTGGAGCATCACACTCTGGGCGGGTCGATTTCGATCTTTGATCCGACACTATTGGCTTTGCCTGTCTTTCCACTGTCGATGGTGATCGAATTGATGGCAGAGGTAGCGCTGGCACTTGATTCGCGCGAGCGGTTGACGCAGCGACACCTTGTCAGGGTCAGCAATGTGGAGTTGCTGGACTGGCTGTTGCTGGAAGGAGAGGGATCGCTGTCCCTGCGCTCGTCGGCGGTGTTCGATGAGAGTGGTGGGATCCTCATCCGGGTGGCCGTATTGAAAAACGGCTCTGCAGTGGATGTGGCCAGTTGCTGCTGCGTATTCGGTGACACCGGCTTTGACGCGCCGGCGAGCGACATGCTGGCTATTGGTAGTGAGCAACCGGCGCAACTGGATAGCACGGCTTACTACCCGGGCATGTTGTTCCACGGTGATGCATTCCAATCGGTGAGATCTTTCGATCTTGTCGGCACCGAGGGCAATCAGTCTGGGCTTCAGTTGCCGTCGGGAGAGTGGTTCCAGTCGAGCGCAGCAGGCGATCAAATCGCACCGTTTAGTGCGCAGCCAATACTCCTGGATGCCATCGGCCAGACGGTGGGGCTGTGGCTGGCTAGTCAGTTTGACAAGAATCATGTCGCCTTCCCGACGGGTATCGATGACATCGTTTTTTATGGTCCACCGCTGGGCTGGCAGGAAACGGCGACAGCGAGGGTTCGCACTGTGACCAGCGCGGGAGTTCGGGTCAGTCCAAACGACCTGAGTGTCGTCTCTGAGGCCACTGTGGTTGATCGTATGGGGCAACAGCGCTTGCATGTTCGGGGGCTCAGGCACCGCCGCGTCATCATGCCGAACCTGTTTCATGAGTTTCGCGGAAGTCGGGAGGTGCGGCTCACCTCCAG
Source organism: Halioglobus sp. (assembly GCA_020443325.1). GTDB lineage: Bacteria > Pseudomonadota > Gammaproteobacteria > Pseudomonadales > Halieaceae > Marimicrobium. The sequence goes on from JAGRIK010000001.1 coordinate 10,694, forward strand.
GAATGACCACATCATTCCGTCCCTTCCCTCGGGCGGGCCGTTCCATTGTCGTGTTGCGGATCGGGTAAAACCTGAATTCTGGACTGCTGAAAACGGCATCTGGGAAAAAGTGCTGGCTTATATCATCCTGAGCCGACGAGAGCGCAATCTCTGGTTGCACATGAGCAGCCCGGCTGATCGCATCGACTGGCTGATACGGATGCTGACCATCAAGGAAACGGCCGTCGAGTTCCTGCGGGCACAGCAGGGGCTTGCGGTACATTGCGCCGACGTGGAAGTGGAGTTGCTCAGTGATGGCAGCATTGTCCTGGGCGGACAGTGGCTCAAGGGCGGACAGGATGCGCCGCTGGTCGTCAGCAGCAAAGTCACCCATGAGGCGGGGGACTTTTTCGAGTTTTCCTACATCACGTCTGCGGCATTGGGGCGGGACGTTGCAAGCGCATTTGAAACGGGGTTATCGGTACAACGAGATAGCGATGCCCCAGCGGGGTTTACGATTCAGTAATGAACAATATTATCAAGGGGATGAAATGACAAATGTAACAGAAACGACCCGGGCAGCAGCGTCTGGTAAAAGCGGGGAGCAGGCCATTTTGTCTGTTCTGGTCGAGATTCTTGAGGATATGATCGCCGACTGGGATATGGATCTGGATGAGCCGCTTGGCACCGGTACCCGCCTGATTATCGACCTCGGTTTTGAATCAATCGATGTCGTGCAGTTCATCGCGGCCATCGAGGAGCACTATCGCAACCGCTCCATTCCGTTTGAAGAACTGGTGATGAAAGATGGCCGCTATGTTGACGAAATCGTGGTGGGCAATGTCGTTACGTTTCTCAAACCACACCTGGCACACTGACAGGGGGATTTATCATGGAACCTACACTACTGATTGGCCTGGACGGCGCCACATGGACGGTGCTTGATGACCTGATGGAAAAAGGCGTCATGCCGTTTCTCAAAAAATTTACAGGGCGGGGCGTGAAAGCAGGCCTGAACTCGACGCCCAATCCCCTGACCCCGCCGGCCTGGACGACTATTATGACCGGCAGAACGCCGGGTAATCACGGGGTCTTCGACTTCATCTATGCAGAGAAGCGTAAAACCGATTACTACTTCACGCTGTCGACGTTCAACGATATCAAGACGGAAACCATCTGGTCTATTGTAAGCCGCTCCGGCGGCAGGGCCACCACGCTGAACTACCCACTGATGGCGCCACCACCACCCGTCGAGGGCACCGTAGTGCCGGGACTAGTGTCATGGCGACACCTGCGTCGACACGTCTTTCCCCGTGAACGGTTTGATGAACTCAAGCAGATTCCCGGCTTCGATCCACGCGAACTCGCGTGGGATTTCGATATGGAAAAGAAAGCCTCCCAGGGGATTTCCGAGGACGAGTATGAGGCGTGGGCGGAGTTTCACATCAGCCGGGAAAAGCAGTGGTTCAATGTGGCGAAGCACCTTATGCAGAATCACCCGACGGAACTGACATCGATTCTGTTCGATGGGCCGGACAAGATGATGCATATGGGCTGGCGCTTTGTCGACCCGGACAACTTCCCCGAAAACCCGACGGACTTCGATATCAAGATGCGTGACCTGATGCAGAAGTTTTTCCGCGAAGTGGATGGGTTTATAGAGGAACTGGTGGAACTCGCGGGGCCCGATACCCGCGTTATCATGGTTTCAGACCACGGCTTCGGCCCCACCTGGGAAGTGTTCCGCATCAATACCTGGCTGGCACAGGAGGGCTACCTGACGTGGCGTACCTTCGACGAGGATATGGATGAAAACGACAGGGCGGCGTTTGATAAACTGAAGGACAAGCACTTCGTGTTGCTCGATTGGGACAAGACGACGGCTTACGCACGCTCAACGACGTCCAACGGAATCTATATCCAGGTCAGTTTCAAGGCCGATGAGCCCGGCGTACCTGTCGAGGAATACTACGCGTTTAGAGAAAAGCTGATCGAAAGACTGGCCACTATTGTCGACCCTGACACTGGGGAGCGCATTGTTACAGACGTGTTGAAGAAAGAGATACATTTCCCCGGGGATTTCAATGACCAGGCGCCAGATCTCACGGTGGTGATGCGCGACCACAGCTTCGTATCGATTCTGGATAAGGAGCCGATTGTCTGCCCGCGGCCGGCTATAGACGGCACACATTATCCTACCGGTATCTTCGCGGCGGCCGGGCCAGGTATCAAACAGGGTGTAGTCCTGCCGGATCTGGAAATAGCCCAGGTAGCCCCCGCTGTGCTCTACAGCATGGATATGGCTATTCCTTCGAATTTCGAAGCCCCGGTTCCTGCCGAGGTCTTCGAGAGCGAATTTGTCGCCAGCAATCCGGTGCGAATTGGCGAACCTACCTTGCCGCCGCTATCGGCCCTGGGCCAGGAAGGCGATTTCGTGCGCCTGGATGCGGACGAGGAAGCGCAGTTGATGAAGCAGATGCAAGCTCTGGGCTACATGGAATAGGCCAAAGGACAGTGTAATGGGAAGTGTTATTTGTGGCAGCGGCAACGTAGCGCCGGCGAAGATCAGTTACCGCCAAGTGGGGGAGGGGCCTGACGTCATCCTCATCCACGGTCTGGCGGCGAACTGTGCTTTTTGGCAGATGGACCTGTTGCTGCCGCTTTCTGCGAAGCACCGCGTGACAGTGTATGACTTGCGGGGGCATGGCTACAGTGGGATGACCGAGTCGGGTTACCGGCCATCCGATATGGCCGATGACCTGCTCTCCCTGATGGATCAACTGGGAATCGGGAAGGCGACTATCGTCGGGCATAGCTTTGGCGGGGCGGTGGCGCTGCGTTTTATCGAGAAATATCCAGCGCGAGTAGAAAATCTGGTGTTGGCGGACACCAGGGTTCACGCCATACAGCCGACCAATTATGCGCGGGACTGGCCCAACGCCGCCGAGGCGCTTCCCAGGTTGCACGCGCTGGGTCTTGATATTCCAGACGATGAGAGAGATTCGGGCATCTGGTTGCTGGAGCAACTGGCCAAACCCGAATGGCGCTCGGAGCGGCATAAACTCAAGGGTAGCCCGCTGTATATGCCGTTTGCGCCTTTCGGCGGCGGTACCCGTTCTGCCAATAAGTGGCTGAAGCTGCTGAAGACAACCAAAGCACGGCAGGAGATCTCGTTTATTGATGGCCCTACCGCAGACCAGATAAGCCAGATATCCCAGCCGGTGATGGTTTACTACGGGTCACACTCAACCCTGCAGGATTCCTTCCGGGGCTTACAGAAATTGTTGCCGAACTGCAGTGCAGTGATCGCGCCGAAGGCCGGGCATTTTTTCCCGCTATCCCAACCGCTGGCATTCGGTACCGAGGTCGCTGCATTCCTGGCGTCTACCGAGAGCGCCAAAAGCGTTATCAGGATTCACTCCGATGCTGCGACAACGTACGGCCGAGTACGGGAGGCGGTCGCAGCGGAGAGCAAATGACTACCAGAATGGAAGAAGGCCCGGCGCTCGATCATCTTCGAGTCATAGATTTTACTCACCACGTTGCGGGGCCCTACTGCACCAAACTGCTGGCCGGTTTTGGTGCTGATGTCGTAAAAATTGAGCGCCCCAAAACGGGGGACCCCGAGCGATCATTACCCCCGTTTGCAAAAAATACCGGGGAAGCCGGCGACAGTGTTTCCTTTCTTTGGCTCAACACAGGCAAAAAAAGTATCGTCCTCGACCTGAAAACGCCGTCAGGCCGCGATAAGGCACTCACCCTCATCCGCGGCGCGGATGTTGTCGTTGAAAATTTTTCACCGGGCGTAATGCAGCGCCTCGGACTGGATTACGACGCGGTGAAGCAGATGAACCCGAACGTGATCATGCTCTCCATTTCCAATTTCGGTCAAACGGGGCCATA
>JAGRIK010000007.1 GCA_020443325.1 Halioglobus sp.
CACATCCGCATCGCGCAGCTCGCCGTCGCGAAAGTTGTCCCGTTCCAGCACGTACTGTATCTCACCGGCAAGATTCCAGCGCCAGCCATGAAACGGACAGATGATGCGACCCCGATCAAAACTGCCGGAGCACTCTGCCAGCGCGGTACCCCGATGCGGGCACGCGTTGTGGTAAGCCTTGATATTGTCGGCATCAATTCGCACCAGCAGCACTGACTCATTGCCGATCTCGTAGACGGTGTGGTCACCAGGTTGTGGTATCTCATCCAGCCGCGCTGCCATTTGCCACACTTTCAGCCAGAGCTTTTCATGCTCAAGGCGAGTAAATGTGGGATCGGTATAACGACCGGTGCGAATACCGTGACTCAGGGTTTTCCAGCTGTCTGGCCAGTCGTTCTGTTGGTTACCTGCCGGTGTCTTCTTACTCATTCAAGATTGCCTCCTTCTGTGATATTGCCCTCCCCAACACGCACGCAGCCGAATATCCCAATCAATGGCGAGCTGCGAGCGCGCAGGGCCTATGCGTGCGCCTTAACCGCCCCAGTTGTACCGAACGCGCACACCGTACATCCGCGGCACGCCCACCTGCCCGGTTTCGACACCATTCTCATATGTGGCGGAGATGGATGTGATGTACTTTTCATTGAACACGTTGCTGGCAAAAATCGACATATCAAAGGGTTTGCCCATGATGCCATTCCAGTCAAAATTCAGGTTGACCAACGAATAGTCCGGCAATGTCGCGAAGATGGATACCGCCTCTGCAACTGCCTGCATCTCGTCGATATAGGCGTACGTTGCGGTCGCGCTCATGTCACCCAGTGCAGGATCGACGGGCAACAGGTAACTCGCCGAGACCACGAACTTGTTTTCCGGGGAATACGGTAGAGGCTCGTTCTCGGCGGTACTGGTATTGATCGTTGAGATGGGGCTACACGTTGTGGGCGGGCATACCGGCAGCACCAGCTCGTCCACTTCCGTGTTGAGGTAGGTGTAGCTGGCATTCAGGATAAGACTATCCAGAAGCTGGATGGACGCTTCGGCCTCCACACCCCATATCGTGGATCCCCCCGCATTGAGAATGGCGGTGGTGCCCACCCCGCTGGTCTTGAAGTAGCCAAACTGTATCTGCTGGTCCTGCAAATCGTTATAGAACGCAGCCACATTGAAGGTGCTGGGAAACTGGCCGAAAAAGCTGGTCTTGGCACCAAGCTCGTAGCTGTCAACGGACTCCGGATCATGCGTATCGAACCCCTCCGAGCCGCCGAGATTAATGCTGCCCTGGCGGTAGCCGCGAGCGTATTTGGCGTACAGCAGAATGTCAGGTGTCGGATGATAGCCGGTGCCCAACAGCCACGTCGGCTCCGTGCTCTGTGACTCGGGCGTCCTGACCTGGACAACCTGCCGGTTAGGCGGAAAATACCCGCCTGCGGGATCGGTGGGAAAGAAATTGATGGTATCCGTTATCTTGCCCGTGGTCTTGTCGTCCGTGTAGCGAATGCCGGCCGTCACGTCCCACTGATCGCTGATATCGTAGGTGCCCTGGGCATAGACAGCGGCGTTCTCATACGTTGCGCCCCCCCGTGTTGATTGCAACGTGCCCTGGGAAAGCAAGTTGTTGCACAGGAAATCGGCGGGGTTGGACGAGCTGGCGGTGGACAGGTCACAGCTGATAATCGCCGGGGACTGCGCGCCGTAGTCGCCATCCGGTTCGCTCTTCTCGTAATACAGACCTGTCTGCCACGTGAGCCGGTCATCAAAATGTGTGCCCTGCAGCTGTAGCTCTTCAACCACGGTTTGTTGATCGGTCGTCGGATAGTCGTCGTTGGTGCCAATCATCTGGAAAATGAGTGGCTGGAACTTGCCATCACCAATAGGGAACTGCCAGTTGGTACCAAAGAGCGCACTTCGATTCTTGGTTTCAAAATCCGCGTAGGCCAGGATATTCTTGAGCGTTAAATTATCGTTCATCTCCCAGCTCGTGGTATTGATGATCTGCCCGAGTTCCTGCTGGCTGACCGGATCCGGCACGAAGCTATAGACGTCGTAGAAGCCATCGTTACCCGCAGCTATTCGCGAGGCCAGATCCGCATCGCAGAAAAAGTTACCCAGGATTGCGGCGGAGTTACAGTCAAAGAGCGACCCCGGATACCCCTTGTTCTCGGAGTGTGTATACCGGACTATCGTGTAGTTCTCTATAGAATCAGTCACGTCAACCACCATGCTGGCGCGCACTGCGGTGTAGTCCACATCGGCAAAATGCGAGGGGCCAATACCCGAGATATTGTCGAGGTAGCCGGCCCGCTCCTGGTGATCAACCGCCAGTCGCAAACGCACCCTCTCTGTCACCGGCGCATTGATGACACCCTGGGTGCGCCACATGTCGTAGTTGCCGGCCGATGCCTCGAAATAGCCCTCATACTCGTCGGTGGGCCGCTGCGGTGTGATCAGGATGGCGCCGCCCGTGGAGTTGCGACCAAACAAGGTACCCTGGGGGCCCTTCAACACCTGCACGTTCTGCAGGTCAAAGTAATCGCCAGGGCCAGCGCCATCTCCGGAGTTCTGCGTGTTGGCACCGCGCGGGGCTACCACTTCGGCAAAATACACACCCACCGATGCTGTCGTGCGCAGCTCCTGGGAAAACCCGCGAATCGCAAAGGTTGTCGTATCGCCACCAAATCGCGTGTTTACCTGCAACGAAGGTACGTAGTTGGCCAGATCACCCGCATTGGTGATATTCGCATTGTCCAACTGCTCCTGGTTGAACACAGTCATGGAAATGGGTACATCCTGCAGGCGCTCCTCCTTTCTGCGCGCGGTAACGTATACCTCTTCCAGCACGAGACCCTTCGCCTCTACTTGCTGCTCTTTATCCTGGGACAGCACCGGAAACGCCAGGCTCAAAAGCAACGCCGGAGCACCGATGAGCACGGCTTTGGATGACAGATATCTCATGCGCAGACCTCGTTATTATGGTGGAGTCGTTCGAGTCAGCAGTATAATACCTAATCATCACTGTTGTACAATACCAAATTCCGGTTCGCAGAAGTTAGCCTGCTCCACCGCCGCCAAAACTCCACTGAATTATCTCGATTGCGGAGTTTGGCACCGAGCACGCGGATCAGTCGCGGGGCAGTGATTGCATAATCTGTCTCTCACGTCTTTCGCTGAACTGCGTGCAGGCTCTATTGCAACCGTCAAACTGCGTAGAAGTTGCCCATCCCGATCACTACGGTAGAAGAAATCAGCAGGACGATACCCAGCCACACCATTCTGCGTGTTCTGCGACTGGCGCCCTTCCACTCACTGAGTGCGAATCCCCACAGCGTTGAAAAGAGAATGATGCTCGCCATGTGAATGGTCCAGGAGGAAAACCCGAACTCTCCCATCTGGCTCTCGCCCATGGTGTAAAAGAAAAACTGCAGGTACCAGAGCGTGCCGCCGAATGCGGCCAACAGGTAATTGGGCAATAGCGGAGGCGGCAGGCCATCAGCATCGGGCGCCGGACCGGCCTGGCCAAAAAATTCACCGAACGTACCGTTCTTCCTGATAAGCAAGGCGCACCAGATAAAATTGGTGGTGAAGCCGCCGAGCAGCACCACACACAATACCGGCAGACCCTGCCAGAGCTGCGCGGTACCCGCAGCCAGCGTGAGATCGCGAATAGGTTGTCCCGCCGCTAGGCCCCAGGCAAAACAGCCTGACATCACCCCCGAGAAAACAGCGATCCAGATGCCCTTTTTCAAATCGAATTCCAGCACGCCCTCGTTGACAACGCCCTCTCCCAATTCCTCCTCCTTGGCGTGGC
>JAGRIK010000052.1 GCA_020443325.1 Halioglobus sp.
AGTTCTATCCGTAACCGGCGGTAGAAAAACCACCTCGCACAGCAGAATCTGCCGAGGGAATTCCCCTGACCGGAGTGCGTTTTTTGGGGCGACCGAGTATTCTCCGCCAGAGTCCGTTATCCAGACACTCTTCGCAGGCAGTCAAGCAATACCTTCGACCTGCCCCTGCATAAACGTCACCGCGGAACCGGTCATAAACACCCTGCCATCCTTCAGTTCGCAGTCAAGGTTGCCGCCGCGCGCCGAGATCTGCCGGCACTGCAAGCGGTCCTTGTGCAAACGACGCGCCCAGTAAGGTACCAGGCTGCAGTGCGCGGAGCCGGTGACCGGATCCTCATTGATTCCGACCTGGGGGCCGAAGAATCGTGAGACCACGTCGCAGTCATCGCCCGGCGCGCAGACGATGACGCTGCGCGGGCTGGCAGCGAGCAACGCGGCGAAGTCCGGTTCGAGTTTTTCGATATCCTCCTGGAACTCGTAGACATAGAGGAGCGCACCCGAGCCGCCTGAAGGCGCCAGTGCTTCGCTGGCTGTCGCGCCGAGTGCGTTACAGATGGCGAGGTCAACATCCGCCGAGACCAGGTCAGCTGCGGGGAAATCCAGCGTCATGCGCGCCCCGGAGCGGCGCACCCTCAACTCACCGCTGTGCGTGAGGAAAAGCACCTCATCTGCCGCCACACCGAGGTGCTCGAACAGAACATGGGCCGCCGCCAGAGTGGCATGTCCGCACAGGTCGACCTCGACTTGTGGCGTGAACCAGCGCAACTCATAGGCTCCTTCAATCGTAACGACGTAGGCGGTTTCCGACAAATTGTTCTCCATCGCAATGGCCTGCAGAAGCCCGTCATCGAGCCATGTCTCCAGTGGCATTACCGCAGCGGGGTTGCCTTTAAATACCTCGTCTGCAAAAGCATCTACCTGATAAATGGGCAAGGGCATCGCATTCTCCATTTCGTCAATGTGATCATGTTGTACAAACTGCGCTGCCTTTAATATAGTGGCCACACCGAACAGAGGCCAGCCCCCGGTAACACTACGCCATGTCAAAGCGAGTACAAACACCGCTTCAGGAAAAATTCTACGAGGTCATCTTCGGCACTGAGACCCCTGCCGGGAAGTGGTTTGATATCGGCCTTATCGTGGTCATCCTGGCCAGCGTGGCGGTCATCATGCTGGACTCGGTACACAAACTGGATGTTGAGTACGGCAATTTTTACCTGAAACTGGAGTGGGTCTTCACGCTGATGTTCACGGTGGAGTACGCGGTCCGGATCTGGTGCGCGCCCAACCGCAAGGGGTATATCCTCAGTATCTATGGCATTGTAGATCTGCTCGCCCTGCTACCGACATATCTCTCCCTGTTCGTCCCGCAAACAGCGCCCCTGCTCATTATCCGGCTTCTGCGCATTCTACGTATCTTTAGGGTGCTGCGCCTGCTCACCCTCCTGGCAGAGGCTAACTTTCTCGCGGGGGCACTGCGCCGGTCTGCGCGTAAAGTGTTTGTCTTTTTCGCGCTGATGCTGATCCTGACAACGATTTTTGGCTGCCTGGTCTATGTCGCCGAAGGGGGAGAGAATGGCTTCAACAACATTCCCGTCAGCATCTACTGGGCGATAGTGACGATTACCACTGTCGGCTACGGCGACGTGGTACCGCACTCTGTTATCGGGCGCATTATTGCAGCGGCGGGCATGCTGATCGGCTACGCGGTGATCGCTGTCCCAACCGGTATCATCACTGCGGAATTGACGGCCGCCCAGCAGGCCAACAGGAACAAGGAGACGCGCGATTCGCGCAACTGCAGTAATTGCGCCGCTGTGGAACGCGACCCCACCTCCCACTACTGCCGCAACTGCGGCACGCCACTGCCTAAACCGGGGCACGCCGCTCCCTGAAGCAGCCAGCACTGCCGCGCATAACCCGGTGTTTGCACCAGCGTAAAAAGTGGGATTATTGCAGCGATATTTTCATGTGCCTCGCCTAAGATTGGCTTGTCCTCGGGCCAGTCTCCTGAAGACACCAGACCTAAAAATAACACGAACGAGGCTCTCGCTATGAAGCACCTGCAACGAAACTCTTTGGCCATTGCAATCGGCGCTGCCGTGCTCGCTGGCACACCTACGACACTGCTGGCAGAGGGCGCACTCGAAGAGGTGGTGGTAACCGCGCAAAAACGCTCGCAGAACCTGCAGGATGTGCCGGTAGCGGTGACCGCATTTACGGGAGAGATGATAAGAGAATCCGGCGTTAGAGATATGTTTGAACTCTCTGCCCTGGCGCCCAGCCTCAGCGTTGAACAGACACAAACATCCACCTCAACAACCTTTGGTATCAGGGGAATTTTCACGAGTTCACAGAATTTTGGCTTGGAATCCTCGGTTGGTCTGTACGTTGATGGTGTATACCGGGCGCGCCAGGGATCAATGATTAACAATATGGTGGATGTCGCCAGTATCGAAGTGCTCCGTGGCCCGCAGGGTACGTTGTTTGGTCGCAATACCCCGGCCGGGGCGGTGCTGGTGACTAGCGTCAGGCCTGACTTCGAGGGCAGCGGCTATCTGGAAGGTGGTGCCGGCAATTACAATCTTCTTGATGTGAGTGGCGCAAAATCCTTCACCGTTATCGATGACGTTTTGGCTCTCCGACTTACCGGTTTCAATATGGACAGGGATGGCTTTATCGATGTGGTCGGGCAGGATATCCAGGAGAAAGACTCATTTAACGACAGGAATCGCTGGGGCGGCCGATTTCAAGCACTCTATACACCTAACGACGACCTCACTCTCCACTTTATCGGGGATCACTCCGAAGTAAACGAGGTATGCTGCGGTGTCGGCAACTGGGAGAACAACTTTTTTACACCCAACCCCCCACCCAATGGAAAAACCGGAACTGATGTCAACGTACAAGACAACCTGGGTGGGACAGTAGTCCCCGGGAACGACTTTTATGACTATAGGGTCAGCGCCAGTTTCAAGCCGAAATCAGAGAATACTGACGAGGGGCTCTCGCTACAGGCCGATTGGCAAACCGATTACTTCCTGGTCACCAGTATATCCGCCTATCGCAAACACGATTCTTACGACGATATCGATGCTGACTTCTATGACATCGATGCATTGGTCAGGACCAATGACTTAAAGCAGGATCAGTACTCACAGGAACTGCGCATCAGTGATAATGGTGACAAACTAAGCTATGTCGCAGGGCTATATTACTACTATCAAGAGCTTGATTCTGTAACAGACACCATTATCGGCTACGATGCAGCGGGCTTGCTTGGCCTGCCCCAGGCAGTTCTTCCTGGAGGCAATTCGGCTCTGAACGCAGCGGACCAAAAACACTATAGCTATGCCGCGTTCGGACAGGCCGACTACCGTCTGACGGAGCAGTTTACGCTCACAGCCGGCTTGCGCTGGACCAGCGAAAACAAAGATATGCAGAATGTTTTTACTGAGAGCGCAGATCCATGGCCACCGGCTTTCAACTCCTTCGACCCAATCGCACAAGTGGAGGATATTGACGAAAACTTTGATGAGAGCAAGGTGACTGGCACCCTGAAGCTAAGCTGGTTCATGAATGACCTCACCATGTTCTACGCGTCCTATGGAACGGGCTACAAGTCTGGAGGTATCAATACCGACCGCATCAACCCGAAATTCGATACTGTGTTTGATCCTGAAACATCGGAATCGTATGAACTGGGAATGAAGGCCGAATTCCCGGAGCAGGCGCTGCGTGTAAATGTTGCCCTGCACAAAACGGATACCGACGACCTGCAGACCATCTCCTTCCAGGGTGCCAGTTTTGCGCTGGACAATGCCGGTACGGCTGAGACATATGGCGGTGAGATGGACGTGTTGTGGCTGCCCACTGACAACACCACTATCACGCTCGGTTATGCCTATAACCATGCTGAGTACTCGGATTTCCAGGATGGCCCCTGCTGGGTGGGAACTCCCTGGCACACCGGCCAACCCGACCCGGATGCCAACAATAATGGCACCAATACCTGTGATCGCAGCGGCGGCCAGGTCTCTGGCAACCCTGAGAATGTAGTATCAGTAACCGCCAACCAGCAGTTTCACGTGGCCGACAATGTCGGCGGCTTCGTTCACGGCGAGTACATCTGGACTGATGAACGCATGACTGATGTTAACAACGACCCTGAGAAACAGGATGGGTCTTTCTATGTCGTCAATCTCCGCGCCGGCCTGGTGTATGAACCCTGGAACACCACGCTGACGTTGTGGGGGCGTAACGTGTTTGATGCCGAAGCGACCACTACTATCGCGGATGCCGTTCTTCAGGATGGCCGTTTCATCGCTTACTACAAGGAACCTGCCACCTGGGGCGCGACCGTACGCTGGGACTTCTAACCCCCCCCTGAACAACGCGCCTGTCACTCCGGCGGGCGCGTGCTATAATCGCCGCGTTTTTCCCAAGACGCGGCTTCCATGGCAACACCTCTATTTTCCTATCGCAAGTTCTGGGCGGAGTGCTTCGGCCCGGCTCCGGAGCTGCCGATGTCCCGCGCCGAGATGGACGCACTGGGCTGGGACAGCTGCGATATCATCATTGTCACCGGTGACGCCTACGTCGATCACCCCAGCTTCGGTATGGCTGTTATCGGTCGCCTGTTGGAGGCGCAGGGCTTCAGGGTGGGCATTATCGCCCAGCCGGACTGGACCTCCACCGCGGATTTTGAGGCGCTCGGCGCCCCGAACCTGTTCTTCGGCGTGGCGGCGGGCAACATGGATTCCATGATCAACCGCTACACTGCCGACAAGAAACGGCGCAACGACGACGCCTATACACCCGGAAACACCGGTGACAAGCGCCCCGATCGGGCGGTCATTGTCTACAGCCAACGGCTGCGCGAAGCCTACCGGCAGGTGCCGCTCGTGATCGGCAGTATTGAAGCCAGCCTGCGTCGCATCGCCCATTACGACTACTGGAGTGACAAGGTCCGGCGCTCTATCCTGATCGACAGCAGCGCCGACCTGTTGCTGTACGGCAATGCCGAGCGCGCCATTGTCGCACTGGCCCACCGCCTGGCAGCCGGGGAACCCATTCACACGATCCGCGATTTGCGCGGGACCGCCTTTGTGCGCAAGCGCATACCCGATGACTGGCGCGTTATCGACTCCACCAGCATTGACGTTGTCGGCCCGGTCACTGAGCCCACCAACCCCTATGTCGACACGGCAACCGCTCAATGTGAGACAAAAGTCACAGAGGCAGACGCCGCAGAACCGGTAAGGCTCATCGGCAACGTAGCAGACGAGGACGCACAGGCCGTTATTCGTATTCCGGCCTACGAGCAGGTACGCGGCGATCCCGCCCTGTATGCACACGCGTCGCGCGTGCTGCACAAAGAGACCAACCCGCACAACGCCCGGCCGCTGGTGCAGGCGCATGGAGACCGTGAACTATGGCTCAACGCCCCGCCAATACCACTGGAAACGGACGAGCTGGACCAGGTATTCGAGCTGCCCTACACCCGCCTCCCCCACAGCACTTATGGGGACGCGCGCATCGTCGCGTATGAAATGATTCGCCACTCGGTGAACATCATGCGGGGCTGCTTTGGCGGCTGTACATTCTGTTCGATCACCGAACACGAGGGGCGCATCATCCAGAACCGCTCCGAGGATTCCATCATCCGCGAAATCGAACAGATTCGGGATACCTCTCCCGCGTTTACCGGCGTGATCTCTGACCTTGGGGGCCCCACCGCCAACATGTGGCGACTCGCCTGTAACAGCAGGGAAGTGGAAGCCAAATGCCGCAAATTGAGCTGCGTCTTCCCGGGGATTTGCAAGAACCTGAACACCGACCAGAAGCCGCTGGTCAATCTCTACCGCAGGGCGCGTGATGTGCAGGGTGTGAAGAAGGTGCTGATTGCGTCCGGCTTGCGCTACGACCTCGCGGTGCAAACCCCCGAGTATGTCGAGGAACTTGTCACCCACCATGTGGGCGGCTACCTGAAGATTGCACCGGAACATACCGAGGATGGGCCTCTCTCGAAAATGATGAAGCCGGGGATTGGCTCCTACGAGCAGTTCAAGGCGATGTTCGAGAAGTATTCGCGCGCCGCCGGCAAAAAGCAGTACCTGATCCCCTATTTCATAGCCGCCCACCCCGGCACATCGGACAGGGATATGGTGCAACTGGCGCTGTGGCTCAAGAGCAACAAATACCGCGCTGACCAGGTGCAGACCTTTTATCCGTCACCCATGGCCAGCGCCACCGCGATGTACCACAGCGGCAAAAATCCGCTGAAACGCGTGACGTATAAAAGCGACAGCATGCCGACCGTGAAAGGGCTGTCCCAGCGCCGCCTGCACAAGGCGTTCCTGCGCTACCACGATCCCGACAACTGGCCGGTGCTGCGCCAGGCATTGAAAAAAATGGGCCGTGCTGATTTGATTGGCAGCGGCGCCAAACACCTGGTTCCCGCGCGACAACCGGCAAAGCAGCACCCCGTGGTACCGCCGGGCACGCGCCCTTTCGCCACACAGCACAATGGTGTGGTCAAGGTCCCGGGGCGACAAAAAGGCGCGTCAAAACGCTGATACCGGTTTTCAACGGTTTCTACATACACAGCTATCCACAGGAGAATGACAATGACAATTTCACGCCTGCTATCCGGCTTCCTCTTCACGCTTCTCTGCAGCAGTACGTTTGCAGCCGCGCCCGCGATCGATACCCCGCTCGCTGAACTGAACATCAATGAGCGCGGCGAACTGACCATGTCAGGCGATGATTTCAAATTCATTCCCTGGCGCTTCGATGCGGGCCTCGGCAAGGTGCAGGTGATCCAGTATTTCGGGGCCACCATGAGTGATAGCAAAATCTTCGAACCCTTTACCGACCTGCTACAGAAGAGCCTCGAACCCGGCGTCGTACACGTCACTACCGTGCTCAACCTGGACGCGGCCATGTGGGGCACTACCGGGTTTGTGATCTCCGAGCTTGAGAAAAATAAACGCCTGCACCCCGACTCCACCATGGTGGTGGATGATAAGGGCACAGGGCTTGTCGAGTGGGAACTGGGCGAAGCCGGCAGCGGTCTTGTCATTACCGACGACAAAGGTGTCGTGAAGTATTTCACCAGGAAGGCAATGAGCGAGGATGAGATGGCTGCAGCGCTGGCACTCATTCAGGCAAACGTGAAAAGCTGAACCTCCCTCCGGCAACAGGAACAGGCTGCCCAGGCAATGAACAAGAAAACGCTCTACCCTGTCGTGGTGCTGGTCGCCGGCCTGTTCCTGGCGTTCCTGCTGACCATCAACAAACCGGAACTGGTGCCTGAACCCTATGAGCATATCATCCCGGCAGTGCGTGTGGTGCGTGTTGAGGCAGCGGCCGAATATCTCAGTATTGGCTCACAGGGAACGGTACAACCGCGTAGCCAGAGTGAGTTGATTCCCGAGGTGACCGGCCGCGTGGTCTGGATCTCACCGTCGCTGGTGAATGGCGGTGGTTTCAGGGATGGCGACGTCCTGCTGCGAATCGACGATGCCGATTACCTGACACTGGTAGCGCGCAGCGAGGCCGCTTTAATGCGTTCGGAGTCTGAGTACAGGCACGCCAGCGACGAGTTGAAGCGTCTCGCCAGCCTGAACAAGCGCAAGCTGGCCAGTGAACAACAACTGGATGATGCCCGGCAGGCCGCACAGGTGAAGGAAGCCAACCTGAATGAGGCCAAAGCCAATCTGGAACAAGCGCGGCGCGACCTGTCGCGGACAGAGTTGCGGGCGCCTTTTGACGGCCTGGTGCGCAGTGAGCACGTGGACGTCGGCCAGTTCGTCACCCGCGGGCAGTCGATCGGCACTGTGTACGCGACAGACTATGTCGAGGTCAGGCTGCCGATTTCCGCCGATCAGCTGGGCTATCTCGGGCTTCCTTTCTCGACACGGGGACAAATACCCGCCCCACAGCGTCCCCCGGTAACGGTCGCTGCTGACTTCGGCACTACCCGCCTGTTGTGGGAGGGGCAGTTGGTGCGCCTCGAAGCGCAAATCGATGAACAATCCCGAATGGTATATGGCGTTGCACGCCTGCGGCTGGAGGACGACGACGAGAGCCCGCTGCTACCTGTCGGCATGTTTGTGCAGGCGGATATCCGCGGGCGCAAGGTAGAGCAGGTGATCCGCCTGCCACGCTCCGCGATGCGCGACGACAACCAGGTATTGGTGGTGGATTCCGAGAACCGGCTGCATTTTCGCCAGATCTCGTTGCTGCGACTGGAACACGACGACATCCTGGTCAGCAGCGGCCTGAAAAGCGGTGAACTGGTGTGCATATCACCGATGCAAACCGTGGTGGAAGGCATGCTCGTCAAGCCCGTTATCGAGTAAGCAGACAAACACATGCATAAAATGATCGCCTGGTTTGTCCACAATTCGGTTGCGGCCAACCTGCTGATGATGATTCTTGTCGCCGGTGGCCTGCTGGCACTCCCCCTGATTCACCAGGAAGAGTTCCCCACGCTCGATGTCGACGCGGTACAAATCCGGGTGCCCTACCTGGGTGCAGCACCGGAAGAGGTTGAGTCCGCAGTCTGTGTGCGCGTTGAAGAAGCGATCGAAGGCACCGAGGGTATCGACAAGGTAACCTCCCAGGCGTCGGAGGGCTACTGCTCCGTCAGCGTGGAACTGGTGCGCGGTGTGGACAAAACCAAGGTCGCAAACGATATAAAGAGCAAGGTCGATGCCATCGACGCCTTCCCGGCAGAAACCGAACAACCGATTACCGCCGAGGTCAGCCTTATCGCCACGGTATTCGAGATCGCGATATCCGGGCCGGCAGATGAACGCACGCTCAATTTGATCGGCCAGAGAGTCCGCGATGACCTCGCTGCACTGCCCGGCGTCTCGAAGGTTGAGCTGCAGTTTTCCCGTCCCTATGAAATCTCTGTGGAAGTCTCCGAACAAACACTGCGTCGACACGGGCTGACGCTCGCCAGGATAGGCCAGGCAATCCAGAGCTCATCCCTGGACATCCCCGGGGGCTCCATCAAGGCAGAGGGTGGCGAAATTTTGCTGCGCACTGCGGGCCAGGCTTATCACGGCAGGGACTTCGAGGACATTGTCGTTGTGACCAGGACCGATGGCACCAGTATCACACTGGGAGAAATAGCCACGGTGGTCGACGGCTTCGAGGAGAGTGACCTGCAGGCGCGCTTCGATGGCAACCCGGCGGTCGCCCTGAAAGTGTCCCGCGTAGGTGAAGAAGATATCATCGCGATCTCAGATCGCGTCAAAGCCTACCTTGAGCAGGCCCGCTCCGAAGTGCCGGAGGGGATTGCGATCACCATCTGGCAGGACGAGTCGCAGGATCTTGTCGATCGCCTCGATGCCCTGTCGAGCAACGCGTTCTCCGGGTTGCTGATGGTGGTGCTCGTGCTGACACTGTTCCTGCGCTTTCGGCTTGCGCTGTGGGTTGCCGCAGGGGTTCCGGTAGCGTTACTGGGAACCGTCGCGATCTTCCCGGTAGCCGGGCTGTCTATAAGCACCGTTTCGGTGATGGGCTTCATACTGGTGCTGGGCATTTTGGTTGACGATGCGATCGTGGTGGGCGAGCGCGTGTATGCGCTGGAACAACAGGGTACCCCGGCGCCAGAGGCCGCCCGCATCGGCACGCAGGATGTCTCGCTGCCGGTGGTATTCGGGGTGCTGACAACGATGGCGACATTCATCCCCATCCTCAGCATTCCCGGCCCGATGGGCGGCTTTTACAAACCGCTGGCTTACACTGTGATCGCCGCACTGGTTTTCAGCCTGATCGAATCACAGTTGATCCTGCCCTCCCATCTCGCGCACCGCTCGGTGAAGCGAACGACCAACGGCAACTGGCTGACGACTCGATGGCTGGCGCTGCAGGAGCGCATTTCAGGCACACTGACCCTCGTCGCCACCGAATACTATCAACCCGCGGTAAACCGGGCGCTGGAGTGGCGTTACCTGACCATCGCGCTGGGTATAGTGGTTTTGGCCCTGACGCTGTCACTCTTTGCCAGTGGCCGTATGCAGTTCCAGTTCTTCCCACCCGTGGAAGGCACCCATCTCTATGCGACCCTGACGATGCCTGAGGGCACACCCATCGAAAGCACCGCGCGCGCTGCACAGCGGATCGAGGCGGCGGGCGAACAACTGCGCAAGGAACTCGATCGGGACCTCGCGCCCGGTGAGAGCAGCAAGATTGCCCATGTCATCAGCAGCATCGGCTCCTTCATCCCCAAGGGCAGTATTGGCAGGACAGTCTCGTCGAGTAACATCGCGGAAATCGGTATCGAGCTCAACCTGCCGCGCAACTACTCCGGCATTTCGACGAGTACCTACGCAAACCGCTGGCGCGAGCTCACTGGCAGTATTCCCGATGCGATCGAGCTCGGCTTCACTTCAGAGTCCTTCGGCTTCGGCAAAGCGTTGTCACTGGAGCTGTATGGCAAGAACTTCGAGCATATGCGCGATGCGGCAGCAGAGCTGCGCGTTGCGCTGCAGTCCTACAATGGCGTGATGGATGTCAGCGACTCCTTTCGCGGCGGCAAACAGGAAGTCCAGCTTGAACTGCTGCCGGGTGCGCGCAATCTGGGCCTGACCCTAACCGATCTCGGCCAGCAGGTGCGGCAAGCCTTTTACGGCTACGAGGCCCAGCGCATCCAGCGGGGGAAAGACGATATCCGGGTGATGGTGCGCTATCCCGAGGAGGAGCGCCGCTCCCTCGGCGACCTGGAAGATATGAGAATACGGACACCGGACGGCGTCGAGGTGCCGTTCAGCAGTGTGGCCAGCGCCAAACTCGCCCGGGGTTATACGACGATACGGCGGGTAGATGGCCAGCGCGTTGTCACGGTTACCGCGGATGTGGATCGCACAATCGCCACGCCGGAGTCGATTCTCAGCGCAGTTCAGCAGGATGTACTGCCGGACATCCAGAGCCGCTACCCCGACATCAGCTTCGGGTTGTCCGGGGAAGCCGAAGAGCGCGTTGAATCGATGGGCGCGCTGCTGAGTAGCGCGATGCTGGCCCTGCTGGTCATCTATGCCCTGCTCGCAATACCCCTGCAATCCTACCTGCAGCCACTCATCATCATGAGTGTCATCCCATTTGGTATCGTCGGCGCGATCATGGGCCATTTCCTGCTGGGTATGGACCTGGTATTTTTCTCGCTGCTGGGCATTGTCGCCCTCTCCGGCGTCGTCGTGAACTCCAGCCTGGTGCTGGTAGACCATATCAACAAGCAACGACTCGTCGAAGAAGACCTGCAATCGGTGGTCGGACACGCCGGCAGCGTGCGGTTCCGCCCCATTGTGCTGACCAGTATCACCACCTTTGTCGGGCTGGTCCCCATGATGGCTGATACCACGATTTCCACATCGCTGTTCAAGCCCATGGCGGTATCGCTCGGCTTTGGCGTGCTATTCGGCACCCTCATTACCCTGTTCCTGGTGCCCTGCCTGATCGTGGTGCTGGACGATTTGTCCGGCTGGAATGCACGCCGAGCGTCACCCCAGCTGGAATAGCAAGGACACGGCTACCGTTGCCGGCGGCAGGAATTCTATGATAGATAAATTCAATTGGGTGATTAGGCCCAATTGATTTGTCATACAACCACAGCTGTACTAGTGTTATCACACACCTTATAAGGTGTAACAGCGAATCACCAAGGAGACGCACGATGTCGTTAAAGAACAGCAAGACTGAACAAAATTTGAAAGATGCCTTTGCCGGTGAATCCCAGGCTAATCGTCGCTACCTCTACTTTGCCAACAAGGCCGATGTAGAAGGCTATAACGATGTATCGGCCGTCTTTCGTTCCACGGCTGAAGGTGAGACCGGGCACGCCCACGGCCACCTGGAGTATCTCGAGGAAACCGGTGATCCGGCGACCGGCCTGCCAATAGGTGGGACCGCAGACAACCTGAAGGCCGCCATCGCGGGAGAAACCCACGAGTACACCGATATGTACCCGGGTATGGCCAAAACCGCGCGCGACGAGGGCTTCGACGAAATCGCCGACTGGATGGAAACACTCGCCAAGGCCGAGCGTAGCCACGCCAATCGTTTCCAGAAAGCACTCGACACACTGAACGACTGACACAACCGGAGGGCCGGCCAAACGGCTGGCCCTCCACCTCACCCTATTATTGAACCTTGATTCCGACTGAGGGGCGACATCGTGAGAGAAGGAAACCTGGAAGCGCCTACCCGGCACCCCATTGACTGGAAATCCGATGATTACTGGGATAAAGCCAGCCTCGAGAAGGAACTGGAACGGGTCTACGATATCTGCCACGGCTGTCGCCGCTGTGTCAGCCTGTGTGACTCCTTCCCAACCCTGTTCGACCTGGTAGACGAATCGCCTACCCTCGAAGTGGACGGCATCGATAAAGCCGACTACGGCAAGGTAGTCGACCAGTGCTATCTCTGTGACCTCTGTTACATGACCAAGTGTCCCTACGTGCCCCCCCACGAATGGAATGTCGATTTCCCGCACCTGATGCTGCGGGCGAAGGCAGTCAAGTTCAGGGAAGATGGCGCGAAGTTGCGCGACCGCGTGCTCACCAGTACCGACACCGTGTTCGGCCTGACATCGATCCCGCTGGTCGATATCACGGTGAACGCGTTTAACGGCAATGCCACTTTTCGCAAGGTGCTGGAGTCCGCGACGGATATACACCGCGACGCGCCGATTCCACAATTTCACAGCAAGACAATGAAAAAGCAGGTGAAACCCCTTCTTCGCTCGCTCTCCCCCCAGGCGGTAGGCGAAACCACCGGGAAACTCGCCCTATATGCCACCTGTTACGGGAACTACAACAGCCCGGAGATCGGCGTCGATTTCGTCAAGGTGTTTCAGCACAACGGTGTGCACATCGATGTGGTGCCCAAAGAAAAATGCTGCGGCATGCCCAAGCTGGAACTCGGCGACCTCGAGTCCGTCGCCCGGCTGAAGGAGGCCAATATTCCGGTACTGGCCAGGCTGGTGGATGAGGGGTATGACCTAACGGCACCAATCCCATCCTGTGTGTTGATGTACAAGCAGGAATTGCCATTGCTCTACCCGGACGATCCCGACGTAAAGAAAGTACAGGCGGCTTTTTTCGACCCCTTTGAGTACCTGTGGCTGCGCCACAAGGGGGGCGCCCTGAAGACTGAATTCCCCAACGCATTGGGCGATATCGCCTACCAGGTCGCCTGCCACCAGCGGGTGCAGAATATCGGGCTGAAAACCCGCGATGTCCTCAACCTCGTACAGGAGACAACGGTGACGGCCCACGAGCGCTGCTCGGGCCACGATGGCACATACGCCGTCAAGAAGGAGACCCGCGATAAGTCCGTGAAGATCGCACGGCCCGTTGTCCGCAAGGTAGACCAGCAGGATCCCGCCCATTTCATGAGTGACTGCCCGATGGCCGCTACGCACATCGCCCACCTGTCGGAAAAAATTGACAAGGCCGAGCACCCCATGACGCTACTGCGCATGGCCTACGGCCTGTAGCCCTGGAATTTGATTATGCCTACCCTCTCGCGAGCAGATCTCTGGTCACTTGAAGAATACGCCGAACGGCGTCCGGCCTTTCGCGCACAGGTGATCGCACACAAGAAAACGCGGCAGGTGGCCCTCGGGGAGCACGCCAGGCTGTACTTCGAGGATGCGCTGACCATCCGCTACCAGATCCAGGAAATGCTGCGCATAGAGAAGGTGTTCGAGGCGCATGCGATCAACGAGGAACTGGAAGCGTACCAACCGCTGATTCCCGACGGGCACAACTGGAAGGCCACCTTCATGATCGAATACGACGATCCCGGGGAGCGCGCGCAGCAACTGGCCAGGCTCATTGGTATTGAGGACAAGGTCTGGTTGCAGGTCGAGGATTGCGAACGCGTCTATCCTATTGCCGACGAGGACCTGCCCCGCGAAAACGACACGAAAACTTCCTCCGTGCACTTCCTGCGGTTTGAACTGTCACCACAGATGATTGCCGCAGTGAATGCTGGCGCAGCCATTTTTGCCGGCTGCGATCATCCCGCCTATACAGTGGACCCCATGTCATTGTCCCCGGCTGTGCGTGACTCACTGGCCAATGACTTACAGGCCAGTGCGCTGAACTAAAAACCCGAGCGCTTCCTGGTATGGCGTGTCGCCAAAGCGCGCAGCGGATCGTCAGGCCACGGGTGTTTGGGGTAACGCCCTTTCATTTCACTTTTCACCTGCGGGTAACCGTTCGCCCAGAATCCGGCGAGATCCTGGGTCACCTGCAGGGGCCGCTGCGCGGGGGATAACAGGTGCAACAGCAGGGGGACGCGGCCATCGGCGATAGTCGGGGTCTCGACGCACCCAAACATTTCCTGCAGCTTCACCGCCAGTACCGGGGGATCCTGGGAATAGTCGATTGCGATGTTGGAGCCGGAGGGTACGGCCCATAGCTCCGGTGCCATGCGCTCCAGTTCCAGAGGCAACGGCCAGGGCAGGAGCGCGCGCAATATGCTTTTGAGATCCAGGTGCTGGAAATCCTCGAGTCGCCGCACCGGCCCCAGATAGGGCAACAGCCACGATTCCAGCGTATTCAACAGGGCCTGGTCAGACAGGTCGGGCCATTGGCTCTTGTCCCCCTCTCCCGCAGTGCGCTGCAGCAGCATGATCCTGGCGCGCCACTGCAGCAGGTTCTTGGTCCAGGGCAGTATCGAAATGCCCTTCTTGCGCACGACACCCAGTAACGCTTCCTCCCTGGCCTTGTCAGGTATCTCATCCAGCGGCGAGGTGGAATACAGAATACTGCCGATGAGTCGCCTGCGTTCGGCCACAAACCGTTCCTTGCGGTAGTCCCACTCCACATGTTCCACTTCGCTCACGAGCGGAGCTAGCAGGTCAGAAAACGCGCTGGGGTTGAGTGAACTGGCGCTGTAGATCCGGTCTGCGGATTCCCCCACCTGTCCTCCCAGTTCGACCACCGCCAGCCACGGCGTCCTGGCCAGGCTGTCCTCGCGCGGCAGCACTGCGCTGCGACCACTGCTGAGCTGGTATTGGCTGCCGTCGCCCTCCTCGCGCAACCTGCCGATGCGATCGGGGTAGGCGCTGGCCAACAAGACCCCGAGGACATCCTCCGGCGGGACGCTGACCGCGAACTTGCGAGGCTTGTGCAGTTTGCTGGCCATACGGGCGTAACGGCGCGCCTGTTGCCAGACCCGCTTGAACCAGCCCTGCAGTTCCGGTGGGCAGCGACCGCGCCCCATCAGCACAGCAACTGTCGACTCGATGTCTGCACCGCGCGCCGCGAGGGGATAGCGCTCCGAGAGTATGGCTGCCAGCAGGCAGGCGGTCTCGACCGCGTGTATGTCACAGCCCACCAGTAGCATATGTGCCAGACGGGGGTGGAGCGGCATCTGGGCGAGTCGCACACCGTGTGGAGTGAGCTGGAACTTTCCGGAATTGTTGCGGAACGCGGCGCCGCAGCGTTCAAGAATCGAAATCGCCTGCGCATAGGAGGCCTCAGGTGGCTCGTTCAACCAGCGCAACTCACCCGGCGTTTCAACACCCCACGATAGTAGCTGCAATGCCATCGGTGCAAGGTCCGACTGCAGGATTTCGGGCGTGGCATCCGCCACCAACCGCCCCTGTTGCTGCTCAGTCCACAGTCGATAACAGCAACCGGGGCCCTGCCGTCCTGCCCTGCCCTTGCGTTGCTCGGCAGACGCGCGCGAAATACGCCGGGTTGCCAGACGGGTCAATCCGGTAGGTGGATCGAATATAGCCTCCCGCACCAGGCCGGAATCCACCACTACGGTTGTGCCCTCAATCGTCAGGCTGGTTTCGGCGACGTTGGTGGACAGCACCACTTTGCGCAACCCGTCCGGCGCAGGCTGCAGTGCCAGTTGCTGCCGCTCCAGTGACAGTCCACCGTAGAGCGGCGCAATCTGTACTGACGTGTCACCGATCACCTTCAACGCGTCTGACAGGCTGCGCGATACCGCGCTGATTTCACGTTGGCCGGGCAGAAACACCAGGATACTGCCCTCCTGCTCTCGCAGTGCCAGGAGCACTGTACTGACTGTGGGCTCGACAATGGATTGTCGCAATTGATAGGGATCGCCATAGCGGGTTGCCACCGGATACTGGCGCCCATGGGAGGTGACTATCGGCGCATTGCCCAACAGCGTGGAAACAGCCTCACCATCCAGCGTTGCCGACATCACAAGCAGTTTCAGGGGTGGGCCCTCGCGGTACAGATGGCGTCCGTGCTGGGCCAGTGCAAGGCAAAGATCTGAATCCAGGCTGCGCTCATGGAACTCGTCAAAGATCACCAGGCCGACGCCTTCCAGGCCAGGGTCGCGCTGCAATTGATGCGTGAGAATGCCCTCGGTAATGACCTCGATACGGGTGCGCTCGCCGACGCAACTGTCCATGCGGATGCGATACCCTACAGTCTCTCCGACCGCTTCATCCAACAACTGCGCCATGCGCGTGGCGGCGGCTCGCGCTGCCATACGGCGCGGCTCAAGCATCAGGATTTTTTGCTCCCCCAACCACGCCTGGTCGAGCAGGGCCAGAGGCACAATGGTGGTTTTACCCGCCCCGGGAGGGGCCTGCAATACCGCCTCATCACCTTCCGTCATTCGAGCTTTAAGTTGCTCCAGAATATCGACAATGGGGAGATCGCTGAGGGTATCTAGGTTCATCGCGCAATCTTAACGGAGGCACAGCTCGCAGGCTATGAATTACGCTGCCCTTGGCGGGTCAGTGTGTGAAAAAATGTGTAGGTTATGGGAGCGTGGCTTTCCTAAACCGTGCTGTTATGATGCGACGGTCGGCCCTACCCCTTTGAGGAAACTGATCATGGTTCTGCTTACGCTCGGCATCCTGCTCTTCGCCTTCGTGCATTTCATCCCATCCCTCGCACCTGCCCTCAAGACCAACGCCCTCACACGGCTGGGTGAAGGTGGTTATAAAGGAATTTTCTCACTGCTCCTGCTGGGTTCTTTCGGCCTCATCATTTTTGGCTGGCGCAGTGTGGAGCCGAGTGCGGTCTACCTGCCACCGCCGGGCTTGCATAAAGTTGCACTGGGGCTTTTGGCCCTGGCGTTCCTGCTGATGGCGGTGAGCGCGCGCAATTCGCGGCTGAAGTTGCTCATCCGCCACCCACAACTGACCGGGGTCGCGCTCTGGGGGTTCAGTCACCTGCTGCTGAATGGCGACAATCGTTCAATTGTGCTGTTCGGCGGTATGCTGGTCTGGGCCGTCATAGAGATTTTTGCCATCAACCGGCGTGAGGGCGTATGGATCAAGACTGCTCCGCCCTCCTGGGGCGCAGAAGTGGTGACCCTTGTCATCGCTGCGGTCACGATTGCCGTGGTGGTCTACATCCACCCCTGGATAAGCGGTATGCCCGTCTGGTGAGAATCCCAGGCGATCAGGACTTCACCTCGGCGAACGAAAACCGGGTCGCAATTTTACCGGACCAGGGTTTACCACCGATCTCAACATAGGGGTAGATAAAGTAGTTCAGTGGCGCCTCGGCGCTCCCTGCGGAGATCACCAGGTCACGCCCTGTGCTGAAGTGAATCCGGTCCGCAGGATAGCCGCCGTACAGGGCATCGCGCTGTTCCGGGTGTTTTGCGGCCTCAGAGGCATCAATAGGCACCCAGCCGCGCTCGGGTAAATAGAACTGCACCCAGCAGTGGTAACCGCCGATGTCCCCCTCTCCACGATCCCGGGGCACCGGAAAACCCATCTCAAAGCGCGCGGGGATCCCTTCGGAACGCGCCAGCGCGATGAACAGCGAATGGAAGTCGGTGCAATTCCCATAGCGCTCGTTGCACGCCCAGAAGGTATCGCCATTTCCCCAGCCGGTGCCGACTTTCTTGTACTCCACGTTATCCACGACCCAGTCGTAAATCGCGCGCGCTGTGGCGGCCTGGGAATCATCTGTACGCATGCTGTAGATCTCGGCCTGAATCGGCTTGAGTATCTCATGCCCGACAGGAACCAGCGCGTCAGGTGCCAGGTATTGCGCCAACTGCTCCTCTGACAATGCCTCCTTCGTTGCACCTACGGCGTCACGCGCAACGGTCCAGGAGAGCGTTGCACTCAAGGGGATCGTACTGCCAGCCGGGCGATGCAGGTGATAATAGGCATTGCCGTTGGTATCTTCCACACCGCGTTTACCGGGCACCGAAGACTGTAAATCCTGAAGCAGTATCTTCTGGCCCGCGTACTCGGCCGGCATCGGAATATAGATGTCCACAGCCTCACCGGCAGGGAAATCCGCTTCCGGTATTTCATAGGTAAACTGGAACACACGGGAATCGGGTGTGGACGCCAGCCCGGGAAAAACGGTGAGGCACAGCGCCAGTAGAAACAACAGTCGCAAGGGAGTTCCTCTCAAGTTAAATGAAAAGTGGAGCATACCGGCGCCCTTAAGGATTAGTAGCGTCTGTAGCAATCACCGGTATGACATTCGGGGATGACGCGTGCTTCGGAGGCTCGGGACGGGGCATACGTTTAATGATATGACGCCGCCAGAAACCGATCAGGCCCGTGCGATAGGCGTAGTAGCTAATCCAGCCTGGCATCGTCGAGAAGTCCATCATTTTCAGATGGTTGTACACTTTTTTCCCGAAAAAGAGCGCGCGAAAAACGAAGGCGGTACGCGGGTAGAGTGGCTGCGGTGTGGCGCTGGCTTCGACGCGCTTCAGCAGCCGATCAAACAGCCAGCGCGGCGGTCGCCACGTAGCGAGCATATAGAGCAGAAGGTTTGCCATGCGCGGTGGAATCTCCAGATAACTGGAATCGATGGCCTCCAGGTTTACCCCGCGCTTGCGCATCTCTTCTGCGAGCCCTGTATTGGGAATCACCTTCAGGGAGAAAATAATAAACGTGAACGGGCGCGGCATCGCATAGGCCAGTTCCAGGGTGTCGATAACATCCTGTCGCGTCTCTATGGGATTATCCATGATCATATCGTAGGAGGGTGCGACGTGATATTTTGGCGCAAACTCCGAAATGACCTCAGCAGCATGCATAATCTTTTCGGGCGGCGTCGGGCGCTTGTAGAAATCCAGCAGCGCCTGGCTTCCACTCTGGATTCCCATCCGGACGCGGTTCATACCGGCCCAGGTAAGAATCTCAAATTTGTCCCTCCTGACGTAGTTGGGAATGACACCGTAAACTGTAAACGGAATATCTAGCTCGTCGTGCCAGAGCTCCGCGAACTCCTCGAGCTGCCGGTAGGGAATCGCCATGAAGCTGTCGTCGTGAAAGCTGACCTGGCTGACATGGGGGAATCGCGCGCGCACGCTCTTTACCTCATCGACGATATAACGAGCGCTGGTGTGTCGGATCTTCGTGTAATTCGGGTCGTTCTCAATGAACTTGGTATTCCCGCAATAGGAGCAGCGGAAGGGGCAGCCGATGGACCACAGCGTCGAATAATCCACGCCGCCATGGACCACATAATCGCTCAGGACCATCGGCTCGAAGCCCTTCCCCTCGCGATAGATTTTCTCTCCCTCGCCGTACTGGGGGAACGGGAGTGACTCCATCTCTGCGGTGCTCATCAGGGGCAAAAAGCCATTCTGGATGACATCGTTGCCGCGCTTCACCCAGAAGTTCTCAACCTTGGAGTAGTCGCGCCCCTCCTTCGCGAGCTGGAGAAACTGCTCAAAGGCAAACTCGCCCTCACCCGTGCAAATCGCATCGACCTCTGCGGTAATCGCATCTTCAGGCTGAATGATAGGGTGGATACCTCCCCAGACCATTAGCATGTCCGGGCGAATTTCGCGCACGCGGCTGATGACGCGACGCGTGATGTTTGCGTACCCGGTCATCGACGAAAAGCCGACCATGTCGGCGTCGGCCAGACCCTGGGCGATCTCATCAATCTGGTCGTCACCCATTTTGCCGATGCCGTGGCTGCCAAAGAGAATATTACCCAGACTGGCGTAGCGCTTCGTCGTTATATAGTAGGATTCCGTATCGGGATTGATGCGACTTGTGAATGCGGCGATTTTTCGAAAACCACAGGAGGTCGTGCCATCCTCCAGTGATACCAGTTTGATCCGCATTGTTCGTGCCTCCTGAGCCGCTGACGCCCACTATTTTATTGCAACACCGGCCAGTATCGGTGGGCAGACCGATGTTAACAACAGACCAGGGGATAGATGTACAGGTTATCGGCCCATGTTTACGGAAAAAATGCTGCCCAGGTCCGTTTCAAGGCGCTTAGTGTACCAAACTGTTTTCCCGGATAGCCATACGCGCCGGCTTCGTGCGGCACTCGTGTTGCCTCGGGGTTTTATCCGCGCGGCCACTTGCCCCCTCAATCAATAAGGTCAATATCCAGGCATTCGAGCAGCCTCACGGCCTCGAAACGGCTGAACCGGGCTTTCTCAATTCGATTCTGGTAGATATCGATATCGTAGTTGGTCGCCTCCGAAAAATCCGCGCCCGACAGATTCGTGCTGGAGAAGAAGCACCCCGACAGGTCGGAATAGGTAAAATTGGCGTTGCTGAAATCACCTTCCCGAAAGTCCACATTGTGTGCCTTGCATTCCTCCAGGATAAAATCCTGCAGCGCGAGTCCATAAAACGAAGAGTCGTTGAGTATTGATGTGTAGAACTTGATGGGCGAGCTGAAAATCATTCCCGGCCAACTGGCTGTAGTCCAGTTGATACCGATCAACTTCGAATCCCGGAAGCTCACGTCCGAGAACTTGCTGTACTCAATCCTGGCATTGCTCAGGTTACAGCGAATAAATTCACACTCGACAAAGTTGCACCGCTTGAACGTCACCTCGCTGAAATCGCACCCCTCAAAGGTACAGCCATCAAACTCTGTTGAGGCGATTTCCTTGCCGGAGTAATCGAGATTTTCAAACCGCTGCGACCAGTGCTCTTCCCTGCCCTCAAATTCCACCTGATGTCTCCCGTCCGTCGAATTCAGGGTCGCGGCCTGTTAAAACACGACAACTAGTGCGAGCGGACTTTTTTCTTACCGCAACGGACGCAGTTATAGATTGTCACCAGTTTGCCCGCCTTGACGTCGAACTGCTTTTCCTTGTCCACGACCCACTTGTGGTGCCCGTGACGACACAGGGTGTTGCCCTTGTGCTTTTCCTTCAGGGAGGGTTTACGAAAGGGAATGACCTCAGCCACAGTCGATGCCCCCGGTAACTAGAGCAGTGTACGATGCAGTGCGATATTCCAGGAGGACTGGCGCTTGCGCCGTGCGACTGTCGTCATGTTCACCGCGAACTCCCGTTCGGCCTGCCATATGTGCTTCAGCTCGGCCGGGCTCTGCCAGAGGCCGACTCCCAGCCCCGCCAGATAGCAGGCACCGGCAACCGTGGTTTCGATGACCTGCGGCCTGATCAGTCGCCTGCCCAGCACATCCGCCTGGATCTGCATCAACAGGTCATTCGCAGCAGCCCCGCCGTCGACGCGCAACGGCCGCATGCGCTTCCCGAGATCGCTTTCCATCGCCCGCAGGATATCGGCATTCTGCAGAGCCATCGCATCCAGCGTTGCGCGCGCGATATGCCCGCGCTCGGTGCCACGCGTGAGGCCGGTGATCGTACCGCGCGCATCCGGGGCCCAATGGGGGGCACCCAGCCCTGTCAACGCGGGAACGAACTCGACACCGCCGTGATCCGCTACCTGCAGCGCGAGCTTTTCGATGTCGGGCGCGCGTTTGATCATCTGCAGGCCGTCGCGCAACCACTGCACCGCAGCGCCACAGACAAATGCCCCGCCCTCCAGCGCGTACACGGGCTTGCCCTTCTCACCCAACTGCCAGGCCACAGTGGTCAGCAGGCCGGCGTTGGAGTGCAGTACTTCCGAACCGGTATTCATCAGGATGAATGAGCCCGTGCCAAAGGTGCACTTGGCGTCGCCAACGGCAAAACAGGCCTGTCCAAACAGGGCCGCCTGCTGATCCCCGGCAACGCCGGAAACCGGTATGCCATCCGGCAGGCCAGGCACGCCCTGTGTGTGCCCGAGGATCGCACTGGAGGGCACAATCGCCGGAAGAATGTTCCTGGGAACCTCAAACAAGTCGAGCAAATGCTGGTCCCAGCGGCCGCTCTTCAGGTTCATCAGCGAGGTGCGCGATGCGTTTGACACATCGGTGACATGGGCGGCTCCACCGGTCAGTCGCCAGACCAGGAAACTGTCTATCGTCCCCGCCGCCACACGGTTGCCCTGCAGTGCACGCGCGATGCCCGGTGTGTTCTTTAACAGCCAGCGGTATTTGCTGGCAGAAAAATAGGGGTCGAGTACGAGCCCGGATTTGCGCCGCACCGATTTCTCGTGCCCCGCAGCCCGCAGCGACTCACAGAATTGCGTGGTGCGACGACACTGCCACACAATTGCATTGTTGAGTGGCTCACCTGTCTTCCTGTCCCACAGCAGTGCGGTTTCCCGCTGGTTGGTGATACCAATGCAGGCAATTTCAGAAGGTTTACATATTTTCTTGCGCAGTATCGCGCGAATACCCTTGCCCACGGACGTCCAGATGTCTGCCGGCCGGTGTTCAACCCAACCGGGCTGGGGGTATATCTGGGGAAATTCGTGATTGACGCTTGCGCGCAGTTTGCCGTGTGAATCCATCAGGGCGACGGTGCTACCCGTCGTACCCTGATCGATGGCGAGTACAAATTCGCCCATGCTTAGCTGCCGAAGCCTTGAACCGCCTTGATTTCGAGGAAATCCGTAAAACCGTGACTGCCCCATTCGCGACCATTGCCGGACTGTTTAAACCCGCCAAAGGGCACGTCGAAACCGGCGGCGGAGCCATTGATGGAGACATTACCGGCGCGAATTCGGGAGGCCACCTGCCTGGCGTGATCGATGTCACCGCTCTGCACATAACCCGCCAGACCGTAAGGCGTGTCATTGGCGATGCGAATGGCCTCCTCTTCGGTCTCGTAGGGAATCATTGTGAGCACCGGCCCGAAGATCTCCTCCCGGGCGATAGTCATATTGTTGTTGGCCTCGGAGAAAACCGTGGGGCGAACAAAATAACCCTTGCTCAGCCCCTCGGGCAGGCCCGGGCCACCCGTCACCACCTTGGCTCCCTCATCGATCCCCTTCTGGATCAGGGCCTGGATTTTATCGAACTGTACCTTCGATACCACAGGCCCCATCGTCGTGGTCTCGGCCTCGGGATCGCCTACCACCACGGATTCGGTGACCCTGGCGGCGATTGCTTCGGCCTCAGCCAGTTTGGCAGCGGGCACCAGCATGCGCGAGGGCGCGTTACAGGACTGCCCGGTGTTGTTGTACATGTGCATTACACCACCGGTCACGGCGGCTTCGAGGTCAGCGTCTTCCAGCACGATATTCGGCGATTTGCCGCCGAGTTCCTGCGTGACGCGCTTGACCGTGGGCGCGGCATTCTGCGCTACCATCGACCCTGCGCGGGTAGAGCCGGTAAAAGACATCATGCTGACGTCCGGGTGTTTCGACAGCGCGGTCCCCACGGTGGGGCCATCGCCATTTACCAGGTTAAATACGCCGGGAGGTACTCCCGCTTCATCCATCACCTGGGCGAAAATATAGGCTGACAGCGGTGCCACTTCGCTGGGCTTGAGGACCATCGTACAGCCAACCGCCAATGCGGGTGCGACCTTGCAGGAAATCTGGTTTACCGGCCAGTTCCAGGGAGTAATCAGGCCACAGACGCCAATCGGTTCCTTGAACAGCCGATGATTGCCCAGTTGTTCCTCAAACTCGAACGTTCGCAAAACCTTGAGCGCCTCCTCCAGGTGACCCTGGCCGCAGTACGCCTGGGCAGTACTCGCCAGGCTCTGGGGTGCTCCCATCTCCTCGCGGATCGCATTGGCGATATCCATATAATGCTTTTTGTAAGCTTCGACGCACGATTCCAGCAACTCGATGCGTTCCTGGCGACTGGTGCGGCTGAAGCTCTCAAAGGCGACTTTGGCCGCCTCTACGGCAGCGTTCACATCCGCTTCCGAGCCCAGCGAAATCCTGCCGCAGACTTCCTCAGTGGCCGGGTTGATGACGTCACAATCGTTGGGCTTGACGGGATCGACCCACTTACCGTTGATATAGAACTGTTTGTATTCGCGCATCGTTATTCTCCAGGTTGGCTGAACAAAGGAGCATAAGTGTAAGCACTCCGGCGGCTACTGGCCAGTGCTGCGGGCCCTCTGCGGGCGGTTTTTGCATTTAGTTGACCGCCGGCGTTGTCTCAAGGTAGATAATCCCGCAAAATTGCGCGTTCCCAATCGCTCCCGGAGAACCAATACCATGGACAATGAAGAATTGACGCTGTTTCGCGATATGACACGGCGCGCGCTGGAACAGGAAATATCCCCGAACATCGAGGAGTGGGAAGCCCAGCATATGGTGCCCCGCGAGTTGTGGAATACTCTCGGCCAGGCCGGCTTGCTATGCCCGGATATGCCGGAAGAGTTCGGCGCGGCCGGCACGACGCCGCAGGTCACCTTCGCCATCATCGAGGAGATGTCGCGAATGGGATTTGGCGGCATCGCCTCCGGTTACGGCATCCACAGCAATATCGTGGCGCCGTACATCGAGCACTTTGGCACCGAGGAGCAAAAAGCCCAGTGGCTGCCCAAAATGGTCACAGGCGAAGCGCTCGGCGCACTGGCGATGACCGAACCCGGCGCGGGTTCAGACGTGCAGAGTATTCGCACCAGCGCGGTCAGGGACGGCGACGAATGGGTGCTCAACGGCTCCAAAATCTTTATCACCAACGGCATGCTGGCCGACCTGGTGATTGTTGCAGCGATTACCGACCCGGGTAAGGGCGCCAAGGGCACCTCACTGTTTATCGTCGATTCGACGCTGCCCGGCTTCGCGCGCGGCAAGAAGATCGAGAAAATGGGGCAGCACACCTCAGATACGGCCGAGTTGTTCTTCCAGGATGTGCGCCTGCCCGCCTCCGCCCTGCTGGGTGAGTTGAACAAGGGCTTCGTTATCATGATGACTGAACTGCCGCGCGAGCGACTGGGTATTGCAGCCCAGGCCGTCGCGTCAGCCGAGGGTGCGCTGGATATCACGATAGATTACGTGCTGGAGCGCAAGGCGTTTGGCCAGACAGTCGCCAGCTTCCAGAACACCCGTTTTACCCTCGCCGAGGTAAAAACCGAAATCGCGATCAATCGCGCCTACTATGACAAGTGTGCGCAAGCCTATGCCCAGGACAGCCTGACAGCGGAAGACGCGGCGATGCTGAAGTACGCCAGCACCGAAATGCAGTGCAAAACGATTGACCAGTGCCTGCAACTGTTTGGCGGCTACGGCTACACCATCGAGTACCCGATCTCACGCTTCTACACCGATGCACGGATCCAACGCATTTACGGCGGTACCTCGGAGATCATGAAGGAACTGGTGGCGCGATCTATCCTCGGTCGCTAACGGCCCGGCTACACCAGGCCCAGCATCTGCACAATCCCATGGCTGTGGCCTGCGGTATAGCCGCCGTCCACCACCAGGGCGTGGCCAGTAACGTAGCTGGCATCGTCTGAGGCGAGGAAATACGCCGCTCCGGCTATTTCCTCGGGTCTGCCCAGGCGTCCCACCTTCGTCTCGCGTATCACATCCGCCTTGAGTTCCGGCATCAGCCCCATTACCTCGTGCAACATCGGGGTGTCGATAAAGCCGGGACAGATCGCGTTGCAGCGAATACCTAACCGCCCGTAATCCATCGCGATATTCTTACTCAGCAGCACCACACCACCCTTGGAGGCGTTGTAGGCACTGCCGCCCTCGGTGCCATTAATGCCCTCCACGCTGGCGATGGTGATAATACTGCCACTGCGCTGCGCTGACATCGTCTCCAGTACCGCCTTGACCGACAGGAAAGTGCCCTTGAGGTTGATATCAATCACGCGGTCCCAGTCGGCCTCTTCCAGCATTCCCACCGGGCCGCCCGCGCCGACACCCGCTGCGGTGAGCAAAATGTCTATCCGTCCAAACTCGCGCACCGTGTCTGCAACCGCAGCGTTCTGTGCTGCGGCATCGGTCACATCCACCTGGTGAAAACGACTCTGAGCGGCCTGTGCCTCCACGGCGGCCCACTCGGCTGATGTGTTCTTGTCGAGGCCGACCACAATGGCGCCCTCCGCCGCGTAGCGCACTGCGCACGCCAGGCCGATGCCAGAGGCGGCACCTGTGATAATGGCTACTCTATTTTCAAGATTGGGCATATCGCTCTCTCACTAGCGGTTGTTGAATGGGTTAAGGGTGGTGCGAACTTCAGCTGTCAAAACGATAATCATCGCGGTTAACGTCTTTGGTCCAGCGCCACATATCAAGGATTTTCCAGGGCCACAGCAGCGTAACCTTGCCCTCGGCGTTCTGGTAGAAGCTGTGTTTAATGGAGTCGTGCTCCCAGATCAACCGGGCGTGCAGTTCGCGAAAACGCTTTTGATAATCGGCGTGTACTTCCTCCTTGCACTCAATACGGTCTTTATCCGACTGCATCAGTGCCTTGAGGCATTCCATAATGTAGCGGATCTGGCACTCGCCGTTAAAAATCAGGCTGCCGCCAAAAGCGAGGTTGGTGCCCGGTCCGTACATACAGTAAAAATTGGGGAATTCAGGCACGGTGATACCGAGATAGGCCGAAGGCTCGATGCCCCACTGCTCGGACAGGAGCTTCCCTCCCCTGCCCCTGATTTCCATCGGCCACAAAAAGCGATCCGTTTCGAAACCGGTGGCATAGAGAATAATGTCCGCGGGATAGAACGTGCCGTCCTCGGCGTATACCCCACCCTCGGCGACACGGGCAACACCCTGTGTTACCAGGTCAACATTGTCACGCTTCAATGCAGAGAGCCAACTGCCGTTATCCTGCAGGGTGCGTTTGCCCATCGGCGCATAATCGGGAATCACTTTCTTCAGGAGTTCCTCATCGTCGCCAACCTGTCCTTTGATGTACTCGGAGAACATCTGGTACACAAATTCATTCATCTCGTTGACGGAGCGTTCCTGGTGCGGCCAGTCCGGATCCACAAACACCGTGTCATACGCGCCATCACAGGCGGGCCAGAAAATCAGGAAACGGAACCAGCGCGTGTAGAACGGCAGATGCTGTAAGCACCACTTCTTACCCTCGGGTACACGATCGTGGTAGATCGGGTTTTCAAACATCCAGGGGGCTGAGCGCTGGAAGACTGTCAGGTGCTTAACCTGGCCGGCAATCGCGGGCACCAACTGGAACGCGCTCGCACCGCTGCCGACAACCACCACGTTTTTACCCGTGCAATCGATGGCCGGGTCCCAGGCGGCGGAGTGACACCACTGCCCTTTAAAGGACTCTATGCCGGGAATATCCGGAAGGATTGGGCGATTCAACTGGCCCACCGCGCTGATAACACTATTGGCAACGTATTGTTCGGTGACACCATCCTTGTCCACCGTATCGACGATCCACTGATTCGCCTTCTCATCAAACACAGCGGAAGTGACCTCTGTGTTAAACCTGAAATGTTGTTGCAACTGGTGGTGCTGGACGACACCTTCAAAATATTGCTGCAGCTCGTTCTGCGGGGAAAAATACTGGCTCCAGTGATGCGCGGGCTCAAACGAATAGCTGTACAGATGGTTGCCCACATCGACACGCGCGCCGGGATAGCGGTTCTCAAACCAGGTCCCGCCGACCGATGCGTTCTTTTCAATAACGACAAATGGGATTCCCGCCTCCTGCAAGCGGTAGGCCGCCAGCACGCCGGACATCCCGCCACCGATGACCAGCACCTTGTGCTGCTGCCGTCGCGCAACAGGTACTTCCTTGCCCCAGGCGTCGCTGCGCTGGTCGGTGCCATCCAGCTCCATCTCCTCCAGCATCATCGGCACGTAATCCTCAGGCACATCGCCGGCCACGAAGAAATTCATCATGCGGTGAATGGTTTCCGGGCTGGGTGGCGGCGGCAGCTGGCAGCCGCCATCGCGAAAGGCCTTGATGACATCGAGCGCCTGCGCCCGCACCGCGGCTTTATCCTCTTCCGACATATAGCCCTGGTATTCATTGATATACACGCCGGCGGGACGTATCGGCCCGTCCAGCAAGCTCGCATCGCCCGTCATGTGAATCATGCTCATCATCAGGGTCGGAATACTGGCGTCCTGCAGCGAGCGCTCGATCAGCGCGTCATCGTCGGGAATGGAGAATGCGGGTTTTGTTGTGCCTGACATTAGAAAAAACTCCCGGTTAGTGGGTTCTGCAACATTACCGGCTGACCGGCGGTGCGAACGTCGGGTTGCGTCCCAGGCGCACATCCTCGAGCCGGACATTCGCCGATTCGCGCCAGGCCTCCTCTGACAGGATGTAAAACCGCTCTTCGACGATGGCATCAAACACGCGCTGTGCCATCACCTCCGGGCCGATACCGCCTGCGACGCTGTCAGCGAGTGCCTGTGACACGAGCGCCCGGGCATCTGACTCCACGATATCACCCGCCCTGCTATAACCGCTCGGTCGATTGCGTTCGGAAGCGGCAATGCCTGTGTTGATCGCCTCGGGACACAGTACGGACACTTTCACATTCGGCACATGGAAAGACAGTTCATGATGGAGCGATTCGGACATTGCCAGGACAGCGTGCTTGGTCATGTGGTAAATCCCGGAATAAGGCATAGCCGTAACAGCCGCCATCGACGCCGTGTTGACGATATGGCATTCACCGTCCTGAGCCGCCATGATCGGCACGAAGGTACGGATACCGTGGATCACACCCCAGACATTGACATCCAGCTGCCACTGGAAGTCGGCCACACTCTGCTCCCACAGCAGGCCGCCGGCAAATACCCCGGCGTTGTTACAGGCGATGTGGATAGCCCCGAATTTCGCGACGACGGCGTCGGCGAGTCGTTGCACATCTTCCGCTTTGGAGACATCGGTCACAACGCCGATACAGTGTCCGTCCCCGGCGTCGAGCGCCTCAACCGTCGCGTCCAGCGCACCCTGTTCAATATCCGCCAGCACCACATTCATACCCTTGGCGAGAAACAACTCGCCCATGGCCCGGCCAATGCCGCTGGCTCCGCCGGTTACAACAGCTGTTTTTCCGTTAAAGTCTTTCATCAATTGTCCCTGAATTGCGATTGATCCGTGTAACGTGTTTTCAAACTCGACCCAGCTATCGCGCCGGGTACCACTGCCCTATAACGCGGTGCTGTCGTCTGTCAGGCCCAACATCAGCTTGCCCGCCTCAGTGTAGGTATTTTCACTGATGAACGCATGTTGTGTACCCGTGTACATATCCCGGAAAGCGCGCTCCAGCCGGTGGCCTTCCCTGATCGAGGTCGTTCCCGCCGCCAGGTGCGCCCACTGTACGACTTCGCGACTGGCTTCTGTGGCATAGGTCGCAGCGAGACGCATGTCGCAACGCATTTGCGCGGTCACCGAGGCACCGCCAGCAACCTGCGCTTCCATTTCGGTAAACGTATCCACTACCAGGCGATGGGCGGCTCGCCACATCGCCTCATGATGTGCCAGGTTGCGCTGGAAGGTCATGCGGTGCGCGAGGGAACTCGACTCACCCATACGCGTCTTGGAGATCGCCAACTCACGCACATCGTCAATAGCACTGCGCGCAACGCCCAGCGCCCACGCCGCGTGGCCACACCCGGTCAGCGGCATCACACCAAAACGATAGAGGTGTCCACCGCGCTGCGGTTCGTGGGTCATCAGCGGGTAGGTATGACTGTCAGGGACAAACACGTCCTGCAGGTTGTAATCAAAGCTGCCGGTACCCTTGAGCCCCTGTACGTGCCAGCCATCCGTAAAAGTGACCTGCTCCCGCGGCACCACCGCCACCATCATCAGGGGCATCGTTTCATTGAGCATTACCATCTGGCCATTATCCATCGGCAGAAAGCCCGCGCAGACGTACTCAGAGTGCCCCGTGCCACTCCCGAACTGCCAGGCGCCGGTGACCTTATAACCACCATCGACTTTTTCCCCTGTGCCGTTCGGGAAAAACTGACCGCCCATCGTGACCTTGTTACCGTTCGCGGTAAATACCGCGTCAAAGCCTTCATCCGGCAGGTAGGCTGCAGCGAAACATGACGATGGTATGTTCGCGATCCCAATCCAGCCCAGTGAACCGTCCTGCCGCGCCATTTCCATCCACGTCTCGATCAGCTCTGCGAAGCCGGGTTCATGGCCGCCGGCTTCGGTAGGGTTCATAAACTGCATCAAGCCGCTGCTCCACAATGCCTCGACCAGCGGTGCGGTGAGTGTACGGTTTTTTTCCGAAGGACCCGCCTGCTCCAGCGCTATGGTTTCAATTGAGCGCGCCATGCGCAGGCCTTTACTTTGAGCGATCGCGTTCATACAGGTTTCCTTACTGAGGCTCTATTGAGTTACTGGTTAATAACCGTTAACCTAACCGCAAACAGGAGTACAGTCAATGGCTGCAGAGGCCCCACAAATCCATACCCGGGACCTGATTCTCGACGCCGCAGAAGCGCTCTTTGCAAAGCGGGGCTACCAGTCGACAACGATCAAGGATGTGGCGGCAAAAGTGGGTGTCCAGGGCCCCGCGCTCTATAAGCATTTCGCCAGTAAACGCGCGTTGTTCGAAGAAGTGCTGCAGCGGCTGTTTTCGCCCTTCACAGCCCTGGTGACCGAGGAAAATGACCCGGCCGGCAGCCAGCTCGATATCATGCAACTGCATATCACCAATCCCAATATCTCGCGTATCGTCGCTCACGCCACACTCTCGGGTGGCGAGGATCTCGCGCTCCTCGTAGAGCGCTGGTACAGGCCGTTCTTCAGCCGAACCCGGGCCGAGATGGCCGCCGGCACCCCGGGTTTTACACCCGCCTCGGTAATGGCGTTCCACAGCATGTTGCTGGGCTACCTGACACTGGCGCCCCTGCACAAGGCCATTTTCGATACCGACCCGCTGACGCCAAATGCACTGGGTGAGCTACTCAAATTGCAGGAACAACTCGCCGGGGCCGTCAGTTGATCTATACTTGAGCCTCTTGATACTAAAACAACGGGGAAATCACTATGCGAGTCGGCTACGTCACACTGGGTACAAACGATCTTGAGCGTGCATGCGTGTTCTACGATGCGCTGATGGGCTCCATCGGCTTCAGCCGTATCTGGGATGATGGCAAATTGATTATCTGGGGAAAGTCGATGGAGGAAGCCGCCGTCGGTGTCACACCTCCCTTTGACGAGGGAACCGCGACGGTCGGCAACGGTGTGATGGTAGCGATGCAGATGGATAACGAAGAACAAGTACAGGCCTTCTACAATAAAGCCATCTCGCTGGGCGCGTCCGATGAGGGAGCGCCCGGCCAGCGAATCAGCAACTTTTACGCCGGCTACTTCCGCGACCCGGACGGCAACAAGCTCAATGCTTTCTGCTTCAACGAGCAGACTGTCTGACCCTGCGTTACCGGCGCACTCACTCTA
>JAGRIK010000053.1 GCA_020443325.1 Halioglobus sp.
CCCGCCAAGGTGGCCGGTGTGCCGGAAGTCATTATGGTCGTGCCCGCTCCCGGCGGCGAAATCAGCGACCTTGTCCTCGCCGCGGCCTCCATTGCCGGTGTGGACAGGATTTTCACCATCGGCGGGGCCCAGGCTGTCGCGGCCCTGGCCCTCGGCACTGCCACGGTGCCTGCCGTGGACAAGATCGTCGGCCCCGGCAATATCTATGTTGCCACAGCCAAACGCCAGGTGTTTGGCCGGGTGGGGATCGATATGGTCGCCGGGCCCTCGGAGATCCTGATTATCTGTGACGGGGAAACCGACCCCGATTGGGTGGCGATGGACCTGTTTTCACAGGCGGAACACGACGAGAATGCCCAGTCGCTCCTGTTGTGCCCCGACAGCGCCTACCTGGATGCGGTGCAGGCCAGCATCGACAAGTTGCTGCCCGCGATGGAGCGGTCGGGCATCATACGTTCATCCCTCGCTGCCCGCGGTGCGATGATACTGACACGCGATCTCGCTGACGCGGTGGCTGTGAGTAACCGCCTTGCTCCCGAGCACCTCGAATTGTCAGTGCGCGACCCAGAAAGCCTGTTGCCCCTGGTGCGACACGCCGGTGCAATATTTATGGGGCCTTTTACCTCCGAGGCGCTCGGGGATTACTGCGCAGGCCCCAACCATGTGCTGCCCACATCGCGCAGTGCCCGGTTTTCGTCACCGCTCGGGGTCTACGATTTCCAGAAACGCAGTTCCGTCATTATGTGCAGTGAGCGCGGTGTGCAGGAGCTGGGTGCGATGGCGTCGGTGTTGGCCAGGGGTGAGTCGTTGACGGCTCATGCGCGAAGCGCCGAAATGCGCCTGCAAGCAGGAATTAACGTACCGGAATAACAGTGTATTGAGCGCGGCGCGCACTGTGCTGCGGCTGTACTCAGGGCTCTGCTAACGCCTCGTTCCCGGCATTATCGAGTGGTTCAGCGCCCCGACCACGGCCGTCAGTTCAAGGCTCTGCCGATTGCGTTGTAGCGCGATGGAGATGGTTTCGCCCGGCCGCAGCATGGCGATCCGGTGCATGGTTAACCGGCCATCCTCGACCGGTTCCCCGTTGATATAGGTAATGATGTCGCCCACTTGCACCCCTGCCTTTTGCGCGGGGCTGCCCGGTGCGACCTCAACCACGGACAACCGCTGGTACCTGCCGCCCGATGGCGGCATCGCAACCACCGGTTCCACGCTCACACCCAGCCACCCGCGTATCACCTCGCCGTAGTTAATCAGGTCCTGCATCACAAAAACGGCGAGGGTCTCCGGAATTGCCAGGCTGATGCCGATGCCGGTGCTCGCGTTGTGTGTCTGGTTGTCCGCGGTATAAATCAGCGTATTGATGCCCAGCAGCCGCCCCCGCGTATCGATCAGCGCGCCACCGGAATTTCCCAGGTGAATAATGGCGTCGGTCTGGATGTAGTCCTCGTAGGTATTCAACTGCAGGCCAAAGCGCCCGAGTGCCGACACGATGCCCTGCGTGACGGAGTGCCCGAAACCGAGCGGGTTGCCGATCGCCAGAACGACATCACCCACCCGGGCGCTATCGGAATCCCCCAGGGTGATTGGCTGCAGGTCCGGCAAGTCGACTTTCAGTACCGCAAGATCTGTGGCCGAGTCGGTGCCTATCACCACGGCATTGGCGGAGCGCCCGTCGTACAGCATTACCTGAATGGCATCGGCGCCAGCGATCACGTGATTGTTGGTCAGGATATGTCCCTGCGCAGTCATGATCACACCCGAGCCAAGCGAGCGTTCAATCCGCTGCCGCTGCAAGGGGTGCGGTGCGAACTGGGCCGGCACTGGGCCGTCCAGTATCGGGTCGCCCTCTTGCGCCACCAGCTTGGCAGTATAGATATTGACGACCGAAGGCGTCGCTTCGCGCACGGCAGCGGCATAGCTGACGGGCTCCAGTACACTCGTCTGCGCAGCGGGGGTGAGTGGCAGTACCCAGCGATCGAGGATTAGCAGGGCGGCCAACAAGCCTGCTATCGCAGGCCAGACAATAAGTGATAGATTTTGTTTCATGTCCCGCCGTTTGTGTTGTGTGCAGCCGCATTGTATATGATGCGTACCCCGGCCTGCCAAGTGGCCGGAGCCGACTCCTTACATAACAGGTAGCCATACAATGAGCATAGAACTTTCCCAACTGTGCCAATACCTCGACCAGTGCCTGCAACCGGAGCGCTTTTCGGACTACTGCCCGAACGGTTTGCAGGTCGAGGGCAGAGGTACTGTTGTCCGCCTCGCCACTGGCGTAACTGCTTGCCAGCCGCTTCTCGATGCCGCGGTGGCGTGGGGCGCAGACGCGCTGCTGGTGCATCACGGCTATTTCTGGCGCGGCGAGTCGCCGCAGGTGGTGGGGATGAAGCGCCGGCGACTGGCCACGCTGCTGGCAAATGACATCAGCCTGCTCGCGTATCACCTGCCGCTCGATGCGCATCCGCAGATGGGAAATAACGCCTGCCTCGGACGGTTGCTGGGATTTGACGTAGACGCCCAGGCGCCACTGCAACCGGGTATCGCCGCTGGCGTGGGAAATATTGGCGACCTCCCGGCGGCCGTTCCCGCGCAGCAGTTGGTCGCAAGATTGGCACAGATTACCGGACGTGAGCCGTTGCATGTGGGTAACCCGGACGCACTTGTTCGCCGCGTAGCGTGGTGCACGGGCGCTGCCCAGGATTACATCGGTGCGGCGGTGCTGGCTGGCGCGGACGTGTTCGTCACGGGAGAGGTCTCAGAGCAGACCGTGCACACGGCCAGGGAGGAGGGTATTGAATTTATTGCCGCGGGCCATCACGCCACGGAGCGCTATGGGGTGCAGGCGGTCGGTGAACATCTCGCCACGCAGTTTTCACTGGAGCACCGTTTTATTGATATAGACAACCCGGTATAAAACGGCGCGTGGAATCGCCTCAGTGCAATTTGCCTTTGGGTTGCGCCGCTGAACCTGATCCAGACCCTGGCACTGTATCGGACTTCGGCTTGCGCTCCAGGCCGAACTCTTCATTGAGCATGCCTTTTTCATCCGGCGAATGTTTTGGCGCGTAATCCAGGGGCGGCTCGATGTGTGCCAGGTGCGCCGGAATCTCCGCAGGGTCGTATTTGTTTTCCAGCCGTTCCAGTGTAACCGGCCCCGCCCCGTGACAGAGCTTGTCGGCACCCTGGGCCAACTGGTTGTGGACTTCCCGGTAGCTCTCGGTCAGGTTGTTCAGCAGTTTTGCAGTTTCCGTAAAGTGCTCGACCACCTCGGCCTCATACGCCTTCTTGTCCTGCATTACCTGATCCAGCTTGAGCGCGATATCCCGGTGTTTTTTCGCCCCATCCGCTGTGCGACGCCCCATCAGCAGGCCCACAACGAGGCCAACAATGACTGCGACTACCGCAATAACCACTACAATTCCAGAGCTATAAACAGCTGATTCCACTAAAGATTCCTCATCGCTACAAAGTGAGAGGGGCAGTATACCCCTAATAGTCCGGGGGCAGTAGGGCTGGTTGTCGATTGGAGTGCGCGTTGCCAAGCGCGAAGGCTGTGGTTAAAGTGTGGCGCTTTCAATTCACGCAGGACCCCGGCAGCCCCTGACATGACGACACCCTGGCAACGCTATCAGGAGGACCTGCAACAGGAGGGCTTTTCCCATGATCCCGCTCAGGAGCACGCTGTGCTGTTGCTGCAGGAACTCTATGAGCGCCTCGTGGCCAGTTCGCAGCAACACGACGGCGGACTCAAGAGCTGGATTAACAAGCTCCGCGGCGTGCAGTTCGAGCCCGAGATCGGCCTCTATTTCTGGGGTGGCGTGGGGCGTGGTAAAACCTATCTGGTGGACACGTTTTACGAGTGCCTGCCCTTTCCTCGCAAACTGCGCGTGCATTTCCATCGCTTTATGCAGCGGGTGCACTCGGACCTGATAAGCCTGGAGGGCGAGAAGAATCCGCTCGAGAGTGTCGCAGACCGGCTCACGGCGGAGGCGCGCGTACTCTGTTTCGACGAGTTTTTTGTGACCGATATCGCCGATGCGATGATTCTCGGGGACCTGATGAAAGCGCTTTTCGCGCGCGGTGTGACACTTGTGGCGACGTCAAATATCGAGCCGGCGCATTTATACGAGAACGGATTGCAACGGCAGCGATTCTTGCCCGCCATTGCGCTGCTGGAAAAATATACCAAGGTGGTGAACGTCGACGCCGGCGTCGATTACCGTTTGCGCACGCTGCAGCAGGCAGCGCTGTATCACTTCCCGTTGAATGAGGTTGCGGCCCAAAGCATAGAGGACAGTTTTACCCGTTTGGCCTCGGCCCCCGGTAAACACTGGGAGCGCATTGAGATCAACCACCGCTACCTGACCTGCCGGCGTGTCGCGAAGGACGTGGCGTGGTTCGAGTTTGCGGAGCTCTGCGCGGGTCCGCGTTCGCAGAATGACTACATCGAACTGGCGCGAATTTTTACCTCGGTACTTATTTCGGGTGTCCCCTGCTTTTTCCCCGATATGGATGACCAGGCGCGGCGCTTCATCAACCTCGTCGACGAATTTTACGACCGCAGTGTCAAACTCGTACTGACAGCGGCTGTGCCCCTGTTGGAGCTCTATGGTGGCGGGCAGTTGGAGTTCGAATTTCAGCGGACTATTTCGCGGCTGCAGGAGATGCAGTCTTTTGAGTATTTGGCGCGGGAGCATTTGCCGTAGTTGTGTACAGGGACTTCGCGAGGTTTCGTGTCTCCGTGCGTCTCAAATCAAACCGGTTGATTCCTTGCACAGTTGTCGCCAGCGAGGGGGAAGCGCCTGTTCGCTCGCAGGGCCGGGATATTCGCTCTACAGGCGCTTACCCCTCACTGGCTCGATTGTTCTGTGCACGAGCTCTCCATTCTTCTGTGCCACTGCTATAGACAGGACTGCGGGACTCGGATTTAATAGGCGCCTTTTTCGCCCCCCTGATGCTTTCGGAGGGGCTGCCCGCATTGAAAATTAATGGATTCTCCGCTTGAAAAGCGCGAGTCCATTGATTAGTATTCGCGCTCTCGAAATTGGACTCCTCCAAGAGGCAGTTATTGATGAAAACTATTAGTGCCAAAGCGGAAGATGTGAACCGCGACTGGTTTGTCGTGGACGCCGCTGACAAGACCCTGGGGCGCCTGGCCAGTGAGATTGCCCATCGCCTGCGGGGCAAGCACAAGGCTGAATATACGCCGCACGTTGATACCGGCGACTACATCGTGGTCGTAAATGCGGAGAAAATCCGCGTAACCGGTGCCAAGTCAACCGACAAGATGTACCATCACCACACC
Organism: Halioglobus sp.; assembly: GCA_020443325.1. Classification (GTDB taxonomy): domain Bacteria; phylum Pseudomonadota; class Gammaproteobacteria; order Pseudomonadales; family Halieaceae; genus Marimicrobium. The sequence continues at coordinate 5,309 of JAGRIK010000053.1, forward strand.
GGCTATCCGGGCGGTTTGAAGTCCATTTCTTTCGAAAAATTGATCGATAAAGCCCCTGAGCGGGTTATCCAGAGTGCAGTGAAGGGCATGTTGCCCAAGAATACCCTGGGTCGCGCCATGTTCAGAAAGCTGAAAGTCTATGCGGGTAACGAACACCCGCATGCTGCGCAACAACCTCAAGTACTGAGCATCTAACGGATAACACCTCTTATGTCAGCTACCCAATATTATGGAACCGGCCGTCGCAAGACGTCTACCGCCCGTGTCTACCTGAAGAACGGCGGCGGCAGCATCACCGTCAACCAGCGCCCACTGGACCAGTATTTTGGTCGTGAAGTGGCTCGTATGATCGTGCGTCAGCCTCTGGAACTTGTTGAATTGTCAGAGAAATTTGATGTTAACGTCACGGTGGCCGGCGGCGGTAGCTTCGGGCAGGCCGGGGCGATTCGTCACGGTATTACCCGCGCGCTGATGGAGTACGATGAGACCCTGCGCGCCAGTTTGCGCAGCGCCGGGTATGTTACCCGCGATGCACGTGAGGTAGAGCGTAAGAAAGTGGGTCTGCGCAAGGCGCGCAAACGCCCTCAGTTTTCCAAGCGTTAAGCTGGTGGGATATGTCCCCATCGTTGGCGGGGATATGGATACAATCGAGAACGCCCGGATGCTGTGCATGCCGGGCGTTTTTTTGAGCCTTTTAAGGCGAGTAGTTTTTGACCTGACTGAGATCAGATTCTTGCCGAAAACGTAGTTAAATCAAGGCGTTTTCCTTGTAAGAACTCGGCAAAATCATTACCATTTGCACCTTTTTGAGAGCTGCGGCTCGGGTCGTTGCCGACTGGCCGCAAAGCGATCTGTTATCTGGGGAGACAAGCATGAGTAGCGACGGCGTTAACTCCACGAGGAGGAAGTTCCTGACGGCTGCCACGAGCGCTGTAGGCGCTGCCGGCGTCGTCGGTGTGGCAGTGCCCTTTGTCGGGTCGTGGAACCCCTCGGCGAAGGCCAAGGCCGCCGGCGCACCCGTGAAGTTTGATTTCAGCAAACTGGAGCCGGGCCAGATGTCTGTGGTGGAGTGGCGCGGCAAGCCCGTCTACGTGGTCAACCGCACTGAATCGCAACTCGGTACGCTGCCAGGCCTCAATTCAAAATTGAAGGACCCCGATTCACAGGACACCGCGCAGCAACCCCCCTATATCACCGGTATCGACCGATCCATCAAGCCGGAACTGCTGGTCATTGTCGGGTTGTGTACGCACCTGGGTTGTGCCCCCAAGTATGTCCCGGAAGTGGGCGTGCTGGCCGGCGCCAGTTGGGAAGGCGGTTTTTTCTGCCCCTGCCACGGCTCCAAGTTTGATCTTTCCGGCCGTGTCTACGAGGGTGCGCCGGCCTCGGCCAATCTGCTGGTTCCCCCGTATGCGTTTGAGGATGCGAAGGTGTTGATAATCGGCGTGAACCCGGAGGAAGTCTGATGAGTAATCTGTTGATTGGTTTACGCGATTGGGTTGACGCGCGCCTGCCCATCATGAAGGCGTGGAATACCCATATGGGTAAATACTACGCTCCCAAGAATTTTAACTTCTGGTATTTCTTCGGCGTGTTGTCGCTGGTGGTGCTGGTCAACCAGCTGCTCACCGGAATCTGGTTAACCATGAGCTACACCCCCAGCCAGGAGGGCGCGTTCGCATCGGTGGAATACATCATGCGCGACGTGGATTTCGGCTGGATACTGCGCTATATGCACTCGACGGGTGCCTCTGCGTTCTTTGTCGTGGTCTATCTGCACATGTTCCGCGCCCTGATCTACGGTTCGTACCAGAAACCCCGGGAACTGATCTGGATTTTCGGGATGTTGATTTTTGTCGCGCTGATGGCAGAGGCCTTCGTCGGCTACGTACTGCCCTGGGGACAGATGTCCTACTGGGGTGCGCAGGTCATCATTTCGCTGTTTGGCGCCATTCCCTACTTCGGTGAGGATATTGTCACCTGGATTCGCGGCGACTACCTGATCTCGGGAATCACGCTGAACCGTTTCTTCGCCCTGCATGTGGTTGCGCTGCCCATCGTCTTGCTGGCGCTGGTGGTGCTGCACTTGCTGGCGCTGCACGAAGTGGGCTCGAACAACCCCGATGGCGTGGATATCAAGAAGCACAAGGACAAAGCCGGTGTACCGCTGGATGGCGTTGCTTTCCACCCGTATTACACGGTGCACGACCTGCAGGCGATCGGTGTGTTCCTGTTCATTTTTTGCGGCATTATTTTCTTCATGCCGGAGATGGGTGGTTACTTCCTGGAGTTCGCCAACTTCGAGCATGCGAACAACCTGAAGACACCTGAGCATATCGCACCCGTCTGGTACTTCACGCCCTACTATTCGGTGCTGCGCGCAGTGCCGGACAAGTTCTGGGGGTTTGTCGCATTCGCCGCTTCCGTAGCCGTGCCGTTCATGTTGCCCTGGCTGGACCGCAGCCCGGTTAAATCCTGGCGTTATCGCGGCAACATCACCAAGGTGATGCTGGTGACATTCGTGGCCTCCTTCCTGATACTGGGCGTGCTGGGTGTCTGGTCGCCGACGGATGCCCGCACCATGCTGGCGCGCATTTGTTCGGTGATCTACTTCGCCTTTTTCCTGCTGATGCCGTTCTGGACGTCCTTCGACAAGACCAAGCCTGTGCCTGACCGCGTTACCACAGATGGTGGTATCGGTTTCTGGGGCAGTATTGCCGGCCTCCTGCTGATACTGGCCCTGACGGTCCTGCCCCTGAAAGCCGTGGCTGCGGAATCGGCGTACGATTGTGGCTCCATCCCCTGCGCGCCATTTGTCGCGGATCCCGAGAACAAGCCATCCCTGCAGCATGGCGCCAAGATGTATATGAACTACTGTATGGGCTGTCACTCCCTGCAGTACTCGCGCTATAACAGGGTGGCGACAGATCTCGGTATACCCGAGGATCTGTATGAGGCGAACCTGAAGTTTGATCCGGATGTAAAAATGGGTGCGTTGATGAGCAACGCGATGGATAAAGGCGAGGCAAAAAAATGGTTTGGCGCAGCGCCACCCGATTTGACCCTGGTCTCCCGCGCACGTCAGCCTGAATGGCTTTACACCTATTTGCTCTCGTTCTACAAGGACGACAGTCGGCCCTACGGTTTCAACAACAAGGTTTTCAAGGACGTGGGCATGCCCAACGTGTTGCTGGAGTTACAGGGTATGCAGGAGTGCGCACCGGGCCCGGTTAAAGCGCACAACGGCGGTGTGAAGCGCGATCCGCTGACTGGTGAAGATATCCTCGAGGATCCCTGCGGCAAGTTTGAACTGACCTTCGCGGGGGAAATGACGCCCGAGGAGTATCAGGGTGCGGTTTACGATCTGGTAAACTTTCTCGCCTACGTGGCCGAGCCGATGAAGTCTGACAGGCACCGAATTGGTACATACACACTGCTCTTCATAGCGTTATTTACTGTATTTGCATGGTTGCTCAATCGAGAATACTGGAAAGACGTACACTGATCACGAGCGTGATGGTAGTGGCGCTGGGGCTGTCTCTACGCCGCATCGTTTTCTTTAGGAAACAACCGAGGAATCCCTAATGGGTGTTGTGGCAAAGCGATCTTCAATGACATTTTTTTCTGATAACACCAGTCACTACAGTCACCGGGTGCGTATCGTGCTGGCCGAGAAAGGTGTGACCGTGGATCTGGTCGACTCCGATGCGGCGCATCCCCCGGCTGAACTCGCCGACCTCAATCCATACAACAGCCTGCCGACGCTGGTCGATCGCGATCTCGTGTTGTACGAGTCGAAGGTCATGATGGAGTACCTCGACGAGCGGTTTCCGCATCCGCCCCTGTTGCCGGTGTACCCTGTGGCGCGCGCGGAAAGCAGATTGTTTATCCACCGGATAGAGAAAGACTGGAGTGCGTTGGTTGACGCCATTCTGCACACGCGCAGCGAGAACGTGGTCAAGAAATCGACCAAGGAATTGCGTGAAAGCATTATGGGCATCGCGCCCATTTTCGCTGAAAAGCCATTTTTCATGAGTGATGAGTTCACGCTTGTGGATTGCTGCATTGCCCCCATCCTGTGGCGCCTGCCGTCGCTCGGCGTGGAAATTCGCCCCAGTAAGCGAACCAAGCCGCTGCAGACGTATATGGACACACTGTTCAACCGGGAATCATTCCAGGAGAGCCTCACCGAGCAGGAGAGGGAAATGCGCCTTTAATAAAGGCTGCTTTCTACGCTATCGTAGTGGCAGAGTCGAATATGAATTCCAGTCGCCCCTATATCATGCGCGCACTTTATGAGTGGATAGTGGACAACGATTTCACTCCCTACGTACTGGTCGACGCTGCGATGGAAGGCGTTGTCGTTCCCCGGCAGTTTGTTAAGGATAACCAGATCGTCCTGAATATTTCTCCCGATGCCGTGGTTGATTTAAGTATTTCCAACCAGGCCGTTGCCTTTAACGGACGTTTCGGTGGTGTGGCAACCGATGTGTTCGTACCGATATCGGCTGTGGTGGGTATTTATGCGCGGGAGAATGGCCAGGGTATGGTGTTCGACCCGGAAGAGGTTCCCGGCCCACCGGACGACACACCACCCGACCCGGATAAACCCGAGAAGCGGCCGTCTCTTAAAATCGTCAAATAAGCAGTAGCTCTGTTAGTGGCCTCATGGGCTATTCCAGGTCGTGGCTTCCAAAGAGGCTGTGGTCGATCAGCGCACAGAAACTGTGTATAGCCATGGTGTGCATTTCCACGACGCGCGCCTGCCGCATCGCGTTCACCCTCAACTCCACATCCTCGGGCCGGATGACGGCGCTTAACGTGCTGTCCCTTGTGCTGGTCATCGCTATGACGGCCATGTCCCGTTCCTGGGCCGTTTGTACGGCGCGCAACAGATTGCTGGCACCCTCGCCGCTGCTGATGCACAGCAGCACATCCCCGGCTTGCCCCAGGGCGCGCAGTTGCCGGGAAAATATGTCGTTAAACGCGCCGGACTGCGCGATGGCGGTAACGCTGGCATTGTCCGCGGCAAGCGAGAGAGCGGGCAGGGCGGGGCGATCCTGCTCAAAACGGCCGAGGAGATTACAGGCAAACAACTGGGCCACAGCGGCATCCACCCCGTTGCCGCAGACAATAATCTTGCGATCGGCCAACAGCGCGCCTGTCATGAGCTGACTGCCCGCCGCTATCGCTCCGGCCAGGTCGTCGACGGACATCGCGATAGTCTCTATCGTGTTCTGGAAGCTATCGGCAATGATCGGGTAGTAGTCCATGCAGTTGAATCCCGTTCGTTGGTCAGGCTGTGAATGCTCCGCGGATCCAGCGAATCTGCGGAGGGGAACCGGATTGTGGGGGTTCAAAGGCAATCACGTCAAATCGGCACGCGCTGCCGGCCCATCGTGGGCGGTGCTGCAGGAAAAGCTGCGCTGTTCTCACGAGGCGCTGTTGCTTGCGCCTGTTGACCGAGCCAGCCGCACTCTCGAACTGGTGGTTGGTACGCGCACGCACTTCTATAAACACCAACTGCTCACTGTCTTCTGCGACAATGTCGATCTCGCCGGTTTTTCCCCGGAAGTTACGCTCAACAACGCGTAACCCGCTTTCCTCGATCAGGGCAGCGGCCCGGTTTTCATAGTCATCGCCCAGCGCTTTCATGCTTGCAGTCTAGCTACTGCGCCTTGAGAACGCCTCCATCGAATTTGGCCGCCGACAGTTCCCGTTGGATGGTGAGGGTCGGATCCATCGTCAGGAGGCCGGTGTTGCCGCGAAAGAGCGCATCCGCACCGCTCTGAAGGCGACTGAAACCGGATTGCACCATAAACGCGTCCGCGCCCAATGCGTTGAGTGTTGGGAGGTTGCCGCCACCCACATCGCCAGCGGCCAGTGTGACGCGAAGGCCTGGGTTAGCGCCCAGCAACCAGGGTATCTCGGCCAGCAGGATACCGTTCAGGTCCTGGTTGCGCTGATCGGGCACGCCGCTGTATATCGTGGAAAGTGCGTAGACAGGGAGATCGCCGGCGTAGTGAAACGCCAGCAACGGTTTCATGGAGCGCGCCTCCGTGCTGGTGCGACTCAACAGAAAGACAACGTCGGCATCCTGGCGCCGCCGCGGTGTAAACTCGATATTGGTGCCCAGCAGGTCGCGCAGTTCCTTGGCCCGTTGCTCGCTGGCCCCCAGTGATAACAGCGACTTAACACTGCTGGAGTAGTCATCGTACGTCGTGTAGGTGACGCTATCGGCCGCTGTGCCGCCAAGTGTGGTCCAGCGCTCCCGCAATACGGGTTCCAGCTTGTCTCCCCATTCGCCGGCCGGGGTGATGATCAGTGCACTGCGAGCGCCGCGGCCGAAGGCCAGCTCGGCAATCGTCCTGGCGTCGTCTTCCGGCGCCAGCGATAGTTGCACCAGGGCGCTTCCCGAAGCGGGCAGGACCTGGTCGATACGATTGAGGGCCAGTATCGGAACTGGCCGCTCCAGTAATGTCGCGATATCCGCCAGCGCTTCCTTGCTCAACGGCCCAACGACCATTGACGCGCCCTGGCTCACAGCTTCCTGATAGGCGCTGCTGGCGGACGGTGTTTTGTCCAGGTCGATGATAAGCAGTTCCTCGGAGGAACCGCCGGCGGCACGGTTCTCATAATAGGCCGCGAGGAACCCGTTCAGTACGGCCCTGCCCGCCCGGGCCAACTCCCCGCTGAGCGGCAGGAGGATGGCCACCTTGCCGCTGCGTGTGCCCTGTGCCAGCAAATAATCCATTCCGCCGGGCAGCGGTTTGGCTGCAGGGTGGTCGGGGTTTTCATTGCGCCAGCGGGCCAACTGGCCCGGAAGGGAAGGGGCGGGTGCGCGGCTGATGATGGCGAGGTTTAGCCAGCCGCGCCACTGCGGGTCGCTGGCAAGGGTCAGTGCAGCCGATAACTGGTCTTCGTCGGTCTTCTCCAGGTTGCGCCACACGCTGCGCTTCCACGCAGGAATAGTGTCGCCCGGCGCTGTCCGCGATATCTGGTCAGCGAGTTGTGCACAAGCCAGGGAGTCGCCCTTCATGTCCAGGATGTAATGCTTGAAGCTGAGAATCCGGTAGCGCAAGGCCGGGTTGATGCCGGGGCCATTGAGGCGATCGAGTTGCGCCAGCGCGCTGTCCTGGTCGCCGCGAATATAACTTATCCGCGCCTCCAGATAGGCCCGGTAGGCGCTGTCGTCCGGTGACAGCCCCTCAGCGGGAAGTGCTTGCAGGGCGCTACTGGCCTGCATCCAGTTAAATTGTGCGAGCGACTGCTCTGCGCTGTTGAAGGCCCCGCTATAAGTACTGGGAGGGAGAGTCAGCGAAATGCCCTCGCGCGGCTTGGGCTGCGTGGTCTCCACCGGCGGCTTGGTGGGCTCCTCCTTTTTCTTTGTAGGTTTTCCTGCGCAGCCCCACAGGACGAGTGGCAGCAGTACCAGTGCTACCAGGGCGGGGTGGCTGTGTGGCCTTGAATGTAGATCTCTCATGCTATGCTTTACCGACAGGTTAGTGGGTCAGGAAGCCCGCCGGACTCAGGAGGCGCTGAATGCGCCCGGGTCCGAGAGGCTCCTGTATGATTCGGGATTTACGCAGTGCGAACATTATAAGGGGAAAATGTGAATTCCGGGCTTTATGTTGTGGCCACACCCATAGGTAACTTTGGTGATATGTCGCAGCGCGCGATCGAAGTCCTGCAAAATGCGGATTTGATCGCCGCGGAGGATACGCGCCACAGCCAGCGCTTGCTGCAATTTTTTGCCATCGATACGCCCACGATGGCCTATCACGACCACAGCGATGACCGCGCTTTGCAGCGCATCATCAAATGCCTGGCAGACGGCGGCCGGGTGGCGCTGGTGTCCGATGCCGGTACCCCACTGATCTCCGATCCCGGCTATCGCCTGGTGCGACAGGTGCAGGACGGCGGCTTCGCAGTGTATCCGCTGCCCGGCCCGTGTGCGGCGATTGCCGCCCTGAGTGTGTCCGGACTGCCGACAGACCGCTTCCTGTTCGAGGGCTTTCTCCCCGCCCGCGAGGGCGCGCGCAACAACCGGCTGGCGGCACTGGCGACAGAGCCGATGACCCTCATCTTTTACGAGGCACCCCACCGCATCAAAGAATCCCTGCAGTCCATGCTTCAGGTATTCGGCGACCGCGAGGCCGTGCTCGCCCGGGAACTGACCAAGACCTTCGAGACCATCAGGCGCGGACCGCTGTCCGAACTGGCCCGGTTCGTCGATGCAGACAGCAACCAGCAGAAGGGCGAGATCGTACTCATTGTGTCGGGCAAGCCCAGGGGAGAACAGGAAATAGATGCAGATGTGTCGGCCCTCCTGCAGCGACTGGCCCAGGAGTTACCCGCCAAGACAGCTGCCGCCGTGGTGGCAGATTGCACCGGCTTGCGGAAAAAGCAGCTCTATGAGCACCTGTTGGCGCTAAAGCAGGCGTAACAGAGGCAGGGCTGAATGACGCAGCGCGAGGTGGAATGAGGTATTTTTGCTTCTATGTCCCATCGGGACTGTGCGAGGCATGGATGCCGAGCTCAAGCCCCCATGGA
>JAGRIK010000008.1 GCA_020443325.1 Halioglobus sp.
AGTTGATCGAGAATACGGCCAGCACAGCCAGTTTGATATTACTGCGGGTATCGAGCTTGAGGGACTGGATCAGCGCGATAGTGACCAGTGTCGTCGTGATGTTGTCGCAGAAGGATGAGAGGAAGAACGCGAACAACGCCACGCTGGGCAGGAGTGCCTTTTGCGCCATTGTAGCGGGCAACAGGCGGTACACCAGGGATTCAACGATACCGTGCTGGTTCAGGTAGGCGACGAATGTCATCGCGGCGAACAGGAACAGCCACAGCGAGGCGATGTCGAGAATGTTCTCCGAGAACGCGGTTTCGACACTCGCGTGGTCGGGCGCGAAGAGGAACAGCAGTATCCAGCACAGCGTACCCAGGAAGAGTGTGGACTTGGCCTTGTTTACGTGAATGACATCTTCCAGCACGATGGCGATAAAAGCCAACACAGCCAAAAATATCAGTATTGCGTCGAACATTTGCTGAATCCCCGGTTCCCAGTCCGCCCCCACTGCGGAGGCGGCGCGATAGTACACGGGAATGCGCCGCGGCCATAGTGGGCAAATTGCACGGATAAGCTGTAGGATAGCGGGAACTTTCCACCACCGCAGACTGAGGACACCGCAATGGCCGATACCGGATTACAGCTTCGCTCCACTATCACAGAAGACAGGACTCTCGAACTGACCCTCGTGGACGTGCCCATTCCCACACCCGGCCCTGACGAGGTGCTGGTGCAGATTGAGGCCACGCCCATTAACCCGTCCGACCTTGGCCTGTTGTTCGGCCCCGCAGACATCAGTACGGCACGGGTGTCAGGTTCCCCCGATCGACCCGTGGTGACGGCGGATATTCCGCCCGAACTGATGAAGATGGTCGCCGCTCGTGTGGGCCAGTCGATGCCGGTGGGCAACGAGGCTGCGGGTACCGTGATCGCCGCCGGGACGTCCGACGCGGCACAGGCGCTGGTCGGCAAGCGTGTCGGTATTATCGGTGGAGCCATGTACAGCCAGTACCGCTGTGTGAATGCGTTCATGTGCCTGGCGTTGGAGGAGGGGACAACAGCCGTCGAGGGTGCGTCGTGTTTTGTCAATCCGCTCACGGCGCTGGCGATGGTGGAGACGATGCGCCGGGAAAATCACACTGCGCTCGTCCATACGGCCGCGGCGTCAAACCTCGGGCAGATGCTGAACCGCATCTGCATCAACGAAGGCATCGGGCTGGTAAATATTGTTCGCAAGGTTGAGCAGGAAGCGGTACTGAAGGAACTGGGCGCGAAATACATTATCAACTCCACAAGCGACAGTTTTTACGACGATCTCACGGATGCACTGGCAGAAACCGGGGCCACGTTGGCTTTTGATGCCACCGGCGGCGGTAAACTCGCCAGCCACATCCTCACCTGCATGGAGGCGGCAGCCGTGCGCAATATGACGGGTTACAGCGGTTACGGCAGTGACGTCTTCAAGCAGGTGTATATCTATGGCGGCCTGGACCGCAGCCCGACCACGCTGACCCGCAATTTTGGTTTCGCCTGGAGCGTGTCCGGTTTCCTGTTGACACCCTTCCTGCAGAAGGTGGGGTTGGAGAAGAGCATGGAGATGCGGGCGAAAGTGGCGGCAGAGATAAAAACCACCTTCGCCAGCCATTACACCCGCGAGGTGTCACTGGCAGAGGCGCTGTCGCTGGAGGCCATCAGTGTGTATGGCAAGCAGGCCACGGGAGAGAAGTACCTGATCACGCCGCAGGCGTGACAGCGTTGCTACCGTTCGACTGCCAGTGACCAGGGGTCGAACCCGGCGCAGCCGAGCGCATCGTATTCCTTCCTGTTCCACACGTCGGCACCGGCGTTGGCGAGCAGGAAGAGCTGCACATGGAGTTCGCAGCGTGTGCGCAGATCGGGTATGTCCTCGTCCTGGGCGACACGCCGTTTGAGCATGGCCATGGTCATCGGCTCCCTGACCATGCGCAACCCGCCGTCCGCGACGGTGTCCAGTAGCATCAGGTTGGGACCCTGGGTACTCCAGGGCTGCCACAGGGGGAGTGCGCCATTGCGCCCGCGCCCCGGCGCGCCATTCCTGGCAAACTCGGACCAGTAGCTGCGCATTTGCGCGCCGAGCAGGTCGCGTCCCGGTATGTTGTCGCTATTGTATAAGCCCGGCACGGCGATGCCGTCCGTAAAATTGTTAAAGATATACGCGACTTCAAGGCCGTGGCCGGCGCCCAGCAATTCGCTGTAATCCACCAGCCAGTTCTTGCCGCCCTCATCCCAGTCCCAGCGATAGGCGAAAACTGACTGTGGGCTGTGCGCTGCGATGATATCGGCGGGTGTATCGACGGCCAGTGCTTTCCAGTTATCGCTGAGGTAGGCGGCCAGTGCGTTGTAGGCCTTCGGATCCTTGATCTTCGGGAGGAAGCCAAAGCGGCGTTCAACGAATTCCGGATTCTGGGCCAGGAATAACTTTAGCTCGTCCCGGTTGGTGCCGGTAATCAGCGGCACATTGTTGTAGCCCTTGGGGTCGCGAAAAACCTTGTATAGTGTGCTCGCCGGCAGCACTTTGCCATCCCGAAAACTCTGCGGTGCGCGGTACATGCCGGCGCCACCACTGATTCCCTCGAGGACCTGCCGGGGGCTGCGCGAGTACATAAAGCTGCGGATCTCGTCATTGGACATCGCTGCGAGCGCTGTCCTGGCGGTAGCGCTGTCTGTTGCCTTACCGGCGTTCAGCAATTGCCGCACCAGCCATTCCCGGGAGCTGAGCGTCATGCCGGGTTTTGCATCATCGTGAAAATTCTCCGCGCGCCAGCGGGGTGTGGTGCCGACCGAACCGCTCTGGGAAATCGCGCGCTGGAACAGGCTCTTTGCCAGCGGTGAGGCCAACAGGGAATAGACATTGCGGCCGCCGGCAGACTCGCCAAAGATGGTGACTTTTTCGGGGTCGCCACCGAATGTGGCGATGTTGTCTTTTACCCACTGCAGCGCGGCGATCATGTCGAGGTTGGCGTAGTTGCCGCTGGCATCGAGCGCATCGCGCCCTTTGCCGCGCAGGGCCGGGTGGCTCATCCAGCCGAAGAAGCCGAGGCGATAATTGATTGTGACCACTACGACCTGCTCGCCTGCGGCAAGCTTGCTACCGGCATAGGTGTTGGCGGTGCCGATGGTATTGCCGCCGCCGTGGATCCAGAACATGACAGGCAGTTTTCCTGATTCGTCCACACTGTGGGTGCGCGGGGCCCAGATATTAAGATAGAGGCAGTCTTCGCTGCCTACCACCGCACCGCTATCGTCGGGCAGACCGTCGAGTGGCCCCGACAACTGCACACAGGGGTCGCGAAAGGCAACCATCTCTCGTGTTTCGGTCCAGGGTTCCACCGGTTGCGGTGCACGCCAGCGCAGATCGTCCACGGGGGCTGCCGCAAAGGGAATCCCGAGCCAGGCGAAGGTGTCGTCGGTATCCACGCTGCCCACGACCGGTCCGGCCGTGGTGTCGCGCTGTGTGTCCGGGTTGGGGGTACGGGGCTCCGGTTCGCGTGTGGGGGACGGCCAAAAATACCACGCGAATAGCGCTGCGATAATCACGGTCAGGAGAACGAGAAGCTTTTTCACGGCTATGCCTCTGTATCCATTGAGCGGGTCGCGCTAGGGGTTACCCGGCCAATCGTCGGTGGGAATAAAGGGATAGAACGCCAGGCGAATACCCTCATCGATATTGCTCTCGTTCTCCAGGATATTGCGCCGACGGATATAGCGCCCGTTGGAGGAGCGACTGTCAATTGCATCCGTGGCGTCGAGGCCACCGCGACTGGAGAATATGGGTTCCAGATCCATGTTGTAGATCGTCACCTGCAACGAGGCTACAGCGGCCAGCATATTCCAGTCGAACTCGGTGCTGACGCCGTCGCCGGGACCCTGCATCGTCGGAGTGCGGCTGACACCGTCCCAGCGCGCCAGGTGCTTGAGGCCGCCGCTGAAGGCAACTTCAAACTCTACGAGATCGGTGAAGATGAAGGCGTCGAGATCAGTGTTCTCCCGCATCTCATCGCGAACCTGTTGCATGATCAGTGCGAAGGTTTTGCGATTGAGTTTGCCGCTCGTCGGGTCGATCGGATTGCCATAGGCGCGCTCCGCTGCATTCCATGCCTGCTCGAAATCCCGTTGTGGCAGTACCTTGAAGCCGTTTTCCTTCAGGTAGGCGGATACGCGGCCGTCGATACGCGGTGCTTCCTTCTCAAGGTAGTTGCGCGCTTGTGTGCCGATATCCACGTGTGCAATCACTACCGTTTTGATCGGATGGGCGTCCAGTTTCGCCTGGTCGAGCTGGTAGGGGAATGTGGTGGCGTTGTAGGTTGGTGTGCCACTGCAGGCGACCAGCAACGCAAATGCAGATAGAAGGGCGACGACGTGGCTCAGGGTGATTAGGCGAGGCATGCGGGTTTCCGATCGATTATAGTGGCGGTTATGGTAGCAAAATCTGGCAGGGGACACAGCGGTAAATGACAGCAGATTTGCATGTAAAGCGGGGGGGTGATGGGCCGGCGGTCGTTCTCTTGCACGGATTGTTCGGCTCGGGGAGCAATCTCGGTGCCCTGGCGCGCGCACTGCAGGCGCGCTACACCGTTTACAGTGTGGACCTTCCAAACCACGGCAGGTCGGGCTGGCTGACCTCCCCGAGCCTGCCGGCGATGGCAGAGACGGTCGCGCAGTGGATGGATGGGGAGGGCGTGCCAGCTGCGCATTTCGTGGGGCACTCGCTGGGCGGCAAGGTAGCGATGGAGTTGGCCCTGCAGAGTCCGCAGCGCGCGTCATCCCTGACGGTTGCGGATATTGCCCCGGTGGCTTACGCAAGCCATCACGGGGCGATCTTCGCCGCACTGGACGCGGTGGCGGGGCAGCCCTGCCGGAGCCGCGAAGACGCGGCGGCACGCATGGCCACACATATCCCCGAAGACGGCGTCATACAGTTTCTGTTAACCAGCCTGCAACGGGATAACGAGGGGGGATACCAGTGGCGCTTTGACGTGACCGGACTCAGGGCCTCTCTCCCAAAACTGTTGCAGGCGCCAGCGGCGGGTCGCGTCTATGACGGGCCCGTGTTGTTCATCAAGGGCGGTGCTTCCGATTACCTGCAGGAACAGTACTGGCCTGCCATCCAGGCTTTCTTCCCCGCGGCCACGATGAGGATCATGCCGGAGTGCGGCCACTGGCTGCATGCCGAGAAACCCCAGTTGTTCAACGGTATTGTCTCGCGCTATCTAGAATCTGCTGAACAACGTAAGCTGGGTGTATCGGATAACATCGAAGACGAGAGATAGATCGACGTGTATTTCACCCTCGGCGACGTGGTCGCACTGTTTGCACTCGCGATGCTGTGCCTGCATTTCCTGGGCGCGCTGCGTGTGCGTGAGCTCGCGCTGCAGGCGGTGATTCGAGCCAGTGAGCGCGACGACTTCCAACTGCTGGATCAATCCGTACACATTCAGCGGCTCTCGATGAGTCGCGACAGTGCAAAACGCTGGCGTATCTGGCGCCAGTACCGCTTTGATTACAGTTATGACGGCGTCGAGCGCCGCCAGGGCTTTGTCATCATGCTGGGCAAGCAGTTGCAGTCGGTGGTGGTGTCGGAGCCCACCCCTACCTTGCACTAGCAGCGTTTTGAAAACCTTCATCTGACATCTAATTTTTTCGTAGTGCGGTCGGGGGTTTGGTCGTGGGCGACGGGCTCGCACCCCAGTAGGCGTTTCAGTCGCTCCACGTGATTCGCTTTGTGAAACGCCTACTGGGGTACGAGCCCTGCATCCCAAGGCTACGGCACGACGTGTG
>JAGRIK010000054.1 GCA_020443325.1 Halioglobus sp.
AAAACCCTGAAATGTGGGAAAAAATTAGCCGGCGATTATACCCAGAAAGCCGCGACTTACCTACAGGAAAGACGCGAATATTCTCGATCGTGGGGTCTTTTGACCCGCAAAACCCCGAAAAGTTGCCTGTAGTATATGGGGTCGCCCGGGGCCGATTTCAACCCGGGCCAGGTTTGGAAAAACGGGGTTGTCCCGCCATCAGCTGGGGCTACTGCTCACTCGCGCGGTTTATTACGTTGTTTGTCGCGCTGCAGTTTCTCCTGCAGAAGCTCCCGGAGGCGCTGTTTTTCCAATTCACTCATTTCAGCGTAGTTGGTGTGCTTCAATTTGTCGACTTGCGCGGATAACCTGGATTGGTGGGGCAGGCGCGCCAGCGCGTTCACGGTGTCCATGAACTCATGCTCGATGCCGGTCGTGGGAATGAGGCGTTCCTGCCCGGCCAGCCGGTTGAGCAGCTTGCCTTCCTCGGTGCCGTACCAGTGGCCCAGCAGCATCGCGGTGCTGGAATCGGGCCTGCGGTGCAGCAGTTGCAGCAAATCCCGCAGCAATTGCCCGTCCTCGCCCTCGATCTCATCGAGTAGCTCCGGGCTCACCAGGCGGGCGATGCCCGGTTGGTGCAGCAGCAGCGCGATAGCGGCCTGCGCGAGGTTCGAGTAGCCGCGGGCGGGCACCTTGTGTTTGAACTGGTGGTCTCGCCGGGGCGCTGGCGGCGGCATATCCGGTGCCAGCTGGCCATCATAGTCAGGCGGGGGCTCGTCATAGTCCGGTTCCGGCCCGTAATCGACATCCATCGGGGGCGGCGGTTCGGGCGGGGGCGCCTCCAGCAGCATCAGGCTGCTCAATTCCAGGCCGGTGCGCTCCGCCAGCGCCTGGAACATCAGCTGGCGGTAGACGCCCTCGGGCAGTTGCCGGATGTGGGGCAGGGCCATTTTGCTCATGCGCGCCCGGCCGTCCAGGCTGCTGAGGTCCAGCCCCTGCGCCACCGAGTCAAACAGGAAAGTCTCCAGCGGCACGGCCTTGGCCAGCATCTCCTCGAATTGCGCCTGGCCACCGGCGCGCACCGCATCGTCCGGGTCCTGGCCCTCGGGCAGGAACAGGAATCGGGCCTGCCTGCCGTCCTCCATACAGGGGAGGGCCGCCTCCAGTGCCCTGAAGGCCGCCTTGCGTCCCGCCTCGTCGCCATCGAAACAGAACACCACTTCCGGGCACAGGCGATAGATGCGGTCCAGGTGCGTGTTGCTCGTGGCCGTGCCGAGCGTGGCCGTACCGTAGGTAATGCCGTGCTGCGCCAGCGCGATCACGTCCATATACCCCTCGACGACCACAATGCGCTCCAGTTTGCGGGTCGCCTGGCGCGCCTCATAGAGGCCGTAGAGCTCGCGGCCTTTATGGAAAATCGCGGTTTCCGGGGAGTTGAGGTACTTGGGTTTGTCATCGCCCAGCACCCGGCCCCCGAAAGCAATCACGCGGCCGCGCCGGTCGCGGATCGGGAACATGATGCGGTCGCGGAAGCGATCGTAGATCTTACCGTTCTCGTTTTTCACCAGCATGCCGGCCTTGATCAGCAACTCGCGCAGGTCATCGCCGCCGCCCAGCGCCGTGTGCAGGTTGTCCCAGCCGGGCGGTGCGAAACCGAGGCCGAACGCTTTTGCGATTTCCCCCGAGAGACCCCGGCCCTTGAGGTAGTCCACCGCCCGCGAGGCCTGCGGATGGCTGCGCAACTGTTGCCGGTAATACAGCGCAGCCTGCTCCATTACCGCGTACAGCGGTTTGTTGCTGTCCTCACGCTGCGCCGGGTCGCGACCATCGCGGCTGGGCTCACGCGGCACATCCATGCCGGCACTGCTGGCCAGTGTGTCCACGGCCTGCGGGAACTCCAGGTTCTCGTATTCCATCAGGAACGTCAGCGCGTTGCCGCCCGCGCCGCAGCCAAAGCAATAGTAGAACTGCTTGTCGGGGTTAACGCTGAAGGAGGGGCTGCGCTCCTCGTGGAAGGGGCAGCGGGCCGAGTAGTTCTTGCCCGTCTTTTTCAGTTTGACGCGCCGGTCTATCACCTCGACGATATCGACGCGGTCGAGCAAGTCATCCAGGAAAGCTTGGGGTATCCGTCCGGCCATTCGTGTAGTTTCTGGTGGCGTGGTGAGTGGGTATTGAACCACGCTCGGGGGTAAAAGTTTAGGTTGCTGTTCTAGTTGGTATCAATTTGGGCCGGCATGCAGGGATACCGTGGGCACCGTACGCTCAGAGGGCTGAGATATTCGCTACGGTACCCACGCTATCCCTGTATGCCTCGGTCGCGGTATTTCTCAGAATTAGACGCTGTAAAAGGTTTTTCACTAGCAGTGTGGAAAACTGTCTGGGGGGTTCGGTGTGAACAGTCCCCCGGAGCGAATATCTTAGCCCTCTGAGCGCAGGGGGACTGTTCACACCGGCCCCCGGTTAGCTCCACGCTCCGGAACTACTTT
>JAGRIK010000055.1 GCA_020443325.1 Halioglobus sp.
GACGTGGTCGGCATTGGGCCCACAACCCCTGCCCTCGAGTATTTCAAGCACCATTGAGCGTGCGACCACATCGCGACCTGCGAGATCCTTGGCATTGGGCGCATAGCGCTCCATAAAGCGTTCACCGTCCTTGTTGATCAGGTAACCGCCCTCACCCCGGCAGCCCTCGGTAACCAACACGCCTGCGCCGGCAATACCCGTGGGGTGAAACTGCCACATCTCAATGTCCTGGACTGGAAACCCGGCACGCAGCGCCATGCCGATGCCATCTCCCGTATTGATATGCGCATTGGTAGTAGAGGCGTAGATACGACCAGCGCCACCCGTGGCCAGCACGGTAGCCTTCGATTTGATATGTACGGTTTCGCCCGTTTCCATGCAGATGGCAATCACGCCGACAACTGCACCGTCCTGGTTCTTGACCAGGTCGGTGGCGTACCACTCGTTAAAAAAGACAGTTTTGTGTTTGAGGTTACCCTGATACAGCGTGTGCAATAACGCGTGGCCGGTGCGATCCGCCGCTGCGCAGGTACGCGCCGCCTGGCCGCCCTCGCCATAGTTTTTCGACTGTCCTCCAAAAGGCCGCTGGTAGATACGGCCCTCCTCGGTGCGTGAAAATGGCAGCCCCATGTGCTCAAGTTCGAACACCGCTTCCGGGCCGACACTGCACATGTATTCGATGGCATCCTGGTCCCCGATGTAATCAGAGCCCTTGACCGTGTCGTACATATGCCAGCGCCAATCGTCGTTCGGATCCGCCGATGCAATCGCGCAGGTGATACCACCCTGGGCAGACACCGTATGAGAACGTGTGGGGAACACCTTGGAGATTACGGCCGTCTTGAATCCGGATTGCGCCAGTTGCAGGGCAGCGCGCATTCCCGCACCGCCGCCGCCCACGATGACGCCGTCAAATGAAATAGTACGAAGAGCAGCCATTGTTACAAACCCCACAGAATCTGGATGCCCCAGACTAGATACGTGAACATGATAAGACCGCTGACAACCTGAGCGACCAGACGAATGACATTCCCGGTACTACCCATCAAGCGTTCCGTGAAGTAATCAGTGAACACAACCCACAAACCGACCCATGCGTGAGCGCCCAGGGATACGAGCGCCAGCAGACTGAATACCCGCATCCATGTCTGGGCAAACAGGTCGCTCCAGGCCGCGTAATCCACGCCGCTAAAAACCACCGCACCTATATAAAGGAAGTAGGCCAGCAAAATGACAGCCGATACCCGCTGCATGAGCCAGTCGTACAACCCCGAACGACCCATATTCGTTACTGCAGTTACCATATCCAGATCCCCGCTGCCAGAATGAATACCACTGACAGGCAAACCACGATGCGCACACCGAGAATGCCCCCCTCCATGGTTTCACCGATTCCCAAATCCATAATAAGGTGCTTGATCCCTGCCAGCGCGTGGTAGATCAAGCCGGACATCACCGCCCACATCACCAGCTTCAGCAGGGGGCTATCCAGGGACTCTTTCAGCGCAGCAAAACTTTCAGGGCTGGACAGGCTGGCGTCCAGGGCCCACAGCAGCAGGGCCATGCCGGCAAAGATAAATACGCCAGAGGCGCGATGGGTAATGGAAGCCCACGCGGTAATGGGAAGCCGCATGGATCCTATGTCCAGGTTAACAGGGCGTTTGTCTTTCACAATTGAGTACCGTCTATAGACGCCCGGAGGGCAATTAATCGGGTTAACGTGTAGCCGAGGAGTGTTTGGCCACTACTTTGGCATACTTGCAAAACGCGCAAGATTATAGGCATTTGCGACGCCAAATACAAACCACCTTAATGCCTTGACGTAAAATTTGATTCCAACCCCAAATGCGTCGATCGTCACTGAACCTGATCAAAAAACAGCCTTTGCTATTAAAGGTTGTTCACGAGTTTGGAAACTGTCGTAATTGACAAAAACCCACGAAACTTTATAGTGGCCCCCTTCGATTGAATACTTCCCAGGACCTTCTATGAGCGACAAAAAAGCCACTCTTAAGATTGATGGCATCGATGAGCCTATCGAGCTACCCATATACTCAGGCACCCTGGGGCCTGATGTGCTGGATGTCGGGGGCCTGACCGGCAATGGCCTGTTTACCTACGATCCCGGTTTCGTATCAACGGCGGCCTGCGAATCGCAGATCACCTTCATCGATGGCGGCAAGGGAATACTCCTGCACAGGGGTTACCCGATTGAGCAACTGGCGGAACAATCTGACTACCTGGAAACCTGCTATCTGTTGCTATACGGAGAGCTTCCCACAGCGGAGCAAAAGGCCAGCTTTGTCGGCACCGTGCACAGGCACACGATGGTCCATGAACAGATCCGCACCTTTTTCAACGGTTTCCGGCGCGACGCACACCCGATGGCGATCATGTGCGGCGTGGTAGGCGCCCTCTCCGCCTTCTATCACGACTCCCTGGAAATATCTGACGAACATCATCGCCAGATTGCCGCATTCAGGCTTATCGCAAAAATGCCCACGCTCGCTGCCATGAGCTACAAGTTTTCCACCGGCCAGCCGTTCATGTACCCGGATAACAGCCTGAGCTACGCCGAGAACTTCCTGCACATGATGTTTGGCAACCCCTGCGAGCCCAGCAATATCAGCCCGGTGTTGGCGACGGCCATGGATCGGATTTTCCTGCTCCACGCCGACCACGAACAGAACGCCTCCACCTCGACGGTGCGCCTGGCGGGCTCCTCGGGCGCCAATCCTTTCGCCTGCATAGCTGCCGGTATCGCCGCGCTGTGGGGCCCATCTCACGGGGGTGCCAACGAAGCGGTCCTGGAGATGCTGCAGGAAATCGGTGATGTGTCGAGAATCGACGAGTTTGTCGCACGCGCCAAGGACAAGAATGATCCTTTCCGGCTTATGGGCTTTGGACACAGGGTGTACAAGAATTTTGACCCGCGCGGCCAAGGTTATGAAGGAAGCCGCTGACGAGGTGCTGGCTGAACTGGGTATCGATGACCCACTGCTGGAGATTGCCAAGCGCCTGGAGGAGATCGCCCTTTCAGACGAGTATTTTATCGAGAAGAAACTCTACCCGAATGTCGACTTCTACTCCGGTATCATTCTCAAGGCCATGGGCATTCCAACCAGCATGTTTACCGTCATTTTTGCAGTGGGCCGCACGGTCGGCTGGATTGCTCACTGGAACGAGATGATCAGCGGCAGCTACCGCATCGGGCGCCCACGACAACTGTATACGGGCTACACGCAGCGCGATTTCACACCGCTGGATCAACGCAAAGCGGCGGGTTGATCGTATAAAAAATCTTGCGGCCCCCGATGTTGCATGCGATCGGGGGCCGCATACGTTAATTACTGGAAATCTCTACCATGCCCGATATCGTCATCAGTGGAACTGGCCTCTACACCCCGTCAGAGTCCATCAGCAATAAAGAACTGGTAGAGTCATTCAACGCCTACGTGGAAATCTACAATACCGAACATGCGAGCCAGATCGCAGCGGGCGAGATCGAGGCACTGCAGCCGTCGTCCGCCGAGTTTGTAGAAAAAGCATCAGGCATAAAATCGCGCTACGTGATGAATAAAGCCGGGATTGTGGACCCTCATCGCCTTGCCCCCTATCTGCCCGAGCGACCGAATGAAGCACAATCCATCCAGTGCGAGATGGGCGTCTCCGCAGCGCGCGAAGCGATGGCACAGGCGGGCAA
>JAGRIK010000056.1 GCA_020443325.1 Halioglobus sp.
AAGTCCAGGCGTATTGCTGAATATGAGGGCAACTGCTTGATATTGAGAATCGGGTTTTTCAGACACCACGTACTGTTTGACCTGTAGTGATCGATAACCCTTGCGAATCATGTCCCGTGGCTGGCCGGGCATTGGGGTGGACGCCAGCCGGTGAGCGAATAGATACACCCGCTTATTTTCTGGAAGCCAGTAATTGACCCATCACCTACCGGGCGATAACTGCCTCACCCGTTAGGGTCACATTTCGGATGCACGCCATTCACGCAGTCAGTTCTCAGTCAGGTAGTGCTTGCGAAGCAGTGCAATGTCTTCGCCGCTGAGGTCTAGCACCTCCTGGTAATAGCGATCCAGTGAGCCGTACTGGCGGCGAATACTGGACAGCGTCGCCTGAATATAGCTGGCGTTGGTCGCCCGCAGGGCCGGTTGTTCCAGCAGCTCGCGCGGATAGGCTGTGGATTTGATCGAATCGCCCTGATACTGCAGCGCCATCTCACTGATGGTGTAGTCGTCTATGACGGTCTGCTCGTCTACCCCCAGCATCAGTAGTAATAACGCTGCGGCAACGCCGGTGCGGTCCTTGCCGGCGGTGCAGTGGAACAGCGTCGGTTCGCCGGGGTTTTCCAGCAGGCTGGCATACAGGGCTTTCAATGGTGCGGCGTATTGGGTGGGCATGGCGCTGTAACCCTGGATAATCAGCTGCTCCCAGTCCACGTCGCCACCCTGCTGCACGGTCTTTATCGCCTCGGTGAAGGAGCTCATGGAGGCCTCCGATGCACTGGATGCGCAGCCCGCTATCGTCTGCCAGTCGAGGTCCGGATCGGGCTTTTCCTGTCGCTCGGCGGTGCTGCGCAGATCGCAAATATGCTGGATGCCCAGGCTCGCAAGTTGTGCCTCTTTGTCTTTTGGCAGTTGGCTGAGAAAGCCGGAACGGTACAGCAGTCCCGCTTTCACCCGTTGCCCGGTGGCTGTTTCGTAACCGCCCAGATCGCGCACATTGCGGGCTTCAAGACCCGGAATGTAGCGCGGCCCCACGGTCAGCTCGCTGCCGTCTTCGTAGCGCACCCGAAACCAGGCCTGTGTGGTGGGCTCGCCGTGCACCAGCAGGCCGGCGGGAGAGCTGTGCCAATCGTCTACCGCCTGGCCAGCGTCCGAGGGGCCGTCGCCGCGGTACAGTGCGCGGGCGTCTTCCGGATGCGGAACGGACACGATGGCACTGACAGCCCGGGTCGGCAGGATGGAGTAGGCGCCGGTGTCGGCGCCCCCGGACGTGGCTCCGGCTGGCATTGCCGTTGCCAATGCCAGAGGCAGGGCCAGGGCGGCCCGTGTGAAAAGCGTGTGGAGCATAACCTGTTTTCCTCAACCTTGAACTGTATGGCTCAGGGTGATGCCGTAGGTGCGCGGCTCGCCAAAGAAGCGTGCGCCGGTACCGAAGCTGTCTCCCAGCGGTTAACCGAAGCGGTAGTAGAATTCATCGGTGAGGTTTTTACCCCAGAGGTGCAGGGAGGTGGCCCCGCCATTGAAATCGAGTACCAGGCTGGCATTGACCATGTTGAGCGCGTCGCGCTTGAAAGTCTAGGTGTTATCCGCGTCTGTAAAATAACTGCGCCGGGCACGCATCGGGAGCTACTGACGCACGGAGCTGCGGTAGGCGCGCGGAGACATGCCCACGGTGCGGCGAAACAGACGGGAAAAATACAGCGGGTCGTCGTAGCCCAGCGCCGCCGCCACCCCCTTGACGCTCAGTGCGGTGGCGTCCAGCAGATGGCAGGCGTACTCCATTTTCATGTGCAAAAAATGCTTGATGGGCGAATAGCCGGTCAGCGCTTTGTACTTGGCGCTGAAATGGTACTTCGACAGGGCGGCGCGCGAGGCCAGTGAGTCCAACTCCAGCGTCTTGCCGATGTGTTCGACCATGAAGCGCTGTATCGCCTCCAGATCGAAGCTCTGCTGCTGACGGGCGCGCACATTGCGCAGCTCCAGTCCGATTTGTGCCAGCAATTGACGCAACTGGTTGGCGGCAATGATGAAGGCGCCGGTTCTGTAGCCGGTGCGACGCACCGCCATCAGTTCCTGAAAGCGGGCCACCAGTAGCGGTGATATGCCGATGTGGCTGCGCGGGATGGCGTCCCCGCGGCAGCCCAGGTACTGGTTGAACGCCGCGCTGGCACCACCTGCAAAATGTACCCAGTAAATAGTCCAGGGATCCGCGGTAGCCGCTGCATAGCGATGTGCCAGACCCTCGGGCAGCAAGAGCATGTCGCCGGCTTCCACGGCGCCCGCCCAGTTGTCGGCACTGGCACTGCCATAGCCCTCGACACAATAAATCAACAGGTTGTCATCGTGGTGCTCACGCTGCATGCGGTGGTTCGCGGCGCGGGGATAAAAACCCATGGCCGTCGGGTAGCACTCCCGGGTCAGGGGGTGTCGCGCTAGTTTCTGGCGCATAAACAGCGGGGTAACGAAGCGTATGCCCTGGTCAGGCAGTGGCCATTTTGACGGTGCGCTCATGGCAAAAGCCCTGTGGCTGGAAGCAAATGCGCACCGACACCCGACTCCCAGTGTCGGGTGGTTGCAGTGCATGACCGCAATATAATCCATGATATGCGCAATTTTGGCAATGTGCACGCAGCCTGCGGCAGTGCTACCTTGATAACTAGCGCAGACAGAGCATCCAGGGTGAAGGCCATGACACAGCAGGTACCACTATTTATCGACGGTGAATTCATCAGCAGCAGCAGCGCCGACAGACTGCCGGTGACCAACCCCGCCAATCAGCAACTGCTGGCCGAGGTACCGCTGGCCACAGCCGGCGAGGTGGACCGCGCGGTGGCCAGCGCGCTGGAGGCTTTCCAGAGCTGGAAGGAAGTGCCCGTGAGTGAGCGCGCGCGCCTGATGATGCGTTACAGCCAGTTGCTGAAGGACCGCCACGACGAGCTCGGCGAGCTGCTCGCCCAGGACACGGGCAAGACCTTCGAAGATGCCAA
>JAGRIK010000057.1 GCA_020443325.1 Halioglobus sp.
CATATTGAGAATCATCGCGAACGCGTGTACGCCGCTATGATACGGGCGCTCGATCGCGGCGTCGGGCAGGTGCTGGAGGCGCTGAAAGCCAACGGCCTGGAAGACAATACCCTCGTGCTGTTCACCTCCGATAATGGCGGTGCCGGCTATATCGGCCTGCCCGACATCAACAGCCCGTTCCGGGGCTGGAAGATCACCCTGTTTGAAGGCGGCATCCACGTGCCCTACTTCGCCAAATGGCCGGCTCGTATCGCAGCCGGCACTGTGTTCTCTGCTCCGGTGCACCATTTTGACCTGTATACCACGGCAGCGGCTGCCGCCGGCGCCAGCGTCCCGAGCGATCGAGTGATAGACGGGGTCGATCTGCTACCATTTGCGACAGGTACCGCACAGGGCGTGCCTCACCGGGCGCTGTTCTGGCGCAGCGGCGCATCGCAGTCCGCGCTCGTCGATGGCTGGAAGCTCAATGTAAGCAACCCACCGGGGAGGGCCTGGTTGTTCGATCTGGAACAGGACCCGGCGGAACAGCATGATCTGTCCACCACGCGCCCGGACAAACTGGCAGAACTGGAGGCCGCACTCGCCGAGCACAACGCGGCGCAGGCGGCCCCATTGTGGCCCAGCCAGGCCATGGCCCCGATCAATATCGATAAGGACTTAAGCCAGCCCGACGCACCAGACGACGAGTATATTTACTGGTCAAACTAGCGAAGCTACACAATAAAGCGGACGCGTAAGAATAAAGGAAAAAATGTGTTCAAACTTGCAATGAAACTGCTGGCTGCTGCAGTGGCAACCGTTTTGCTCTCGGCGATCTTCCTGGCGCGCAACATCAACCGGGGACTCGATGACATGAGTGTCCACAACAGCGACTGGACGACCAGCGTTGCCACTGGATCCGAGGGTGCCGGCCTCATGTTGAAAGCCGCCGTGGCGCTGGGGGGACTGCTGGCCTCCACGCAGGAAAACTCCATGTACTACCGTCTCAGCAGCGTTGCCGGGGAGCCGCTGCGCCTGAATTGTCGCTACCGGATAGAGGGTGACGACTATGACGCCGACTGGTGGAGTATCACGGCCTATGGCTGGGACAACTACCTGATTCCCAACCCGCAGAAGCGCTACTCCTTCAACGACGAAAACCTGGTACGCAATGCCGATGGCAGTTGGGTAATAACCGTTGCCGCTGCCGAGCAGGCCGGCAACTGGTTGCCGGTGGGCCCCTCCGGGGCGCCACAGTGGCGCAAGGCAGTCGACTACGATTTCGACCTGTTGCTGCGCCTGTATACACCGGGTGAAGCCTACCTGAAATTTCCAGAGTCTGCCGCGCTGCCCACAGTCACACTGGAAGGCTGCCAATGAAACTGCTGAAATGGGTAGTGGCAATCGTGGTGTGCGCCTGGCTCGGGCAATATGCGCTGGCACTGGCATTGCCGAGCCTGGTAATGGAAACCCTCTATGCACTGGGCACGAAACAACAGGGCTACAACCAGCTGGCGATCAGCGAACTGCCCGACGAAGAATTTCGCACCATTGTGCGCCCCAGCCCGGACCTGTTATACGCCAGCTGTTTCTACAACCTGGAGAATGGCCCGGTGGTTATCGAAGCGCACATTCCGTCGCGCTACTGGTCGATGCAGTTCTACCAGATGAACACAGACAACTATGCGGGCATTACCAACCAGCGCGATGAACGCTACCGGACAGGCAGCACCGTTAATGTCACCCTGATCGGCAGCGATGAATCTCCGAATGACTTCGCGGGTGAGGTGATACAGTCCCCGACGCAGCGCGGGATTATGCTATTGCGCGCGTCGGCCATAGGCGACCGCGATGAACAGCAGGCGGCCCTGCTCGCGAGTCGCTGCGAGCCTGCCACGCGATAAAATAACTTAACAAATGATAAAAACAACAGGTAGAGATTGATGGCGCAGCCCAAAAAGGCGTGGAACACACCGCGCGCAACGCTTACGTTTGTTTGCGCTATGGCACTTGGCACACCGGTGCAGCTGGCAGCCCAGCCCAACGCACTGGAAGAAATCATTGTCACCGCCAGCAAACGCAGCCAGAGTTTGCAGGATGTGCCCATGGCAGTCACCGCTTTCAGCGAGCAGGTGATACAGGAGGCGGGGATCAACAACGCTGTCGATCTGGCCATCCTGACCCCGAGCCTGACCATCGCCACCAATAACCAGCCTTTCACCGCCTCGTTCCGCATTCGTGGCATAGGCACATCACAGAATGACATCGCACTGGAGCCTTCCGTCGGACTGTTTGTCGACGACGTCTACCTGAGTCGCTCCGGCCTCGGGATGTCTGACCTCACCGACATCGAGCGCATCGAAGTACTGCAGGGGCCGCAGGGCACACTCTATGGCAAGAACACCAACGCGGGCGCCATCAGTATCTTTACCAGAAACCCGAATCTCGATGAATTCGAAGGCTACGTTGAAACGAGCATCGGCGATTACAATCTGACGACGCTGACAGCCGCCGCCAGCGGGCCGGTCAGCAATTCGCTCGCCTACCGTATCACCGGGACTGTTGACCAGCGTGACGGGTACTTCGACAACGGCGGGGGCGACGACCTCAACGCCGCCGATGACTGGAACATTATCGCCAAGCTGCTATACGTGCCATCAGACAGCCTGCGCGTCCTGCTCAAAGGCACGCATCTTGAACGCGACACGAAATGTTGCGCTGCAGATTCTGTACAAGGGGCCTCCGTGAACGCGACGCTGGCAGAACGCGGTCTGCCCACCGACAAGAACAATCCTTTCGATCACGAGATTGCCGTTAACGTCGACAACAAGTTTGAGAACAAAGCCGACAGCCTCTCTATGGTTATTGACTACGACCAGGGCTGGGGTTCACTAAAATCCATCACTGCGTGGGGTAAGGCAGATGGCTCCTCAAGCTATGATGTGGATCGCTCGCAACTGGATGTGATGTCCTACGTCGATGCCGTCAGCAAGGGCGACAGCCTGTCACAGGAGCTGCGCTTCGCCTCGCCGACGGGTGGCCCGCTGGACTATCAGCTGGGTGCATTCTATTTCCAGTCCACCACCAATGGCGGGGACGGTTCACCGTTCGTCTTCCTCGGTGAGGATTTTCTCAGCCAGGCCAATCAACAGCCCGACATCGGTTCCCTGTTGCCCGCCGGTGTGCCGAATATGGCATTTGTCGCACAGCCCGGGGATTCCATCCGTGCGAACGTCAAACTTGAGACAGACACCTTCGCCGTGTTCGGCCAGACCACCTGGCATATCAGTGAACGTTGGCGCATAACGGGCGGGCTGCGATGGACCGATGAGGACAAAGAGGCCGACATCATGACTGCGGTTGACTCCAGCGCACTGTCAGCGCGACTCACCGGCTTGTCCTTTCTGACCGCGGTTACCACCCCCGTCGACCAGGATTTTTCACGCAGCACCAGCGACGTCAACTGGCTGCTCGACACCAGTTTCGATCTCTTCGCGGAGACGATGGTCTACGCCAGAGCGGCCACCGGCTCCAAATCCGGCGGTTTCAATACCGTCAACGGCACCCCCGAGGAACGCGAGTTTGAGGACGAGTCTACCGATAGCTACGAGCTTGGTATTAAATCGACAGTGCTGGACGATCGGCTGCGTATCAATGCCGCGGCTTTTTACACCGAGATCGATGACTACCAGTACCAGCAGCAACAGGACATCGGCCTTGGCACACTGGTATCAAACCTGCCCGCGGTCGAAACATCCGGCATCGACGTGAACCTGCAGGCGCAACCGCTGCCGAACCTGACCCTGACCGGCGGTGTTCTGTACATGCACAAATATGAGATTACCGAAGGCCCACAGAAGGGTGATAATCTCCCGTTTACTGCCGAGTACAGCGCCACCGCCTCTGCCACGATTGTATTTCCGTTGGCCGACGGTGGAATCTATCTGCGCGCAGATTACAGCTATATGGACGACCACCTGACAACCGATTCTGCCAACACGGCGGACAGGGATTACCAGAACAGGAACCTGGTTAACGCCAAACTCGGGTGGCGCAATGATCACTGGAATGTTTCCGTCTGGGGGAAAAATCTCTCGGACAACAAGTACGCCGGGCTCACGGCGTCGACCTTTCCGATTACCACCATGGACGCGTATTTCCTCGCGCCACCGCGCACCTACGGGGCCACCCTGAGATACGATTTCTAAAGGCGCACATAGGAATACCCCACTCGACTCTGTAGACTAGCTGCAGAAAGCCGCAGGTCAGTGAGGTGTTGGCAGCCTGCAAATCCGCAAACTGGAATTCAGACGAGTGACGCCATGACCCGGAAAACCCATTACCGCGCCTGCCATCTCTGCGAAGCCATCTGTGGCCTCGTGATAGAAACCGAGGGCGCCGATATTGTCTCTATCAAGGGCGACAAGGCGGACCCGCTCAGCCGCGGCCACATTTGTCCCAAAGCCATTGCCCTGAAGGACTTGCACACCGATCCCGACCGGCTGCGCGCACCCGTGAAGAGAGTGCGCAATGACATCGGCGAAGATGAGTGGCAGGAGATCAGCTGGGACGAGGCGCTGGATACTACCGCCACCCGCCTGGCGCACATTATTGCCGAGCACGGGGTCAACGCTGTCGGTATCTACATGGGCAACCCCTCCGTGCACAATTACGGCATGATGACGCACCAGGGCAACCTGTTTCAGCATATCCGCAGCAACAACCGGTTTTCCGCAACCAGCGTGGACCAACTGCCCCACCACCTCACCTCATTGTGGCTATACGGGTACAAGTTGCTGATTCCTGTGCCCGACGTGGACAACACCGACTACCTGCTGATGCTGGGCGCTAACCCGCTGGCTTCCAATGGCAGCATCTGGACCGTACCGGATGTGAAGAAACGACTGAAGGCATTGACGGCGCGCGACGGGAAACTGGTCGTTGTCGATCCGCGCAAAACAGAAACGGCCGGCATCGCGAGCGAACACTTTTTCATACGCCCGGGCACCGATGCGCTATTCCTGCTGGCACTGCTGCACACCCTGTTCACCGAGAACCTCACAGACCCCGGCGAGTTGACTGCCTTCACTAGCGGA
Organism: Halioglobus sp.; assembly: GCA_020443325.1. Lineage (GTDB taxonomy): Bacteria > Pseudomonadota > Gammaproteobacteria > Pseudomonadales > Halieaceae > Marimicrobium. The sequence goes on from JAGRIK010000057.1 coordinate 5,076, forward strand.
TTGGATGAGGTTGCCGCAGCGATCGCGGCATTTACGCCGGAGTTCGCCGCCGCGCACACCGGGATTGAGGCCGAGGCCATTCGGCGCACCGCCAGGGAGTTTGCCGCCGCCGACAAAGCCGTGTGCTACGGCCGCATGGGCGTCTCCACACAGGCGTATGGCGCGCTTTGCCAATGGCTGATTCAACTGATCAATATTGCCACCGGGAACCTGGACAGGCCCGGCGGCAGTATGTTTGCCAGCCCTGCGGTGGATACCACAAAAACGAGCAGCCCCGGTGGACACGGCCGGCACCTCAGCCGTGTGCGCAGCCTCCCGGAGTTTGATAGGGAACTCCCCGCCGCCTGCCTGGCCGAGGAAATCAGCACGCCCGGTGAAGGACAAATTCGCGCGCTGTTTACCGGCGCCGGCAATCCCGTGTTATCCACCCCCAACGGGCGGCAATTGGACAGCGCGATGGAGACACTGGAGTTCATGGTGTCGCTGGATCCGTACATCAACGAAACCACGCGCCATGCGGACATCATCCTGCCGCCGACCTCCCCGCTGGAACACGATCAGTACGATATCAGTTTTCACCTCTTCGCTGTGCGCAATACCGCACGCTACAACGAGGCTGTATTCGACAAACCTGCGAACAGCCTGCACGACTGGGAGATTTTCAACCAGTTGGGAAACCGGCTGGCGAAACTTCTGGATAAACCGGAGCAGCCCCCCGTTGCCCCCCATGAAATCATCGACATGGGCCTGCAGATGGGCGCGCATGGCGCACAGGGCCTGTCGCTGGAGAAGCTGCGGCAACACCCCTCGGGTATCGACCTGGGCCCGCTGCAATCGCAACTGCCAGCGCGACTGGCGACACCGCAGAAAACGATCCAGTGTGATATTCCGCAAGCCATGGCCGACCTGCACCGCCTGTTTGAGGAATTCCAGCAGCCGGACACCAGCGAGTTCCGGCTGATTGGCCGGCGCCATGTGCGCTCGAATAATTCCTGGATGCACAACTATCACCGCCTGATGAAAGGCCGCGACCGCTGCACATTGATGATGCATCCCGAAGACATGGTATCCCAGGGCATAGCGCCCGGCGCCCGTGCGACACTTTCCTCCCGGGTGGGATCGCTCAGCGTGGAAGTGGAACCCTCGGACGAGATGATGCCCGGCGTCGTCAGCCTGCCACACGGCTTTGGCCACACACGAAAAGGCATCCGGTTGCAGACAGCCGTCACCCATGCGGGTGTGAGTTGCAATGACGTGACCGATGAGCACTACCTGGATGTGCTCTCGGGCAACGCCGCGGTCAACGGTGTGCCTGTCACTGTTCGTCCTGCATGACGGCTGACTGACTATGCCGGCGCGGTGGGGATGAGTCTGTCGGGCCGCAGAATAAAGCGTTTTTGACAATAACAGAGGTACAGCATCCCATGGTAAAGAAAGTTCTGCTGACAGCGCTTGCGCTTCTGGTCGGGGCTACAATCCTGGCTCGCCTGGTGCTACCCGGCGTCCTCGAAAACGCGATGAACGTTGTCGATGACCATGAACCGTACACGATCTCAAAGCAGGCACAGCAGCTACACGACTCGCTCTTTATCGTGGATCTGCACAGCGACTCGCTGCTGTGGGATCGCGATCTCGGCGAGCAGTCTTCCCGCGGCCAGGTGGATCTGCCGCGCATGCGACAGGGCAACGTCGCAATACAGGTTTTTTCTGCCACCACCAAAAGCCCGACGGGCCAGAATTACGAAAGCAACACCGCCGGCACAGATACCATCACCCCGCTGGCCATCGTCAGCGGCTGGCCCAGCTCTACCTGGGGCTCCCTGTTTGAAAGGGCGCAGTACCAGTTGGACAAGCTGCACGAACTGGTAGACGTCAACCAGCCGGAGGTGATCTTCATCCGTCGCAAGGCAGATGTTGAATCACTGCTGACGGCGCGACAATCGGATCGCAATGTGGTGGGCGCGATGTACCTGATAGAAGGCGCCCACCCGCTGGAAGGGGACGTGGACAACCTCGATAAGCTGCAGCAACAGGGGCTTCAGTTTGTCGGTTTGACACATTTTTTCGACAACGAACTGGGTGGCTCGCTGCACGGTATCAGCGGCGAGGGCCTCACCGAATTTGGCCGCAGCGTCATCGCCCGCGCCGACCAACTGAACATGACGATTGACATCGCCCATGCTTCGCCGCAGATGGTGCGTGACGTACTGGCGCTAACGTCGAGGCCAGTAATCCTCTCACACGGCGGCTTCAGGGGGCACTGCGATTCGCCGCGCAACCTGGATGATGACCTGATGCTGCAGGTGGCGGAAGCGGGCGGCATTATCGGGGTAGGTTATTGGGATGCGACGGCCTGTGACTACACACCCGCCGGTATCGCAAAGTCCATACGATACGGTATCGACCTGATGGGCCTTGAGCATATTGCACTCGGCTCGGATTACGACGGCGCAGTGACAACCTCACTGGACACCTCAGAACTGGCAGCACTGACACAGGCCATGCTGGACCAGGACTTTACCGAGGCGGAAATTCGCGCAGTAATGGGCGGCAATATGCTCCGTTTCCTGCGCGAACAGTTACCCGACTGATTCGACAGCCGGGTATTTATCGACCGGACAGCGTTTACTCGCGGCCGGCAGCGACTTTCTTCATACCTTCCTTGAGCTTCTCGACTTCCTCTGGCGACAACACGGGTCGATCGACAGTGATCGTCAACTTTTCAAGGTCCGCTGTCAGCGGGAATGGCGGCTTATAGTCTGCGTCGTTCACACCGGTGATCGTGTCGGAGCCGACATCAAACGATTCGTCCCACTGCAGGATAATCGGGATGGTCTTCTCCATCTTCTGGGTGACCACGTCCTTGCCATCTACCTTGAGCGTGCCAACGCCGGGCCGACCGATACCGCTGAAGTTGTTGTAGGCCATCGTCCCAATGCCGAGGCCGTCATACACAAATGCAAACTCTACGGTGTGTTTGCCGGGTGCCAGGGCCGTTGTTCCCTCCCACTTTATTCGCTCCAGGTCCACCATATTCCAGACGAATACCGGCTTGCCTTTCAGCAGGTAAAAACCCCAGCCGCCGAAACGTCCGCCGGACGTCACGATCATGCCCTCGGCACCGCCTTCGGGAACGGTGATTTCCGCCGTGATCGTGTAGGAGGTATCAAGCAGGTACGGCGCATCCCCTTGCGGCAGCCCGATCATCGGGTGTGTATAGACATACTCGGTACGCCCGGCAGTGAGGCTGGGACGCGGGGCCGCCACCCTCGCGCCTACTGATGCGTCGAGCGGCAGCACCTGGTACTTTTTGGCCTCCTCAAGGAACATCGCGCGCATTTGCGCAACCTTGTCGGGGTGCTGTGCGGCAACGTCCTCGGACTGGTTCCAGCTGCTGCTGAAGTCATAGAGCTGGAAGACCTGGTTGTTCAGGGGATCGGGGTTTGCGGGTTCAAATGCCTGCCAGGGAGCCCGGTTCGCCTTGGTACTCAGGAACCAGCCGTCGTGGTAAAGCGCCCACTGCCCCATCATCTCGAAGTACTGGGTAACGTGCCTGGAGGGCGCATCCGCATTGCTCGCGTCGAACGTGTACGCAAAACTGGTGCCCTCGATGGGCTTCTGCTTGATGCCGTCGACTACCTCGGGTGCCGGAATGCCGGTGACTTCCAGTATGGTGGGCACAATGTCGATCACGTGCATAAACTGCTCGCGCAACCCACCCTTGTCCTTGATGACTTTAGGCCAGGACACCACCATATTCTGGTTGACGCCGCCCAGCCGCGAGGCGTTCTGCTTGAACCAGTCAAAGGGTGTATCGAAGGCCCAGGACCAACCGGCCGACATGTGGTTGTAGGTCTCCTCGGTGCCCCAGACGTCGTACCATTTCATCTGCACATCGACTGGCGGGGCAATACCATTGAAGAAGGCCACCTCGTTGAAGGTACCCAGTGGGCCACCCTCGCCACTGGTACCGTTATCACCGTTCTGGTAGATAATCAGAGTGTTGTCCAGCTTGCCCATATCCTCCAGTGCCTGGATTACGCGGCCCATTTCGTAATCGTTATACGCCACGTACGCTGCAAAAACGTTCACCTGGCGAATGAAAAGCTTTTTGGCTTCCGGCGTGAGTTTGTCCCAGGGCGTCAGGAGGTCATCGGGCCAGGGTGTCAGTTCAATGTCGCTGGGAATTACACCCAGTTTCTTCTGGTTCTCAAAGATCCTTTCACGCAGCTTCTCGTAACCGTCATCAAAGAGGTGCATCGCTTCAATCTTGTCGACCCACTCCTTCGTCGGATGGTGCGGTGCGTGCGAAGCGCCGGGCACGTAGTAGACGAACATGGGTTGCTCGGGATCCGTCTGGTGTATGCGATACATCCAGTCGATCGCGTCGTCCGCCATCGCGGTTATCATATTCCAGGTGCCGGGCTCCTTGCCATTGAATGGATAGATTTGCGTGGTGTTGCGGAACAGGTTCGGTCCCCACTGGTTGGCGTCCCCACCTACAAAACCATAGAAGTAATCGAAGCCCATACCCGTCGGCCACTGGTTAAACGGCCCGGCCTGGCTGGCCTGGAACGACGGTGTATTGTGATCCTTGCCAAACCATGAGGTGGCATAGCCGTTGTCTCGCAGGATGCGCCCGATAGTGGCGTTATCAACACCGATCACGCTGTCATAGCCCGGGTAGCCGGTAGCCTGCTCAGCGATAACCCCAAAACCGACCGAGTGGTGATTGCGCCCGGTGATCGAGGCCGCGCGTGTCGGCGAACACAGTGAGGTTGAAAACATGCGGTTGTAGCGCAAGCCGTTATTGGCAATACGATCCATGGTGGGGGTTGGAATCACACCGCCAAAGGTACTGGGAACGCCGAAGCCGGCATCATCCGTCATGATAAAAAGAATGTTGGGTGCTGATTTGGGCGGCACGATACGCGGCGGCCACCACTGTGTTGATTCAAGCGCGTCGTCCTTGATAACACCACCAAACTCCGGTGCAGGTGCAGGCAATTGCGTACCAGGAATTGTCGTCGTAGCACTCGGCGAGCCCATGACACCCGTTGTCTCCACCGCACCGGCACTGGTCGAAACCAGCAGCGCAGCAACGGTGCTGAACGCCAGGAAGGCAGAACAGGCGAGATGTTTTCGCAGGAACATCCTTGACTGCTTGTGATTAACCATCATCGTATAGTCCTCATTTACCAGTTGTACGACAGGAAGTAGCCCGCTAACAGAGTGAGCAACATTACGGAGTATGCCTGTGTCTTCGTTCATTACCTCCAGAACACGCTGGACTCAATCAGAAGAGCGGCACAAGCGTACTACAGGAAAGGTTGATATTTTCAGACAAGTCTCGCAGACTTTGCGCTATATCAATGTCTCAGGACAGGGCAAAAAACCCATGGACACACAGGTGCGGGACAACCCGGGCGCAGAATCGCCTCTCGCCGATCTGAGGACAGGGCCATTAAGCGGCATCGAACCACTTCTGCGTAGTATGGGGTACGACCCTGCACCCGTTTTTAGCGCTGCAGGCATTGATCCGGACGATTTTCGCGATGTCGATCACCGTATCCCCTATGCCAGCGCGCCGCATCTCCTGGGCCAGTGCGCCAAAATTACGGGGGCCGATCAGTTCGGCCTCCTGCTGGGCCAATTTTTCCTCCTGCCGCAACTGGGAATTCCTGGGCTGCTTGCCACTACCGCCTCGAATGTTGGTGCCGCCCTGCACGATATTGTTCACCACTTTGACCTGCACGACCGGGGAGGCGTGGTTACCCTGAATACCTTCCCGCGAAATACCTTCCTCGGCTACGCGATTACCATATTGGACGCTGAAGCAATAGACCAGGTCTACGACCTGACCATCACGATCTGCTGTGCAACGTTGCGCTCCCTCTGCGGTCCCCAGTGGAATCCCACACGGGTTGAATTGATGCGCAGCCAGCCCAAAGAGCCGCAACTGTACAAGGATTACTTTCGCGCACCAGTGGTATACAACAGCACCAGGAATGCAGTGGTGTTTTCCAACAAATGGCTCGATTACCCATTGGCCACTGCAGATGAACACTACCACAAGGATTTCGTGACGAGTGCACGGAGCCTGCACCATGCCATGCCAAACAGTGTCAGCCTGGAAACAAGGAGCGCCCTGCACAGCAGGATGAGCCAAACCGATTGTAATGCGGCTGCGATAGCTGCGCTGCTTGGCATGGGCGAGCGCACTCTCCACCGCCGATTACAGTGCGAGGGTACGAACTTCAGAAAGCTGCTGGATGAAACGAGACGGGTTTCGAGTTGGTACTACCTGAGAAGCACAGCACTTCCGATCAACAGCATCGCCACTGCGCTGGGATACGGGAGTACAGATGCCTTCGATCACGCCTTCAAGCGCTGGTATGGCAACAGTCCCAAACAGTGGAGGGATTCCGCCAGGTCTTCACGCTAAACCCACAACGTACGCAAACTGCTGTCTTTTGTGGGTGGCACAGCCATGCCCCAGCGTTAGCCCAGCGACAATATCGTCCTTAGCACACACGCAAACGCAATGGGCTGGTCGAGCATCAGGTGATGCCTGGCGTCGGGTATCCCTATCATCGGGATATGCCCGCCCCCTGCCTCACGGACATATTCGGCCGAATCGGCGTCGAATGCCACGCTCTCCTCCCCGTATACAATCACCACGCGGCCCGGTGCATTCGCGATACGCCTGGCCTGCGCCAGCATGCGTTCATGCAGGTTTGCCGTGCGCTGAAAAACACTGGGGTGGAACTTCCAGCTCCAGCCGCCCTCTACTTCTTTCAGGGAATGAAAGGCCATGTAGTCGAACAAATAGGCCTCGTTCACCTTTTGCGGCGGCGATAGAACGAAGCGGGCCTTCGCTGTCTCATAGTCGGGATACACACGATTGGGGCGTTTGGGGTCCTGGGAGCCCGGCGGCCCGCCCCCCTCCTTCGCGTGCGCGATGAGGCGCTCCGGACGGAGTGTCATCAGGTCGCAAATCACGAGGCCAGAAAACTGCTCCCCGCACTGTTCCATCGCGAGCAAACCAACACTGCCGCCATACGAATGCGCAATAATGGTCGGCTTCTCGCCACCCTCAAATAAGCCGGTTCCCCCCGCTACATCCAGCAGTTCCTGCAGGCGAACCTCATCGGGATATCCCTCTCTTGCACCGGAATCACCCATGCCGGAAAAGTCGTAGGCCACCACGTAATAGTCTTTGGCCAGCAGCGGCGCGATAAATGCAAAGCACCTCGCATGGGCGAGAAATCCGTGCAACAGCAAAACACCGGGGTTGGTCGGCTCTCCCCAGCTGAAGTAATGTATCGAGCAGCCGGCAGAATCCAGCCACCCTTCCCGGCGCGGCGTGGCGAGCGCTGCCTCAAACCATGGGGGCGTGCCTGTTGAATCGGCAGGAATTTCGACAGCGAGATCGGGAGAGGAAGCGACAGTACCAGGCATAAACAGAAACTCGAGAAAGGCGAAGGGTGCAGTTTACACAATTGGGAGGGTATTGCGCCCATGCTCGCCCCGGGCAGTGCTGCGCCGAAGCGTTCAACTAAGCCATCGTGCCGTGGACAACAAGGTCGGCATCGATCGCCAGCCACGGCAAACCCAGATTCTCCAGCCAATCGAGCGCGTCACCCGGCGGCTTCAGCATCGCAATGGTCGCCGAGCTGCCTGCCACCAGGCACTGCCCTGCAAGAATACTGACTGCAACAAGCCCGCGAACCGGCCAACCCGTGCGCGGGTGCAGGATATGGCCGTAGCGCTCGCCATCGATCACTATACAACGCTCGTAATCCCCGCTGCTGGCAAGGCCGCCTTCAGGCAGCAGGACACGGGCAACAGCCTGCTCTTTTGACACAGGGTGGCGAATGCCTATCGGCCAGCCTGACGTCCCCTCCGGAACACCGATGGCCGCCATATCACCCGCCAGGTCCACCAGCGCCGCGCTTACACCCTGTTGCCGCAGCTTCGCAGCGGCACTGTCCGCGGCATACTCCTTCACGCAACCGCCGAAATCCAGTTCCATGCCGCGCTCGGGCAGGTATACGTTGTCCTGATCCCACTGCACCCGCTCCCAGCCCACCAGTGGCAGCAACTTTTCTAATTCTTGTTGGGCCGGACAACGCCCGGACTTGAAATCCCAGGCGCGGCGCAACACGCCCGATGTGAGATCGAAAAGCCCGGCACTTTCGCGCCACACCGTATTGGCGTAATTAAGCAGTGCCGCAGTTTCCTGGTCGATGGGTACGGGTGCGCCCAAACCGGCTGCGCGATTGATCCTGCTCGTGAGGGAATCGGGAAGATAACGGCTGTACTTGAGTTCGAGGCGCTGCACTTCGGCTACGGCAGCGGCAATGGCGGTATCAGCGGCGGCACTGGTGTCGACTTCCAGTCGCAGGCGACAGGGGCCGCCCATACCTTTAAATGTGTGCTCAATGCGCTCCACGGCGGGAACCTGGGCTATCGAAAGATGTAATCCAGGCCGATCCCGTAACGCCAGAAGTCGACCAGCCCGGGAGACTCTTCCCCGCTGTAGATACCCCAGCTCTCATCCGTCTTGTAGCGTTCCGCATCAAGGTTGATGGACCAGTCGCCAAAATCGTGCCGCAGTCGCAACCCGTAGGAGAACGCGCCGAACGCCGACAGGCGGTAATCATCGGCGAAGTACTCGTATGACGGATCTTCAAGATTGTAAAAAAACTCCGCCTCGTGCTGGGTGTAGTACCTGATGAACGGCGTCACCCGGAAATTCTGCGGAAGATTCTGCTCCCAGGCGATATCCACGGTGTGTGACTGCACGTCCCAATCGTCATTGAAATACCGGTAATCCACGTGCAATGCGGCATTGGGAGCATCGAAAAAATGCCGATACCCCGCACTGGCTGCCCACTCCTTGCGCTCATCCGGCCGCCGGTCATCACCCTTGTAGGGATCCGTCAGGAATCCATCGCGGTAGGTGTAACTGAGCCCAAAGCGCACCAAGGCGCGCTTGCTCACGATGCGCGACACGCCCACCCATACAGAATTAACATCCTTTCTGGCACTGAGCGTGTTGGTGGGAATCGTGCCCTGAGTGGGATCGATATCGTCATGCGAGGTGCTGACTGCGGCGCTGTAGGTGGTAAGCCCATCCTCGCTATTGAAGGCGCCATCAACAGCGACGGCGTTAGACGTGTAATCATCCTCGTCGGAGTAGGTGTAATTCAGGCCTGCATTGCCGCGATCGAAATAGTAGCGCGTGGTCCCGCTCACTTCCGTGCGCGTGTCCTCGATGCTGGCACCACTCATTATAACTTTCGGGCTACCGCTGGCGCTCTCCCCGACAAACCAGGGAGAGGCGCCGCTCATATCCTCCCACGCCACATCCAGCGCAAAAGACCACTGGTCTGCGACGGGTGCCAGCAAATGAAACTGGGCCACGTCGATTTCGTAACGTTCACTGCCGCCGCCAAAGGCTTTGCGACTGAGGATATCGTCCTCGTCATATTTACTGTAGCGCATGCCAACCTCTGTAAATTCCGGTTGCGCATCGGCGAGTGCTCCCTGGTAGGCCGGCAGCAACAGGGCGCTGGAAGTGAGTGCGAGTACTGTTTTATTACGTTCGTCCTTTGGCCTGCTCATCAGTTACACCCGCAACCGCCGCCAGAGGCGCCCGCACCGCCAGATGATGCCTCCTTACTCGCGTAAATCTGGTTGCGCAGCTGCGCCTCCGACACATTGGTCTGCCACTGCATTTCTTCTTTGGCGAGTATGCCCCGCTCCCACGGCTGCACCGTCTCGCATCCGCAAAGCACCACCGCCATCAACAGGCTCGTCAGCGTTTTCAAAATTATTATTCTCCTAACAGTTCAACGATCGAGGCGCGCAGCGGCTCCCCATCACTTTTCCTGAATCCCTGGTGGATGACGCGAACCACGCCTGTCCTGTCTACCAGGTATCCGGTGGGCATACCCATGACACCGAATGCCAGGGGAGTTGTGCCATTGGCATCGCGGACCACAGGATAGCTAACCGTGACATCAGCAAGGAATTGCCTGGCGTCAGCCTCGACTTCATCGACATTGATCGCCAGCACCTCAAACCCTTCGGGGCCCAGCTCATTGCGAAGTTGCTCCAGAATCGGGAACGAGATACGACAGGGCCCACACCACGATGCCCAGAAGTCTACATAGACGACCTTGCCGCGCAGCGATTCGAGGCTCACCTCTCCCGCTGCAGACATGTCCGGCAACAGCACGGCGGGCGCAGGCTGCCCCACAGCCACGCCTGCTGCCTGCACCCACAATGGCAAACAGAGGCACAGGCCCAGCAGCAGTTTTCTGCTGAGAGAAATCAGCGCTCTACATCCAGTTGCAGCAGTGTCCAGGTATTGTAACCGTGGTTGTGCAGGTGGTACTCCACTTTACTGCCCGATGGCGCGTTGAAATCGACGGGAATGCGAACATCATAGATTTCGGCATCCGTCGGGATTTTCACGTTCTCCTCCCATACTCTATGGCCGTCCACCGTGATCGCGACGTGCGCCTCGGCAGGCTTTTCAAACGCCAGTGCGCCGTGCCATAAGACCAGGTGCAATGTATCTCCACTGGCAATCGCTGCCTGGGAAGGCTGGGCGAGGGACAAGTAGTTGCAGTAGCCGGTCTCCACTTCCAGCGCACCGTCTTCGTTGTACCAGCTGTTGTCGGGGCACTGCACCTCGGCGGGGCGATGAGCACGGAGGCTGTCGTCACTCGCAGACTGCATCGACCAGTCATTCACACCGATCAATGGCTCAGACTCTGCACCGGGCTCGTCAGCGACCTCTATTTTTACGGTATGCTCAATGCCCAGGGCATGGTGGTCTGACCCGCGCAGGCTCACCCGCAAGGTGTGAATGCCTGGCGCGATATCCTCCGGCAGTTGGAAGAAATAATTCGCATCCCAGGCGGTGACATGCTCGGCTGAGTCGTCATCTGTATCCAGGTAGATATGGTAGTGGCCTTCATAGACGCCCTCATGATTGCCGCTGTGCGTATCTTCATGCTCTGCATCCCCGTGACCAGAACCCCCGGTGTGCTCACCCGGATCATGCAGGCTGAAATTATTAAACAGCAACTCTATCGGCACGAGATCACCGGCAGAAAAGCGCTGGCGATATTTTGGTACGTCGATATACACACTCGCGGAGTAGCTGTAATCCCGCCCGGGTACGGGTTTGGTGATATACAGATTGGTCAGGCACATTTCATCGCCGGTTCCGTCACCCCAATCGACATCGCGGGGCGGCAATTGCTTGCCGTCGACAATAAGCTGGTTACTGGCGCTATTGTCCCACGTGCACTCCAGCCTGAAGCGGTCACCGGGTTTGACTAACAACTCCTGCTCCAGACCATAACTGGCCTGCCAGTTAAAATCCCAATCGCGAACATCGAGAATTACCTGCTCCGTACCGTCGGCCCGGATAAGCGTGGTACGCCCGGTTTTACCGATGTTGTGCATATGCAGGAACCCGTTGTGAAGCACCCACTCATCATTCGCTCCCACGCCGGCGGGGCCACCAAACAATTGCGCCAGTGCGGTGGTCGGCACGGTGAAACCGTGATACACATCAGGGTTACCGGCGGGAATTGTCATGACCCCGCCACGCAAAAAGGCTGGGTTGGTATAGAGGAAGCCACTTGCGGGCCGCTCCACCGTATCTGTCGTGGCAATCTGAATCACGGACTGATCCGGCGTTGGCTCCGCAACCAGGGTGTTGTAGTGAAATTGCACCACCAGCAATGAGCCGGGCTGAATCCCCAGCCCGGTACCTTCCGGTACTTCCCGGTTGCCAAGACCGGGCACCCACCCGCCAATCTGGCGCGGCAGCGGAGCACCCTTGATGCCGCCTGACCCAAGGCAATGCCAGCCGGGTCGGCCATCCTCACCACCGGCATTGGCGTAGTGATGTGCATCCTCCGGGTCGACGATGTTAACGATAACGTGGTGGACTTCCTGTACCTGGTCCGGGAGCACGTTCACAGCCCGCACATACGCCAGTTCATCCAGCGGCCACGGCATCGCGAAACAGCGGTGGTCGTCCGGCTGCAGGGTCGGCGTATACGGTTCGGGTATAGGCATCTGCAGGTTATAGTCAAGCTTGCTGGTGTCGTCTTCGTCCTTCGGCGGCACGTAATCGGCAGGGTTTCCCTCCGGCATGTCACCGGCGAGCCAGTTGCGCAGTGCAAATGAATCTTCACCCGATAACACGCGCTCATGTAACAAAGGGGAATAGCCCTTGGTGGGCGGCCACGGCGGCATGGTGCCGTTTTCGACTGCGAATAGTGCTGCAGCCGCGACAGACTTTACTTTGTCATAGGAGTCCAGCGGGAAAGGTGCCACGCCACCCGCCACATGGCAGGTAACGCAATTTTTCTCAATAATAGCCCGTGTGTCTTTGTGGTAGGTAAAGCCATCAGCCAACTGCTTGAGGGGTGCGTCTGACGGATTGCCCCGCGGCGCGCCGTTGGCAAGCCACTGCAGCAGCAGTGCGGTTTCAGAGGCCGTCGGCCCGGCAAAACCCTGCGGGGGCATTGTCCCCGCTTCGAGCACGTATTCCAGCGCGGAGCGCTTGGCGTAGACCTGTTCATACGTGACCAGCGGGAACGGCGAGGGGCCCCCATCGATATGGCAGGCGACACAGTAGCGTTGTATCAGCGGCTGGGCTGCGCTGTACCAGGACACCTGCTCAGAACCGGCGAGCGCATTCGTGTCCGTGGTGCCTGTGGACGATACACCGCCACCGCCGCCACCACCGCCGCAACCCGATAACGTCAGCGCGGTGGCTGCAATGAGGGGCAGCGCCATCAACTTAAAAGCGAATTTTAGTTTCATATAGTGTTTTTTATCTATTGTGTTGAATATATTGCTTCTTATTGGTGGCAAACTACCACGTTTTTCATTGCCGACAAATAGTTACCGCTATTTCGGGGCCTTCGGTACATAAATCCGCGGCAGGATCCGGGACAATTCCTGCCCAACGGTCGCGACAGGGTGTCACGGCAGCCCTCCAAATCGCTTGCCCTGAGCCCAACCTGCGGTCAGAATACGGCGCTGGATATTGGGCCGTTTAAACAACACGGAACGCATGAGCCATGAAGACCATACTGGCAGCAGTACTTTTATACCTGGCATCCGCGGGAATCGCCTGGTCCACGACTGTGCCGCCCATGGAAGGTATCGCGTTGCACTACAGCGATAGACTCCAGGGGAAGCGCACAGCGAGTGGCGAAGTGTTCGACCAGGACGCCATGACAGCGGCATACCGCAGCCTGCCCTTTGGCAGCAAAGTCAAAGTCACAAACCTCGAAAATGGCAACAGTGTGGTCGTCACGGTCAATGACCGAATGGCGAGCCGGAATAAAAACACCATCGACGTTACCCGCAGGGCGGCACAGGAACTCGGTTTCGAGCATCGCGGAAAAGCCCAGGTCAGCATCGAACTGGAGCAATAAGGTCCCTGTACACGGCAGGCAGCAACTCCCGACAGCAACGACAAAACCCAACGCCTGGAAATCACAGAATGCAAACACACATGATCGGCCTGAAACAACTGGCTGGCGCGCTTGCGCTTGCCCTGGCAACGGCGCATAGCGCGCAGGCCGCAATACCGGCCACGCCGGTGATGACGCTGTACCAGTTCAACGGCGACCTCGAAATGCCCTACTACGATGCGCAGCGCTTCCAGGGCAGCGGCACAGCCAGCCCCGCCGGAAAGCTGGCGCAGGGCACCACCCTGATTCCCTGCCTGGTGCTGCGCGATGGCAGGCCGCTGGCCGATGC
>JAGRIK010000058.1 GCA_020443325.1 Halioglobus sp.
CGTGGGTTATACCAATGCCGGGAAGTCCACGCTGTTCAACCGTATCACTGAGTCCACCGTGTATGTGGCCGATCAGCTGTTCGCGACCCTGGACCCTACATTGCGCCGGGTAGAGTTGGAAAGTGTCGGGCCGGTGGTGCTCGCGGATACCGTGGGATTCATCTCACACCTGCCCCATAAGCTTGTCGAGGCATTCAAGGCGACGCTGGAAGAGACCCTGAACGCGGATCTCCTGTTGCATGTGGTGGATGCCGCTACCGAGGAGCGGGGCCGGAATATCGATCAGGTGCAGGATGTGCTGGCGGAAATTGGCGCTGAAGACATCCCGCAACTGCTGGTGTTCAACAAGTTGGATTTGTTGGAGCAGGCGCCGCGACTGGAGCGCGATGCGCAGGGTAAACCGGAGCGCGTCTGGTTGAGCGCAGCTACCGGCGAAGGTACTGAGCTGCTATTGCAGGCGATAGCAGAGCTGGTGGGCCAGGATATGGTGTCCGAAGAGTTGTATCTGGATCCCGGTGAAGGCAGCCTGCGCGCTGCTTTTTACAGTCTGGGTGCCGTTGAAACTGAAGACTACAGCGACGACGGTGTCGCGCACCTGAGTGTGCGGTTGCCACGCGCGGACTGGAATCGATTGATGAAGAAGGGTCCGGAGCCGCTTTTTTAGAGGCGGGATTGCACGGTAGAGCAAGTACCCCGGGCAGAAATTTTGGTAGACTGTTTTCGAGATGACACTAGGAGTTGGATATGGCCTGGAATGAACCGGGTGGCGGTAACAATAAGCCCAGGGACCCATGGGGTGGCGGCGATCAAGGCCCCCCCGACCTCGATGAAGCACTGAAAAAACTACAGGCCAAGATGGGCGGCCTGTTCGGGGGCGGGAGCGGTTCCTCCGGCAGCGGAGGTTCGCCGGGCTTTTCCGGGGCGGCGATTGGCATATTGCTCGTTGTCGCGCTGGTGATCTGGGCGGCGATGGGGTTTTACCAGGTTGACCAGCAGGAGCGCGGCGTCGTGCTGCGTTTCGGAAAATACTACGATACGGTGCAGCCAGGATTGCAATGGAATCCCCCACTGGTTGACGAAGTGACACTGTTGAATGTCACCAAGGTTCGCTCAGTCAGCTTCCGGGAGATCATGCTCACCCAGGATGAAAACATCGTCGAGGTGAAACTGTCCGCGCAGTACGTGATCGACGACCCTGTCAATTTCGTGCTGAAAGTACGCGATCCTGAGCGCTCCCTGCAGCATGCGGCGCAGAGTGCGCTGCGCCATGTTGTGGGTGGTGCCAGCATGGATATGGTGCTCACCGAGGGCCGGGCGCAGATCGCGCTGGATGTTCAGCAGCGGCTTCAGGATTACCTCAATATCTACCAGACAGGCATTCTGGTCAGCAAGGTGACGATTGACGAGTCAAAGCCGCCGTCGCAGGTACAGGCCGCTTTTGATGATGTGATCAAGGCGCGCGAAGACGAGGAGCGGCTTCAGAACGAGGCGCAGGCCTACGCCAACGGTATCGTCCCCGAGGCGCGCGGTGGCGCACAACGCCAGATTGAGGAAGCCAGTGCCTATAAGGAACAGGTCATAGCCAACGCCCAGGGTGAGGCGGAACGCTTCAGTGCCCTGCTGGCCGAGTACCGCAAGTCACCCGAAGTGACCCGTGAGCGATTGTACCTGGATGCAGTGCAGGCTGTGCTGAGCCAGACCAATAAAGTGATGGTCGATGTTGAAGGTGGCAATAATGTGATGTACCTGCCGCTGGACAAACTGGCCGAGCGCAGTCAACGCAGTGCGGCTTCTGGTGAGCTCAAGGTAGACAGCTCCAATATTCGTGAATTGACCAATGCCGTCACTGAGCAGTTGCGCCGTGACGCCGCTGTGAACGACGGTCGCAGGGGAGGGCGCTAGACATGTCCGGACGTAATGTGACTTTAATTTTCATCAGTCTGTTCGCGGTGCTGTTATTGAGCAACGCGCTGTACGTTATCAAGGAAACCGAGCGTGGCGTGTTGCTGCAGTTCGGTGAGGTGGTCAACCCGAACATACAGCCGGGGCTCCATATCAAAATTCCATTTGTTAACAATGTGCGCAAGTTCGATGGGCGGGTACTCACCGTGGATTCCACTCCTGAGCGCTACTTCACGCAGGAGAAGAAAGCGCTGATCGTGGATTCCTACGCCAAGTTCAAGGTATCCGATACAGAGAAATTCTATACGGCTACCAATGGCGAGGAATCACGCGCCATGGCGTTGTTGTCGCAGCGTATCAATGACGGGCTGCGCAACCAGGTCGCCATACGCACCATTCAGGAAGTGGTGTCAGGCGAGCGTGACGAATTAATGCAGGCTCTTACCGAAGAACTCACTGTCGTTGCACAGGAAGGACTGGGCGTTGAAGTGATTGATGTGCGCGTTAAACAGATCGATCTGCCACCCGATGTGTCAGAATCTGTGTATCGGCGGATGAATGCCGAGCGGGAAAAGGAAGCCCGCGAGCACCGCTCACAGGGACAGGAACTGGGAGAGGGTATTCGCGCTGCGGCTGATCGCGAGGTCACTGTGTTGAAAGCGAATGCCTATCGGGATTCGGAACTGATTCGCGGTGAGGGGGATGCAACCGCCACCGGGATCTACGCCGAAGCCTTCAATGCGGATCCGGAATTTTACGCGTTTACCCGCAGCCTCAGGGCATACCAGGATGCCTTCCAGGGCAACGGTGATATTATGCTGGTGCAACCTGACAGCGAATTTTTCCGCTACCTGAAAGATTCCGATGGCGGGAAACCTAAAGGTAAAGTAGCGAAATAGATGAGGCCTCTTCTGTCCACCACTGGCTTTGCTGTGTGGCGGAATGGGCGCGATCCCGTTTCAGGTTTTTAGTACCGGAGAGCGTGTGGATTTTTGGCAAGTACTTCCGGTCGCCGTTGCGCTGGTGTTTATCCTTGAGGGGCTGTTGCCCTTCATCAGCCCCAATCGTTGGCGCGCTATGCTGACTATGGCAGAGCAGATGGATGATCGAGTGATTCGCAACGTCGGTCTGGTCAGTATGTTGTTTGGCGTTGTGATGTTGTATTTGGTGCATTAGGTCCTGGTGAATAAGATGTCTACAGTAGATCACTGGCAGCTTCCCGATGGTGTGGAGGAGGTTCTCCCAGCACAGGCGGAAGCTGTGGAGGCACTGCGCCGTGGGCTACTGGATTTGTATCGTAGCTGGGGATACCGCCTGGTCATTCCGCCGCTCATGGAGTTCACCGAATCGCTCCTGGTCGGGTTGGGTGAGGACCTGGATTTGCTCACGTTTAAACTGACGGATCAACTCAGCGGTCGAACGTTGGGGATTCGTGCAGACATTACCCCGCAGGTGGCGCGAATTGATGCGCACAGCCTGGCAGAGGACGGCGTGACCCGGTTGTGTTACGCGGGGTCGACGCTCCACACCAGGCCGAAGTCATTGCTGGCCTCGCGCTCACCGATCCAGTTGGGCGCTGAGCTCTACGGCGATGACAGCCTGGGTGCCGACGTGGAGATTGTGCGGCTGATGCTGGCAACGCTGGAGTCCGTCGGGCTCACCGGTGTTACCCTGGACCTCGGTCACGTGGGTATCTATGAGGCGGTGCTGGCAAAGGCAGGCCTGGGTGGTGACAAGGAAAAAACAGTATTCGATGCCCTGCAGCGCAAGTCGGTGCCAGACTTGCGCCTGGCGCTGGCGGACGTCGAGCCGACCATCGCCGCACTGATTATTGCGCTGGTAGACTTGCACGGTGATGAGGCGGTGTTGCATGAGGCGCGGGAGTTATTTGCCGAGACGGTGCCTGACGCACTGGCGGGGGTTGACGCGCTGCAGGAGGTTGCCTGCGATATTCGTCGGCAATTACCGGACCTGGATATTTATTTCGATCTGGCGGAATTGCGCGGCTACCATTATCACACCGGTCTCGTGTTTGCCGCCTATGTGGCAGGCAGCGGCCAGGCACTGGCCAACGGCGGCCGCTACAACGATGTCGGGGCGGTCTATGGCAGGGCGAGGCCGGCCACCGGCTTCAACACCGATTTGAAGGCACTGGTGGCGTTGTTGCCGCCAGCGCCTCCGAGTGCGGGAGCTATTAGTATTCCGGACGTGGATGATCCCGTTTTGGATCAGCAGGTGCGTGAGTTGAGAGCGGCCGGAGAGGTGGTTATTAACAGCCTTTCAAGCACGCCCGACCCACGCTGTGACCGCGAACTTGTAGAACAAGGTGAGCAGTGGCTGGTGCAGCCCCTGCCTGCCGATGACCGAGCGTAGTTAAACCGTAGCGCGCTTTTCCCAATCAGCTTCAAAAACAAGAGCTAAAGTAATGAGCAAGAATGTAGTAGTCCTGGGCACCCAGTGGGGTGATGAGGGTAAGGGTAAGATTGTCGACCTGTTGACAGATCAGGCCAGCGCCGTGGTGCGTTTTCAGGGCGGGCATAACGCCGGGCACACACTGGTCATCGACGGTAAAAAAACCATCCTGCACCTTATACCGTCCGGTATCCTGCGAGAGAACGTTGCGTGCCTGATTGGCAACGGCGTGGTGCTGTCACCGGCGGCCGCCCTTAAGGAAATTTCCGAGTTGGAGGCCAAGGGTGTTCCTGTGCGCGAACGCCTTAAAATATCGCCAGCCTGCCCCCTGATCCTGCCTTATCATGCAGCGCTTGACCAGGCGCGTGAGGCCAGGCGCGGCGAGGAAAAAATTGGCACCACCGGTCGTGGAATCGGCCCCGCCTATGAAGACAAAGTCGGCCGGCGCGGATTGCGCCTGGGAGACCTGCAGGATGAACAGCGCTTTACTCGCAAATTGCGAGAGGTGATGGAATACCATAACTTCTTCCTGCAAAACTACTACCAGGTGGAGCCGGTCAGCTTTGACAAGGTGCGGGCTGAGGCGCTGGAAATGGGCAGGGAATTGCTGCCGATGATGGCCGACGTTGCAGGCATTCTGCATGAGTATCGCAAGGCTGGCGCGAATATCATGTTCGAGGGTGCGCAGGGGTCATTGTTGGATATTGATCATGGCACGTACCCTTTTGTCACCAGTTCCAACACGACGGCCGGTGGTACAGCAACGGGCTCGGGCTTCGGGCCGCTGTACCTGGATTATGTGCTGGGGATAACCAAGGCCTACACAACGCGTGTAGGCTCCGGCCCCTTCCCCACAGAGTTATTTGATTCCACCGGTGAGCACCTTGCCAAAAAGGGTCACGAATTTGGCTCGACAACCGGGCGAGCACGCCGTTGCGGCTGGTTTGATGCCTTTGCGCTGCGCACTGCTGTCAATATCAATTCGGTCAGCGGCCTTTGCCTCACCAAACTGGATGTGCTGGACGGTCTGGAAACGATTCGAATCTGTGTTGGCTACACCTGCAAGGACGGTAAGCCCGTACTCAACCCGATGGATTCCGATGATTACCAGGGGTTGGTGCCAGTTTACGAGGAGGTGCCGGGCTGGAGTGAGTCCACGTTGGGCGCTAAAACGCTCGACGAATTACCCGAAGCGGCGCGCAATTATATCCACAAGATAGAAGACGCCGTGGGGGCGCCCATCGATATTATCTCCACGGGCCCCGACCGGGTGGAGACTATTGTGTTGCGCCACCCGTTTGGGGATTGACGCAGCCGCCAGACGATCACTCATCCCCAAAACTATAAAAACCTGATTGAGTTAGAGAGGGCTTGAAAACACAATGCATTTGAGGAAGCGTGTACTGGTAACGGGCGGAGCGGGCTTTCTGGGCTCTCATTTGTGCCGGCGCCTGGTCGGCGAAGGACATGACGTTATTTGTGCCGACAACTTTTTTACCGGTATCAAGGACAATATTGTCGAACTGATGGATCAGCCGAACTTCGAGCTGCTGCGTCACGATATTACATTCCCGCTGTATGTAGAGGTCGATGAAATTTACAACCTGGCGTGTCCTGCTTCGCCAATTCACTATCAGCACGATCCGGTACAGACAACCAAGACCAGTGTGCACGGTGCGATCAATATGCTGGGGCTGGCAAAGCGCACAGGTGCAAAAATTTTCCAGGCGTCTACAAGCGAGGTCTATGGCGATCCGAAAGTCCATCCTCAACACGAGGCTTACTGGGGTCACGTCAACCCGATAGGTGAACGCTCCTGCTATGACGAGGGCAAGCGTTGTGCGGAAACGCTTTTTTTCGATTACTACAGGCAGCACCGACTGCGCATCAAGGTAGCGCGTATTTTCAATACCTACGGCCCCAATATGCACCCCAATGATGGCAGGGTGGTTTCAAATTTCATTATGCAGGCATTGCGCGGTGAGCCCATCACGATTTTCGGGGATGGTTCGCAGACGCGTTCTTTTTGCTATGTGGATGATCTCATCGAGGGGTTCATTCGATTGATGGATAGCGGTGACCACATCACCGGCCCTGTGAACCTGGGTAATCCCAATGAATTCACGATCCTGGAGTTGGCCGAGAAGGTGATCGAGCTGACGGGTTCCAGTTCCACACTTGTCAGGCGGCCGCTCCCCAACGACGACCCGATGCAGCGCCAGCCCAATATAGCTCTGGCTAAATCAGAGCTGGGTTGGGAGCCCAGGATTGAGCTGGAAGAAGGCTTGCGCCTGGCGATTGAGTATTTTAAGGGAATGCTTTGAGCTGAATTGCCGGGGGACCAGGTTCTCCTTTGGGATAATTCGACAGAAGAGTTTACCGAGGTGCCGATTCTTCAACTTCTCTTTGCAGCGCTGGTGATTACGCGGATATCGGTGAGTCTCGGCGCCCGCGCGGGCCTCGTGGACGGGCCCAGTGCGCGAAAACAACACCAGGGCGAGGTGCCGCTGACGGGCGGCATCGCGATCTTTTCGACGCTGCTTTTTGGCACGTTTGTCCTGGGTATCGCGCCCTACACCTATTCGATGCTGCTGATCGCTTGCGCGGTATTCCTCGTCGGAGTATTCGATGACATCCGTCACATCAGGGCAAGCGCCAGGCTGCTACTGGAGTTTGGCAGCGGCATACTGCTTGCTACATTTGGCAACATCTCTATTACCAACGTGGGGAACTTACTTGCGCTGGGCGATATCCCCTTGCTGGTACTGACGGTCCCGCTGTCCGCGCTCGCAGTCGCGGGGCTGAGCAACGCGTTCAACATGATTGACGGAATCGACGGCCTGGCAGCCAGCACTATCTGCCTGCCACTGCTGGTGCTGTACCTGCTCGCACTGCAGGCGGGTCATCCCATGGCCAATGCGCTGCTCCTGATGATAGTACCGCTGGCAGTCTTCCTGCTTTTCAATCTGGGGCCGAACACTCGCCTGTTACCGAAGATGTTTCTCGGTGACGCGGGCAGTGTCACGCTCGGTTTTCTGGTGACGGCTTCGCTGGTGTTTTTTTCCCAGGGCGACAATGCGTTGATTAAGCCGGTCACGGCCCTGTGGCTGGTGACGCTGCCGTTGATGGATATGCTGGCTACCATGCTTCGTCGCTTCAGGCGTGGACACAGCCTCGTGAAGGCAGATCGCTCTCACCTGCACCACACATTGCTGGAGAAGGGCCTTGGGAAACGACAGACCCTGGCCCTGCTGATCGGCTATGCGACCCTCTGCGCGTTGGCCGGTGTAGCGCTGGAACGGGTGCCTGATTACCTGAGCTTGCTGTGCTATTTCCTGCTGTTCTGCGGCCATTGCTGGTATGTGGTCAGGGCCGACCGGTCAGGCGTCCCGGAAGGGGCCAGGTGAAATTCCGTTTCCCGCAAACTGTGACGAAGTCCTCACTATTCCTCATTGTCGCTCCGGGGCGCTATGCTAAGCTCAACCAGAGGACGGGAGGCTTATCGATGCCGGGATCAACGATTGAAACCCGCAAGCCCATTGCAAGTATGATCAGGGATGTTGCGTGCTCGCCTAATCAATCCGGGAGTACTGGGTGGACGAAAAAATTCTTGAGCAACGGTTTTGCGAGCTGTGGCGGCGTTGTGCCGGCATAAATACGGAACAGGTGTGGCAGAAGTTACGTTCGCATTATCAGGAACCCCACCGGTACTACCACACGCTTGAGCACATCGCCCACTGCCTGGGTCAGCTGGATATCGCGGGCGAACATGTCGAGGAATCCAGTGCGACGGAGATGGCGATCTGGTTCCACGATATTATCTATCACTACGGTGCCAAGGATAATGAAATCCTCAGTGTGGCCTATTTCAAGGAGGTGGCCGGGTCAGCGATGTCGGCCCCGTTCATCGATAGAGTCGCCGAGTTTATTATTGCCACGCAGCATACCGGCGCAGCCGGGGATCCCGCGATTGCCTATATGGTAGATATTGACCTGTCGGGATTCGGATTGCCCTGGGACGAATATCTGGCTGATTCATTGTCCCTGAGGTATGAGGCTGAGGGCGTGAATGACGAGCAGTACTACATGGGCAAACTGCGCTTTCTGACCGAGTTACAGCGTTGGCCCAGTCTGTACCAGTCGCCATTTTTCAAAAACCGACTGGAAGCCAGGGCGCAATCCAATATCACCCGGTATATCGCCGATATACACCAGCAGGGCTTTGGCGAAGCCGCTATCTGCCGAGCTTAGAGAGCAGGTGTCGTACGTGATCCATCAGGGTCACGGATTTCATGTTTGTCAGTTCACCTGCGTCGAGGAACACGCCGTCGCAGTCGGGGCAACTATCCAGGGTTATATGTGCCTGGTCCCGATCCTGGACGCTATCCATAGTGGCACCGCAATCGGGGCAGCTGATACCCTGCATGTTGTTCTGCTTTGCACCCTGTGAAGCACAGCCCCGATCCAGTACGACATCTGAGAGCCATTCATCGCGTAACTGCTGCAATGTCTGCCACTTACAGAATAGTCCGTTGCATCCGGTACAGCGCCTCACTTCAATATCGACACCGAACTCAACCGCCTCCATCGGCGCATGACATTTAGGACATTCCATATTCAGACTCCGTTATACCTTGCTGATTATTATGTTAATACCGCCCGCAGGGTGGCTGTGGTCAGCTGCAGTCGCCGCGTGATAATGCGGATCATAAATTTATGCAGAGCGGCAGCGATAAGAGGATGTTCCTGCTCCAGCAGCGCATTCGCGTCCTGGCTGAGCACAAATAAGTCGCCGCCGGTATCCACGATAACTGTCGCAGTGCGTGGGGTTCCAAGGTAGAAGCCCACTTCGCCGAATACGGTGCCAGCGCCGGCGCGGCGAATCCGGTGTTTGCTACCGGAATTGGTGTCCAGGTAAACCGAGGCGGTGCAGGTCTGCAATAGAAACATCTCATTGGAGGGGTCCCCCTGCGCGGCAAGCTGGTCGCCGGGTTCCACGCGCCGGTGCTCAAGGTATTTTTCCAGGACGGAGTGGTCATCGTATTCAGGAAGGTGTTCGAATATCTGCTGTAAAATACCCTGGTGAGACTCCTCGTCCAGTGACAGGTCTTTCAGGATGCGCTCCTCACACCATTCAATGCCGCGGTCGAGGTCGGGCATTATCTGGATATAGCTGGTGTTTTCCTCCTCGAACCAACTTCCCATCAGGCGTTTCTGCATCTTGTGGGTGAGCCCGGTCAGCAACAGGAAAAAATTATACTGCGATGCATCCTGTGCCAGCTTCATAAAGCTCAATGCGGCGGAGGAATCCATTTCCGTAACCCGTGCGAAGTCCAGTACGGCGTAACGCAGTGGGGGCTCCCCGGTATCCGCCAGGCGATCTTCGATGCGTCGGGCGAGAGCGGTGGCCGTACCGAAGAAAAGATAACCCTCCAGTTTCAGGATAAGCGTCTGGCCGCCTGTTTCGCGCAAGTATTGCTCCTCAGCAGTGTTGCGCTCCACGTTACTCCCGCGCTCCTTGCCGGTCAGCGCATAACGTACGACATTGATTCGGCTGTAGTTGATCACGAACAGGACGATAGCGCCCAGCAGGCCAACCATGACGCCCTCAAGGAAGCCCACTGCCGCCACGGCCAACACGATAACCACTACCACCAGGTACTCCAGCCGCGGCAGCTTCTTGCGGGCTTCGATCAACCATCGCTCCAGTAGGGATGCCCCAAGGAATATCAGTAAACCTGCAACGATGGGTTTGGGAAACCAGGCGATGAGGGACATGCCATAGAACAGCATCAGTGCGCAAAATGCGGCTACCACCAGGCCTACCAGTCGACTACGTGGCCCCCCTACCTTCATGGCGAGTTCGGTCAGTGACATGGAAGGGAGTGCGATCAGGCCGCCACCGGTGCCGCTGATGGTGTTGGCAAATCCCGCCACCATCAGTTCGCGGTTGATGTCGAAATTGTTGCGTTGCACTACCGCAAGACCACTTGCAGTCAGCATCAGCGAGACTGCGCTGAGCATTATAATAGTGCCGATGGTGCTCATATTGGCAATCACCACGCTCCAATCCAGGTCGGCCGAGCCCTGGAATAAAATCGGGTTGAATAGTTGGGGAGTCGTTTCCGGGAATGGCCCGACGAGCCAGCCCCCCGCCATCAACTGCGCGGGGCTCATGCCGGCCACTTTTGTCAGCCCATAGAACACCAGTGTCAGCAGGAATATGGCCGCCGGCATAGCCAGGGACTGATGCCAGTTGCGGATTGCCCAGCGGATGCAGAAAGCGGCGAGTATGGCGGGTAACCAGCGCCACAGGGCATCGGCTTCAAACAGTGCGAGAAAATCTTCGATAGAGGCCAACGGGTTGTCGTAAACCATACGCAGCGCACCCTGGATCATCAACCATCCCGCACCGGCGAAATAGCCGCCCATTACGGAATACGGCAAGTAGCGCACCAGCGAACCCAGTCGGAAGTAGCCAAGCACCATCAGCATGATGCCTGTCAGCAGGGCGGCGCATGCGAGGGCCCCGAAGGTCGTCACAAACAGTACATCGGCGGGTGTGCCCTCTGGCGAGCTAGCGATAATCAGGGTAACCATCAGGGCCAGTACCGGCGCAGTGTCATCGTCCGGCAGTGCCACCACGGGCCTGGCGGAGCTAAACAGGCTGAACAGCGATCCCGCGACCACTGCGGTGGCGATGAGAATGGTGATTCCCGAAGCGATATAGGGTGTCAGTTCGCCGTGAAATATCAGGGCCGCGAAGCTCACACTGGAAATCAGTGTGACAATGCCCGCAATGATCCCCGCGAGCAGAATCGACGTGACGCTGTCTGCATTCAACTCCCGCAGGGACTGCAAAGATTGTTTGATCGAGTGTTGTATGTCACTTCTCCGCAAGTACGATCGTGGCAGACAGTATTCCCGCGATGATTCTACCGTAGTGCAGGTTCACCAGTGGGTCTTGCGGGAAATCTGTCTTGAGCTTCTCAAACAGGGGCACTGCTGCGGAATCCTCGCGGGACAGTAATTCGAAAGCCTCGCGGTAGCGTATCATGAGAGTTGAACCCGAGGCATTCTCTGAAATGGGCTCAAAAGCGTCGATCGCCTCTGTTTTTCCTTTCAGCACAAGGGCGCCGATCGGCCGGAAGAAGTGGTTGGGGCACTGGGCCGCTGTTGAGCCGGCGATACAAATCTGCGTACCGAGGTGCTTGTTGACGCTTTCCATGCGAGCAGCGGTATTAATCGCATCCCCGTGAGCCGTGTAGTCAAAGCGCTCACTGCCCCCGAAATTCCCCACGATCGCCCTCCCGGTGTTGATTCCAATCCGGGTAATCCCGAATGCCATACCGCGGGATTCCATTTTGGCGATAAAGTCCCTGCTGATACGATCCATTGCCAGGGCGCATTTCACTGCTCTTTCGGCGTGGTCCGGTTGGTCGAGTGGCGCGTTGAAAATACCCACCACCGCATCGCCAACGATTTTATCGATTGTGCCGCCATGCTCCATCACGGCGTGGCACATCGCCTCGAGATATTCATTCAGTACCGAGACGAGTAATTCAGGACTGGCGCTCTCGGTAAAGGAGGTGAAGCCGGCGATATCGGAAAACAGGAATGACATCTCCCGCGATTCACCGGTTAACCTGAGGCCATCGGGGTTGTTCACCAACTGGTCGACCAGCGCTGGCGCCATATAGGAGCTGAATGCCTTGCGTACCTGGCGTTTCTGCTTCGCCTCGGCGAAATAGCCGAACAGTACGTTCATCGCAATAATCGACATCACGGTGAGCAGGGGCATCACCGGTGACAGCGCTATTTGCGCGGAAGACCACAGCCAGACATCACCGGCGATCATCAGGCCGATAAAGCCGACGGCGAAAACGGTAATCGCCAGCGCGCCAAACGCCGGGCACAGGAACGCCAGCAGCAAGCCGGATAGCGCTATCGCCAGTGCGCTCGCGGCGTTGCCCCAGTCGGGCACGCGGGGAAACGGTTGCCCCGAAAGAATTCTCTGCAGTACGGTGGCGTGGACTTCAACCCCGGGAAAGGTCGGGCCGGTAGGGGTACTGACAAGGTCCGATAGCCCCAGGGCGGATGACCCTATCAGGACAGCGGCATTTTCCAGTTGTGGAAACGCATCGGGCGTTGTTGCACGAACGATTTTGGTCGCCGAAATATAGGGAATCCCTCCGCGCTTCCCGGAATAGGGGATAAGTACTCTTCCATACTGGTCCGTGGGAATCAGGGAGCGGTCCAGCCACAGCCCTGTGATGCGCTCGCTCGTCCCGGCCAGGGCAGTATCTATTTTAAAACGCAGCGATTTGGTATGGCGGCGGGCCATCGCGAGCGACAACGAGGGATAGATCATGTCGTCCCATCCGAGGATGAGCGGGGTACTCCTGAGCACGCCGTCCGCATCCATAGTCGTGTTCAGGAAGCCGCCGTGGGCCGCCGCTTTTTGCAACAATGCCATATTGCCGGTGTAGCTCGACATCATCGGCAGGGTGAGGCTATTTTTTTGCTCAGGTGAAATCATTGACCAGGGAGAGGGCAGCGCTCCTACCGATTCACCTTCATCAGAGTGAAGCAGGAACCCCAGAACGACATTTTGTCCCTCCAGCAGCTTTGCGAACGCCTGGTCCCGGTCCATCTGTGGTATCAATTGTTCCAGGTAGTCCCGGTGTTCAAGGTTTCCAGCCAGTGACGCGGCTTCGATTAATTCCCGGGCGACATTGCGCTCGGATTCGGCAAATGCCACGTCAAATCCTATGGTGCGCGCGCCCGCTGCTTTCAGCCTGGTCACTAATGCCCCCATTTTCTCTCGGCTCCAGGGCCAGCGGCCCTCTGCTCTCAGGCTGGCTTCGTCTATATCGATGATAATCACACTGCTATCTGCGGGCGGCTGGTCGGGCAGTGTCAGGTTAAGCCTCAGGTCGTAGGCAAGGTAGTTCAGGCGGTTGATGATGGTGCGGCTTGAGTCGGCGCCAGACATTTGCAGCCACAGCGCGATGAGCGTGAAAGCGATGCCCAGTGTTATCCTGGAGCGATGATTGGTCAGGTACTGCTTCATGTGTGGCTGTCTTGTCCTGGGTGCGCCTCCGCAGGCGCAGCGCTATTCAGGGCTGGGAGGCTTGCCGATAGATCCCCCGGGAGGGATGTCGCGCTCGGGCTTGATGGGTGGTTTGGGTTTGGCTGGTGGCGGCTTCGGAGGCGTCCGGGGCGGGATATCGGCATCGAAGTCCTGCTTGAGTTTGTCCGCATCTCCCTTCGCCTGATCAATGTTCCTGGACTGTGACGGTGCGGCTTTCAGCGCAGCATCCGTGTAGCGAGCGGAATTCTCCGGGTCGAGCAGTGAGGCTACAAACACCACATTCCCCGCCTCTTCCGGGCGAGTCCGGGAGATGAGGGCCACGGTATTGGCCACGGTAGTGGCGTCGATACACAGGTGTTTCGCATTATTGATCAAAACGGCCATGACCATCATGAGGTCACCTGAGCTCATGTCTTTCAGCTCGGCCGCAAGGGCGGCTGCAGCGGCTTCGTCCTGTTCTGGCTGGGAAGAGAGCCGATGGGGCGCATTGCCCTGGCTACAGCCGTCTTCAGTGGGCTGTTGATCATTGGAATCCGGCGATGACGCCGCTATGGCCTGGACCACTTCATTGACCTTGTTCGGCACGGTCGCCGGGGTCAGCAGGGTTTGTCCCGTGTCGGGATCGTTCTGGGTGGTCTTGCCGGTTGGGACTACGATAGATTCCTGTTTGCCATCTGCGTGCTCACGCACGAGAGTGGCCTCGCCAATCATCGCCTCGACATTGACAATAATATTATCAGCAGCGGACCACGCACTCACTGTACTCGTGAGCAACAGCACACATAAGGGGGCAAGCTTAAACGGTAACCGCACCCATTACTCCTCAGGGGGAGCGACGGTAATACTGATAAATGTGCCGCGCACACCGATCGTAGAGTTGCCTGCTGTAAAGCTGATGTTTTCGGGATCTTCTTTTGCGATACGGCCACTGACATAACGCAGTGTGCCGGCAAGAATGTCTACCTTGCTGGTGTTCGAGGCGGGCTCATCGGTGTCGAAGCTGTAATCACTGATCAGGATTTCCGAGCCGCTATCGAGGTCGAGCACGCTGTTGTCTGACAACACAATCTTGACGGATGAGTCGGGGCCGGTGGTGATCGTGTCTTCCCGGTTCAACTGGGTGTCGGCGGTTACCTGCTCCCCGTTGACGCGCACATCGCCCTCAAAACTGAGGATACGGCCATCGGCTGACCAGGCAGCAGCACTCACCATTGCCAGCAGCAGGAAAAACACGCGAAGAGGGAAAATAGCCGGCATGACTCGCACCCTTTAGTAAAGAGTAGGATTGAATGTACAAATATAGGCTTACTAAATCTCCAGCGCAAGCCTGCGTCAATCCTGGTGGTCCATCCGCGCCCTTTTTCACTCGGTCTTTCCCGACGCAGCCACCCAGGCAAAGGCCAGCAGTACGATAAACCACAGGCTGTTAGCGGGTATGTGTAAATTGAAATCAGTGAAGCTGTGAATAAGTATGCTGGTGATGCCCATCGCACTGGCGAGTCCCAGGCCCTGTCGCAGGCTGGACTGGCGGCGTCGCTGGGCTTGCAGGGATTGCCACAGGCTGGTGAGTACGGCTGTCCCCATCAGTGCGAAGCCGATAAACCCGAACCCGCTGCCAATTTCGAGGTAATCGTTTTCGGCGTGCCGGTAATACAGGGAGTCAGCGCTCATGTAACCGCCGTGGACATAGGCATCGAAGAAACTGTCGGCGCCTGTGCCGACCCAGAAATGATCCTGCCACATGACGATACTGTCTCTTGCGACTTCATCGCGCTTCTCCGTTTCAAGTGTCGTGCGCTGCAGGCGCTCCACAACTTCATTCACTCCGAACCAGTTGCCCACGATGTAGAGGTCGATGAGCAGCAGGCTGACAAAGAACAGCACCGCGTTGCGCGTAACGCGCTGTTGCAGGACCATGCCGACCACACCGCAGAGCAACAGACTGGAGAAGAAGGCCACATTCCCCATGCGGGATCGCGTCAGCACCAGGGCAACCACCATGATAACCAGATACAGCCGCAGCCTGAACTTGGGGCTGAGAAGGGTATCGATCGTGCGGCGCATGAACTCGCGCCAACTGGCCGCCGGGCGACGATGCAGTTGTGCCACGAGCATACCGATACCGATCGCCAGGTTCATTTCCAGAAACCCAGCCAGGTGGTTGCGATTGACAAAGGTGCCGCTGGCACTGCTGCGCAGGAAGACCTTGTCCAGGAATGGCACCTGCTCCAGGTCGCTCATTACCATGGCGCTGGCGAAAAAGGCCTGGAACACCGCGCAGCCCACCATCACCTGTGCGATGCGGAGGATTCGCTCTCGCGAGTCCACCAGTACCAGTACCAGTACAAATGCCGCCACGAGTGCCAGGCCGAGCAGCAATGCGAGTCTGGTGGAGGCGGGCGCAACACTGATGCCCAGCGCAAGCTGTGCCAGTACCCACACCTGAGCCGCGATCAGGGCGTACAGCGCAGGCCGCGCCCGGCGCAGGGCTGCAGTTTCCCTGGCATGGCCGAGTAGCATCAGCAGCAGGCACCACAACAGCGCGGTCAGCAATAAGCCCGACAGCAGCACCGTCGACCAGTCGCGGTTGCTGGCCAACGGCAGGGGTGCCCATGCCAGGATGGCCAGGAAATAGTAAAACAGCGCGGTATTCGCCCAGTGATATGTTCTAATAGCCGGTGGGGACATCGCCCGATGCGTATCCTGACAGTAAAGCGCTCATGATACAGGGTGAGAGGAATTTGCTACTACGGATCCTTGCCAACAATGCACGATTGCCTTGGCAGGACCATGTCACAATGGCATTCTCCGTTTCCGGCCATATTGCGTTAGAATGGCGCCGCACATGACCGGGGTCACGCAACACATAATGAATATGGCAGTACACGCTGAATTTGCAGGGCGCTTGCCCGCAGAGTGCCTCAATCAATTCCACGGTGTGAGAAGGACGCCCCGCATGCGCGACAGGTTTCTCGATTCGGCGGGTTCTGTCAGTGTTATTACGGTGCTGGCGTTTGCGCTGTATTACGCGAATGATTCCCTGGCGGCGGTATCCCCCGATGGCCCGGCTGCGATCAACGCCGGACCGTTTGCGATAACCCCCGGGGCTGGCGTAGAAGTCAAACACCGCGACAACATCTATCTACAGCAGAATAATGGCACCGACAGTTGGATATACCTTGCGCGACCGACACTCAATGTCCTTGCGCAGGATCGCGAGAACACCTACCAGTTGAACTACCAGGGCGAGGCCGCCCGGTACCAGGTCAGCCGGCACAACGACGATAACGATTATTTCGACAATACGATTTCCGGCGATGCCCATCTGGAGTTTTCGGAACGCTTGATAGCGGAGGGTTTCATCAGTTGGGCGGCACTGCATGAGGATCGTGGTACGGGGCTTTCGGAGGGCCTGATTGGCGAGGTGTTACCCAAGCCTATAGAGTACGACCAGGGTGATGTGGCCGGATCCCTCCAGTTTGGCTCCGAGAAGGATGTCGGTTGGTTGCTGGTCAAGGCGGGCTATATGGAGCGCCAGTACCAGAACTTCAAGGAACTCACCCGGCCGCGCGATCGCGATGAGGCGATGGTGGACACCACGTTCTTTTATCCCGTTGCCCCCAATACTGACATCTTGGCCGAGTACACGTTCAAGCGCATTCATTACCCCAACCCTTTCGACGAAGTCGCCCAGCTGGACAGCGATGAAAACTCGCTCTCACTGGGTGCGCAATGGGAGATCACGCCAAACCTCACCAGTACGGCGAAGGCCAGCTATATAGACAAGGATTTCAAGGACTCAGCTCGGGAGGACTGGGATGGCCTGGGATGGACTCTCGAATTGTTGATGCAGCCACGGGAGCAGGACACCATCCTTGTGACGAGCACCCGGCACCCGGAGGAAACCACGCTGCAGGGGAATTTTATCAAGCGCGATGTGCTCACCGCGACATGGACGCACCAGTGGTCTGATCGAGTCTATTCTGAACTGGGCAGTCTTCTCGGCCAGGACAGCTATGCCCAGTCTTTCGATAATAGGGAAGATGATATTTTTAATACTTCCCTCAAGGTGGGCTACGAGTTCCGCCGCTGGATCAATGTCTACACGGGCTACGCGTATGATCGCAAGAATTCAAACGTGGAAAACCTGAGCTACAGGGACTATGTCTTCAATATCGGGGTGGAGTTAAGCCTGTAGCCTCCCGGATTTGACGATCTAGTCGCCGAAGGGATCCTCCGGCAAGCCCTCCGCAAGCGGGTCACGACGGTGACCTCGGCCCTCGCCCTGGCCCCAGCCTCGGGGCAGCCAGTTGCTCTTTTTGGTCACTCGATTTGCCTGCCCATCTTCCCTGCCGGCTCTGACCAATTGCCGATATTCACGCAGGCTCAGCACTCGCCACGCAAATTCCCGCACTGTGCCATTCATCCTGAAGTTGTAGACCTGTGGTACGCCATCGACGACAGCGGGAAACACGATATTCTCCTGCAAATCCACCAGCGCCATCGTCTGCATCCTGGTGCGCTGGCCCACCCATGTCAGGCTCAGGTCACGGTAGGGGTCATCACTGCGGACCTCGAATGTCCACTCATCGCTCTTGCCGTAGACCACGGGATGGTAGTCCGTATTGTACGTTTCTCTCTCCGACGCCCAGTCCGGCCGAAAGAACATCACGCTCAGATAAGTGCCCGCCCAGGTTTGGCTCAGTTCCGGCAGGTCGTAGTCATCCAGTTCGGGAGAGGCATCCCACAATTGACCCAGTGTGTTGTAGGGATCTTCCAGGCCCTCGGCCTCGGAGGTGAGGATGAGCCGGACAGCCCATTCTCCGGGCTTCAGGTCGGCCGCGGACAGGTGGGGGGCAGTGACTGTGGTCAGCGCCATAAGTAATGTCAGTGCAATTCTCAGATTCATGATGGTCTTCCGCTATCCTGAATGAACGGTTTATGGCTTCGGTACGCGCACCTGCACGTTGGAAATAACGAAAGGGTTTGGCCGCAACATTTCAAGCCAGGCGGACGTTTTAGCTGTGAACGTGGCGGCCGGACTACTTAGATCGCGCGTAAAGTAGGTATTGCCGTTCCAGTAATGGACGTTCTTACTGACTACCGAATTATCGATAGCCTCCTGGATCGTGAGGTTGTATGGGAAAAAGCCAAAAATGAGAGACGGGAAAACGACGTTGGACCAGCTGACAGTCGCAGAGTAGGGGTTGGCGAACATGTAGTACCGGCTGTTGCCGTCCGTGGAGAGCCTGGCGGGAAACTCAAAGTACGGGCCGGGTGTACTGGCCGTGGTTGAGCTGAATTGCATCGTCTTTTGCTCAGTTGTATAGATCCAGAACGCATCACCCGTCGTCGCGCTGCTCGCCAGCGTCAGCCTTTTGTAGCAATCAGATGGGCCGGAGCTGACGACACACTGGCTGTCATCGTAGACACGCTTCCAGGCAATCCAGGTCACACCGTAATTTGCCGTACCCAGGCTGGGGCCAAAAACGTCGCCGACAGTTCTCTTGGTCGAAGGAGGAACACAGGGGATGCCGACCATTGTCCATTGATTGGCGCTCAGCGTGAGCGACGGGCCACAGGCCTGGGCCAAGGTCAGTGGCGCAAATACTACGGTTAGACAAAAGAGCGCGAAGGCGGCCAGCGGCGCACACAGAGTCGCCCTCCGGGGCTCATTCGCTAAAGCCGTAGAGCTAGTCTGTGTAATTTGGGAGTTGTCTGACATGGGGTTTCTATCCTGCGGGCCCCACGCTATGGAGGCCATGGTCTGTAGGTGTGTTCTGCATTGCTATTTACCGGGTTCTGGAGGCGCCGGTGCTGAGCCTGGTGGCGGCGGGGGGCTGCCAAACTGGGCGGATGCCGGTGCGGCGCCGAGCACCGTCAGTGTGGGCGCAATATAAAGTGCCTTGGTAGACTTTTTGACGAATCTGCGCCGGCTGAGGTCGTTACCGGAGCCTGCTTTGTCCTCGTCTGCTATAGGGTCGTCAATAGCCATGATAATACCTTTTCACCTGCACTATTGCCTGTGCCAGACAATCCCACTTGTTCGCCAGGGATATCAGAGTGGGGCCCTCAACGCTACTGTGGCAAATATAGACCATCCAGGCGCCAAGATTTGCATTACTATAGTACATACACAAGCTATATATTTCCCGAGTTTACTAAAGGGCGTGCAGCATCACTCCGTGCGTCGACGGATTGTAACCCAAAACCGATAACACCCTGATGAATCTCTATCCTCAAATCTGCAAACCCGCCGACGAGGCGGCAGCCCGGAGCCGGCATGGGGAGTACGGTATCTACCGATTTTTTGATGTGCCTGTCGGGAGCCAGCTGCCGTTGCCCGAGCTGTGCCAGTACCAGGGGTCCAACCCCTCTGTCACTGTGCGGCAAATCGATGCACCGGAGATCGAACCCGGGGAGTTTGAAACCCGCTACGAGTGGCACGATGACAAGGGCCGCTTGATCTGTCGGTGCGGGCGACGGGATGGCGATTACTTGTTGTACCTTCCCGCGCAGGCCAGCTTTTTTATCAGGGCTGGCGGGTTCATCGATTGTCTCGCTGCGCCGGGCGTCGGGCCGGGGCTGTTGCGCCAGTTATTGTTGAATCAGGTACTACCTCGCTACTTGGCGCATACCGGGGAGTTATTACTCCACGCCAGTGCGGTCACATTGCCGGGCGGCAGTACAGTCGCCTTCCTGGGGGATTCAGGCTATGGCAAATCCACACTGGCGTCCTTCTGCCATTTACAGGGCGCCCAGATGATCGACGATGACTGCATTCTCCTGCGTGCGGACGCCCAGGGAGCCGCTATTACGGGTGGGGTTCCGACGCTTCGTTTGTACCCGGATTCCCTGCGCGCTCTGGGGCACGATCCCGCAGGGTTTGCGCCCAACGCCGACGGCTCAGGCAAACTACACATGTGCCTGGATGAGAGTGCAGTTGCCATTTCAGGGGCCCGGCATCTGGATGCGCTGTTATTGTTGTGCGCACCGCCGGAGCCGGATGCACGGTGCGAGGTGAGATTGGAGCGGGCTGGTGGCCAGGCTGCGATGATGTCCATGTTGCGCAGTGCATTCAACCTTGACCCATCCGACCCACAGATAGTGTCGGGCACGTTCCGGCGCGTCGCGCAGGCGCTCGAGCAGGGGTTGCCGATATACCATTTGCACTATCCCAGAGAACACGCGGTGTTGCCTCGTGTGCTGGAGGCGCTGAAATCTTTCAATTGGCGCTGACAGTGTGCTGTAGTGGGGAGCCGGATTTGCAGATGCGAGCAAGTACTCTTAGTATCTGCTAATCTCGCGGGCGTTGGCCCAGAGTTGCCATTACCAATCACGGATACCACCTTGATCGTCAAATTGACTCGACTGTTGTTATTACTGATTGTGCTGGCCGCGCCGGTGCTGGCGGATGAGGCCGAGGGCGTCTCCTACACGCTCAATACCGGCGATCATGTACAGATTACGGTGTTTGAGGAACCGGATCTCAGTATCGAGGCGGTGCTGGACGATACCGGCGCCATCTCCTTCCCGCTGTTGGGTGAGACCAAGGTGCGCGGCCTCACACCGCGCGAATTGGAAACTGCGATCACCGAGGGTTTGCGCGGCCGGTTCCTGATCAATCCCCGGGTCAATGTCGCCATCAGGGAATACCGCCCGTTTTTTGTGCGCGGCGAAGTGGCCAATCCGGGAGGGTTTCCCTTCAAGCCGGGGTTAACGCTGGAGAAAGCGGTATCCATAGCCGGAGGTTTCACCTCCAGGGCCTCCAGGAGTGAGTTCTACATCATGTCTGATGACGCCCCGGAGGGTGACAGCGGGAAAGGCAGGCCAGCGCAATTGACGTCGCGTATTCGACCGGGCGATGTCATTAATATCGAACAAAGTTTCTTCTAGCTCCACGCGTTACTAGCGAGCACATTACGCCATGCAAGTACTCCAACGCCCCGCTGATCTCACGCCGCAAGACGAGGACGCGATCGACCTGCACCATCTATGGCAGGTTATCCGCCACAATTTGTGGGGTGTCCTGGGTTTGTGCCTGGTGGTCAGCCTGTTGACGACACTGTGGGTGATGCGGATAAACCCCGTGTATCGCGCCAGTACCACGATTATGATCGAATCGCAGGAGGCAAAAACAGTCTCCATCGAGGAGGTCTACGGCCAGCCGCCTGGCATCAGGGAATATTTTCTCACCCAGTTTGAAATTATCAGGAACCGTGACATCGCCGAGATGGTGGCCGATGAACTGGATCTGTGGAACAACCCGTTGTTCGCTCCCGCGCCGCGCAGTGAGGAGAACAACGAGGACAACTGGCGCGATGCAATCCGGGACTTTGTGACAGGCTTTGATGCAACCGCGCGTCGCAACGAGACCTCTGCCGTCGAGGATGAAGAGCGCAGGAAGGCGGCAGTCATCAACCGATTCATGAGCCAGCTGTCTGTCGAGCCTGTCGAGTTTACGCAGTTGGTTGTCGTCAGCTTTGAATCTACCGACCGTAAACTGGCGGCCGAGATCGTGAACACCCTGGCCCAGGTTTACATCCAGAGCCAGTTGGACGCCAAGTTGCAGTCCACGCAGGCAGCCGGGAATTGGCTCACCGGTCGACTTCAGGACCTCAAGGCCAAACTGGATGCATCACAACAGGAACTGCAAACCTATCGGGATACGGAGGATATTCTCGATATGGCGGGTGGCCAGACGGTAGATGCACAGGAGTTGAATGAGCTGACAACGCGCCTCGGCGAGGCGCGACGAGCCCGGATTGGCGCCGAGAATATCTATCGTGAACTGGGCGGCAGCGCCGACTACTCGCTTGCCAAACTCATGAAGATGCCTGAGGTGTTGCAACACCCGCTGGTGCAGAGTTTGAAGCAGAACCACACCGCAGCGCAGCAGGAAGTGGCCAACCTGGGCAAGCGTTATGGGCCGGAACACCCCAAAATGATGGCAGCCACGGCTCGGGAGGAAAGTGCGGAGAATGAATTGAAGCAGCAGGTGATGCAGGTTGCAGCCGGTATCGAGAAAGAGTATCGCATCGCCCTGCGCAATGAGCAGAATCTGTCACAGCAACTCGCCGCGGTGAAGGAAGAGGTTGCCACATCGAATCGCAAGCAGTTTCGCCTGC
This sequence comes from Halioglobus sp., assembly GCA_020443325.1. GTDB lineage: Bacteria > Pseudomonadota > Gammaproteobacteria > Pseudomonadales > Halieaceae > Marimicrobium. The sequence goes on from JAGRIK010000058.1 coordinate 22,537, forward strand.
GCGAGTTGGAGCAGCAGGTTGAAGCCGACCAGCGTCTCTACGAAATGTTCTTCAACCGGGCCAAGGAAACCTCCGAAACCATGGGATTCCAGTCGGCTCACGCCAGGGTAGTGGAGCGGGCATCGCCGCCCATCGCGCCGATAAAACCCAACAAGCGCAACATCGTACTGATCGCGTTCCTGTTGAGCGGCTTTGTTGGAATAGGATTGGCCATTCTCAGGGATATGCTGGATAACACCCTGAAGTCGCCGGATGAAGTCGTAGAGCGGCTCGGCGCACCGCTGTTGGGCGTGTTGCCCAATATCAAGGTGCCCAAGGGGCAAACGGGCCCTTACCTCGGCTATCTCGATGACACGACCTCCGCATTCGCAGAGTCTATCCGCAGCGTGCGCACGGGCCTGATGCTCACCGGCCTGGAAAACCCCCACAAAGTCACGGTGGTAACCTCGACCAACCCCGGCGAGGGCAAGAGTACCGTCGCCATCAACCTCGCGGCAGCACTCGCACAAATGGAGAGTGTATTGCTGATCGACGCGGACCTGCGGAGACCCGCGGTAGCCAGCGCCTTCAAACTCCGCAGTGGTAGCCCGGGCTTGAGCAACGTACTGGCGTTAAGCGCACGACGGGAAGACTGCGTGCAGAAAGTCGATGCTGGCTTTGATGTACTGCCCGCCGGCATCCTGCCGCCCAATCCACAGGAAATGCTCGCCACGCACCAGTTCAGGGATCTGGTGAAAGAACTTGGCGAGCAGTACGACCGCATCGTCATAGACTCGGCGCCCATAAACGCGGTCAGCGATTCACTGATTCTGGCAACTGTCGCGGATTCACTTGTCTACGTCGCGAAGGCCGAGGAAACGCCGCTGAAGCTGGTGTTGAAAAACATCAACCTGATCAAGCACAGTAATCTCCCGCTGACGGGTGTGGTGCTGAACAGGCTGGATACCAAGAAGCAGGGCGCCTACGGCAAAGGCGGCTATTACGGCACGTATGACTCCAGTGAGCGCAGTTGATACTAGCTCCCTAGCGTTAAAGATAGCACTGAGATATGCCTGCTAATGGTGTATAGGTGGGAAACTGAATCCCATAGGGTCGGGACTGTGCGAGGCAGGACGCCGAGCTCAAGCCCCCATGGATGGGTTCACGGCGTGTCCCGACCCTATGGGATTCAGTTTTCCACCGGTGCTGAAGCCTATGTAAGTGTCGTTCGTGCATGGTATCTCAACCGCGCGGCTGCGAATCGCAGACCGGGAGTAGGGTAATGGATATTTACGTGGTCTCGATTCCACGATTTCGCGAGCGCTACGACTACATTCACGAGCATGTCAGAGCCAGATCGCGCCGAACCGTGCATGCAATCTGCGTCGATGGCGCCGAGCCTGATAGCCTGCCGGGTTTTCTCTCGACCAGCATGGCAGGCAAGTTTAACCAGGGGCAGATTGGCTGCGCCGCAGCGCATATGCTGGCGTGTGAAAGAATAGTCGCCAGCGGAGCGGAGGCCGGTTTTGTGGTGGAGGACGATGTCTGCCTGCCAGCGGATATCGATGGCATCCTTGATAAGTTGCAGGCTGAATTGGCATCGGATGAAGTGATTTCGCTGTATAACCGCACTATAAAGCGGGAGAAATTCAGTCGCGTGGATGCGGTGCCAGTTAAAGATTCCGGTCTTACACTTATTTATCCAATGAGCCCCAGCAGCATGCGCACGGCAGCGGCTTGCCTGATTGGCCGGGATGCCGCTGAAGGTATGCTGGCGCGCAACCGCAACCTACAGTACGTGGCAGACGACTGGGCGGCCTTCTATCGCGAGGGTGCTATCGGATCGATCCGGCTGGCCCACCCGATACCCTGTAAGATGAAGTCGTTCCAATCCACGATTGGTTATCGCAGCGATGACTCACCGCGCGTGAAACTAAGAAACGTGTTGTTGCGCAGCCGTATTGGCAAAAGACTTATCGCGCTGCGTCGCCAGCTGATTTTCCGGGTCAAGGAAAGAAATATCGTTCTGGTTGCAGAGCGGTCAATGATTTCCGCTAAAACGTGAATGGCGACAGATACCAGCCAGTAACCGCCGTGCACCGCCAATGCCGATCCCCGGTGGTATCGTTTGCTTCCGGGGGGCAGCACAGGCTTAATTGGTCAGCAATAATCGATGAGTGAAGAAGGCTGGCATGAAGCCCGGTAGACCTGCAACATGAAGATAATGCACGTCATTGATTCGCTGGGAATAGGCGGAGCCGAACGGGTGCTGGCGGCACTCCTGCCGGCCCTGCAGGAGCGGGGGGTCGAAGCCATCGTCGCGGTCAGGACTGCCACACTGGATCTCGCGATGGAGTTCGAGGCCGCCGGGGTACGAGTCGTGCAATTACCCGCGCGGCACAAGTGGAACCTTTTCGGGACAGCCCTGGACCTCTCGCGCCTGGCCGATGAATACCGCATCGATATCATTCATGCCCACCTGTACTTTCCCGCCCAGGCGACGGCTTTAGTGAAGCTCCTGGGCCTGCACAGCGCTGCGACGGTCGTGACATTCCATAATCTCGCCTATGCCAAAGGCGTGAACCGCGATGGTGTTGGCCTCCGGTTGAAGCGTATGCTCGCGGCCCTTCTCTGCCGGAGGGGGTTCGACCGGAAAATTGCGGTAAGCAATGCCGTGGCCGTGCATTACCGCGCGTTCCTCGGCCTGGACTCTGTCGATGTCGTTCACAATCCCGTTGATATCACTGCGATCGACAGCCTGCAGTTGGGGCGGAGCCTCACGCCCGATAAGGCCCTGCACATCGTTGCGCCCGGGCGGCTCGTGCGCGAGAAGGGGCAGCCTGACCTGATCGAGGCGTTGGCCTTGCTGCGGGATCAGGGGCTGGACTTCAGGGCGAGTATCGCGGGCGATGGCCCCATGCGCCGCGAGCTGGAGCGAAAAGTCGACCGGGCCGGGCTTGGGCATGTCATAGCGATCACGGGTACCCTGGCGCATCGTAAGTTGCTCGAAGTGGTCGCAGCGGCGGATATCGTGGTGATCCCCTCGCATTTCGAAGGCTTTGGCCTAGCGGCGATTGAAGCCATGGCGTTATCACGTCCTGTAGTTGTCACCGCCGTGGGAGGGCTGGTTGAGATCGTTGAAGACGGGGTTAGCGGGGCTATCGTACCTGCACATCAGCCGGGGGAGCTGGCCCGGGCGGTCAGTGAATTGATGGCGTCGCCGGTGCAGCGTGAAGCGTTTGGCAGGGCGGGGCGCAAACGGGTTGAACAGGCATTCGACTTGCCGCGCATAACAACGCAATTATGCGATCTTTACGACGATACGCTGGCGTCAATCCGGGCCAAAACAAGTCCAGGCGCAGGTCGCGGGTGACGGGCACCAGAATGAAAGCCAGTATCCTCTATATCTCGTACACAGGGCTGTTGGATCCACTCGGCCAATCCCAGGTCCTGCAGTACGTCATTGGGCTGGCGCCTGACTATCAAATGACGCTTCTAACCTTTGAAAAGCCAGAGGCCCTGAGGGACGGTGATCAACTATCCTCGCTGGCGAAGCAGTGCAGGCAAGCCGGGATTGATTGGCACTATCTGCAGTACCACCATCGCCCCACGCTGCCCGCCACCCTGTACGATATGGTGATGGGCGTTCGCAGGGGCAGGCAACTTGCGCGCAGTGCGGGTGCGCAGGTCGTGCACTGTCGCAGCTATCTGGCTGGCCTGATGGGCCTGCTGGTAAAAGGGGCCACGGGCGCCCGGCATCTCTTCGATATGCGCGGCTTCTGGGTTGATGAGCGCGTAGACGGGGGCAGCTGGCGCAAGGAGTCGTTCATTTACAGGTTTTTCAAGCGTCTTGAGCGCGTACTGTTCACCCATACCGATCATGTGGTGTCCCTGACGCGTTCGGGGGCTAGCGAAATCGCGAAGTTGCGTTACCTTGGGGTTCCACCGCCTGTCTCGGTGATTCCCACCTGTACCAACCTGGATATGTTTCAACCTCATGCGAAAGTCAGCGGTGATAACGAGAGCTTCACTCTCGGGTATGTCGGCTCTGCGGGAAGCTGGTATATGTTTGGTGAAGTCGCCCGGGTTGTTAAACTGCTCTTTGAGACCTGCCCCGCATCGCGATTCCTGGTGATAAATAGAGGGAGTCACAGCGAGATTCACGAGGCGCTATTGCGAGAGGGTGTCGATCAAGCACGCGTTGATATAAAGGCCGTCAAATTTGCTGATGTGTCGAACGAGATCGCGAAAATGGATGCAGGGGTATTCTTTATCAAGCCGGTCTGGTCGAAACGCGCGTCGAGCCCAACGAGACTGGGAGAGTTCCTGGCGTGTGGCAAGCCCGTACTGACCAATGGTATGGTCGGGGATGTTGAGGCTGATGTGAATGAAACCCGCACCGGTGTTGTGATCAACGAGTGGAAGCAGGAGACGCTGGAGCAGGCGCTCGCGCAGTTGGTGGGTATCGCGAGGGAGGAAGGAATTGCTGCGCGATGCCGCAGCGCTGCAACGGAGCGATTCTCGCTGCAAACAGGAATAGCCCGCTATGCGGCGATTTATACATCCCTGTTGAGTGACAACAAGCGGAGCACCGATTGACTGCCCGGCCGCTAAAGGTACTGTTCCTGACCCGATACCCCTATGAGGGCGCCAGCAGTCGGTACCGGGTGTATCAGTACCTGCCGCATCTGCAGGCGCTGGGTGTTCACTGTGACCAGCAGAGCTTTATGGATTCGCGAATGTACAGCCGCTACTTTTCTCACGGCGGGTCAGTCTGGAAAGCCTGGCTGATGTTCCGCGCGATAATAAGACGGATTGGGGTTCTGCTGCGTTTCAGGGATTACGACATTATCTATATGCAGCGCGAGCTTTTTCCGGTCGCACCGCCGCTGTTTGAACGCTATATGAAAAGGCGGGGTGCGGTGATGTTCTTCGACTACGATGATGCGCTGTTTATAAACAAGCCAAGCAGGTTCAACCCGGTTGCAACGTTTCTGCGATCACCCGACAAGATATTTGAATTGTTTGGCCTGGTGGACCGGGTCGTGGCAGGGAATGATTGGCTTCGCGATACCGCCGCCCGCCACGGAGCGCATGCCGTTACCCTGGAGGTAGCGGAGGATACTGACCGAATAGCAATGCATGCACAGCATACGAATGACAAGCCCCTTACTATCGGCTGGTTGGGCTCGACCTCAACAGTAAAGTATCTGCGCATTATTGCGCCGGTGCTTGAAAGAATCGCCGCTGATTACCCCGAAGTCAGGTTCGAGCTAATGGGCGGTGGGGATTTCTGCATAGAGGGCGTTCCCTTCAAGGCCTCGGCGTGGTCTTTGGAGGAAGAACTGGCTGCGCTTGCCCGCTTTGATATCGGGTTGATGCCCTTGCCAGACGAAGACTGGGCGCGCGGAAAATCCGGGGGCAAGGCGCGTACCTATATGGCCGCTGGTGTCGTCCCTGTGTGTTCCGCGATTGGCTACAATCTGCAGCTCGTCGATCACGGTAGAACCGGATATCTCTGTCGCGATGCCGAGGAGTGGTATACCGCAATCACAACGTTGCTGGGTGACCCCCAGCTGCGGCAATCGATTGCCGTTCAGGCGCGGGCTGAAGTGGTGAGCCGCTTTTCGCCGTCAGGCCAGGCCCTGCGGATGCGTGCGCTTTTTGATGATGCGCTGGCCGCCCGCGCCACCGGTGACGGTGTTGTCCATGGAAACTAGAACCCCGCGATGATTCTTTACGTTTCCATATTCATATCGTTGGCCCTGTTGGGCATGACGAATGTGTCCGGCCCGCGAAGAGCGTTCCTTTTCTGTGTGCTTTATGTGTTCTTTATATTGTTTGTGGGTGCCAGGCTGGATACCGGGTGCGATTTCGCAACGTATTTCCTGCGTTTCAAATACCTTCTTTTCAACGATATTACTTCGCTTTTGGACACCAGCGAGCCGGGTTTCTTCCTCCTCTCCTATCTTACAAAGAAGGCCGGTCTGGAGTATGTCTGGTTGAATGTGTTCGCGGCTTCGATATTTTTTTACTACCTTATCAAGTTCGCCCGCAATCATCCCAGGCCGTTTCTGCTGATCGCGCTTGTGTTTCCGATACTGGTCATCCAGTTGTCGATGTCCGGATTGAGACAGGCACTTGCTGTTGCGTTTCTTATGGGCGCACTGGATGCCTTTCTGCATGGCAAACGATTACAGGTGTTCATCTATATCCTGATAGGTTCAACCTTTCACCAGTCGCTAATCCTGCTTCTGCCGCTGGCGCTTATGGTAGGACGGTCCTATTCCTTCGCGCGCGTTGTCGGGGCCATTGTCATCCTGCTGCCTCTTGCCGCGTACCTGCTTTCAGGCAGGGCTGAAGTGTACCAGGACAGGTACATCGAGGAGATTTATGGTGAGATGGATTCAGGGGGCGCCATTTTCAGGCTGGGGCTGCTGGTGATAACAGCGGCTATCTTCGAGCTGTACACAACGCGTATGGCCAGGGCACATCCCGGTGAATACAACCTGATGCGAGTGTTCGCGCTGGTGTCGTTTGCGCTGATCCCTGTCATGCTGATCAACACCGTCGCACTCCATCGACTCGTTTTCTACGTTGTGCCGA
>JAGRIK010000059.1 GCA_020443325.1 Halioglobus sp.
CCCACCCCACAACCACGGCGTACACGATCTCGATGGTATAGGCCGCGAGCAGGCCCATCCCCCCCACCAGCCGCCAGTGTTTCGACCTCCCATTCTCCAGCGCCATGCTGGTCATCGCGGTAGTCGGGCTGCCCTGGCCGCGGCGGCCGATCAGGATTTCTGCTATCAGGATGGGAGCACCGATACCAAATGCGCAGGCCAGGTAAATCAGCACAAATGCCGCGCCGCCATTTTCGCCGGTGATATACGGGAACCGCCAGATATTCCCCAGACCGACGGCGAAGCCGACTGATGCCATCAGGAACCCAAAGCGTGAAGACCAGTGCGCGCCGCCCGCCGCTGCCATATGTCACTCCCATTTACGTTGTTATGCGCGCAGTCTACACAAATTACTGTGCACGTGGCGACTCCAGCACTATTTCTCTCTGGACAGAAATGCGCTCATTCTCTACTGTGCCAGTTAGAAAGTGTTACTTTACGACGAACCCCAGCAAAGGAAAGGCCGCCAATGAAAGCCATAATCACTGCACTAGTATTCGCCGTCAGCCTCCTCACAGCCAGTGCGGCAATGAGTACGATGTCGATCACTGAGTACAACGAGAATAAAGAGAACAAGCAGAAGTGGTCGGTGACGGGTATCTACCTGAACGGCGTGGGTGTAGGCGCGACACTGGCGGCGGCCGTACTATTGCAGAAACGCATGCCGTCGCTATTTTGCCAACCCGAGGAAATCGTACTTAACCGCAAGAGCTACACGAAACTGATTGATGCGTTCATTGCCAAGAACGATATACCCGAAGAGACGCCTGTGGAGACGGTACTGATCATGGCGCTCATTACCGCATTCCCCTGTAAATAAACGCACGAGAGTCGCTTCAGCATGGCAGCGTGTTGAAGAAGTCTCTCGCGAGTGCAAGACCGAGGAAAAACTAACCGGGATGAAAACTGAGGTTTTCCGCCTTCTGGGAAGTGGCTTTGCCGGGCGGTTGCGGATGGAAAATGTGTTTCTCAGTCGCTCCACGTAATTCGCTTGGTGAGAAACACATTTTCCATCCACAACCTCAGTGCACACAATTCGACTAGATCACAATAAATGTTCCATTCTCACACTTCACTATCTAACGTTCGTCACAAATCGTGCCGTAGCATTGGGATGCAGGGCTCGTACCCCAGTAGGCGTTTCACCAAGCGAATCACGTGGAGCGACTGAAACGCCTGCTGGGGTGCGAGCCCGTCGCCCACGACCAACCCCCCGACAGCACTACGAAAACCAGCCGAGATGTCAGATCAAGGTTTTCCTGCACGGTGCTAGACCGGACGTGTCGCCTGGCTCAACCAGACTTTGTCGCTACCTTGCAACAGCGGGCCAATCGTCTCCAGCACGCGTTGGTGATAGCGATTCAGCCAGTCGATTTCCGCTGCATCCATCAGTGCAGGGTCTAACAGCCTGGTATCGAAAGGGACGAGAGTGAGCGTTTCAAACTCCAGCACCGGTGTCTCGCCAACGCTGTCCTCGCACTCACGGACTACCTGCAGGTTCTCGCAGCGTATGCCGAATGCGCCGTCGCGGTAGTACCCGGGTTCATTACTGACAATCATCCCCGGGCGCAGTGCCACGGCGTTGTGTACCTTGGAAATACGCTGCGGTCCCTCGTGTACGCTCAGAAACACACCCACGCCATGCCCCGTACCGTGGTCGTAATCATAACCCTCGCGCCACAGGAACTGCCGCGCCAGGGCGTCCAACTGGGTGCCGGTGGTGCCGCGCGGGAAGCGCACCTGCGCCAGTGCGATATGGCCCTTCAACACCAGGGTAAACAGGCGCCTGACCTCAGGACCCGGATCGCCGATTGGCACTGTGCGGGTAATGTCGGTGGTGCCATCGGTGTACTGCCCTCCGCTGTCGAGGAGGTACACGCTGCCTGCGGACAGGCGCGCAGGCACACCGTTGAGGTGATTGTAGTGACACATGGCCGCGTTGGCGCCCGCGGCGGAAATCGTACTGAAAGAGACGGCGTGGAAGTGCTCGGCCTGCTGCCTGAAACTGAGTAGTTTGTCCGACAATTGCGCCTCATCATGCAATCGACCAGCATCGACTTCGGCATCCAGCCAGGCCAGGAAGCGAATCTCCGCGACGGCATCGCGGCAGTGGGCGTTGCGGGTACCCGCCAGTTCCACCGCATTCTTGCACGCCTTTGCAAGCTGCACCGGATCTTCACCGTCAACCAGAATGGCATCGAGTCGAGACAGCTCCAGCTGTATCCAGGCGCTCGCATTCCTGGCATCGGCCAGAACACGGCGCGTGGCGTAGGCTCCCAGCGCGCCGCTGGCGTCGGCCTCGGACAGCACGCGCACACCTTCACCCACATGCGCCTCAAAGCCGTCGGGCAATCGCCGCGAATCGACGAACAGCGTGACTTCGCCTGTATCGTCCAGCATCGCAAAGCTCTGTACCACAGGGAGTTGCGGCATATCGGTACCGCGGATATTGAGCAGCCAACTGACGGAGTCGGGCGCGAAGATCAGCGCCGCATCACACCCTCGCGCTGTGATCAACCGGGCCATGCGCTGGCGCTTGGCGCTGCTGCACTCGCCGCTGAACGCCTCGTCCAACAGCAGCGCGGGCGTGCACACTTCCTCCGGCCTGTCCCGCCAGCAGCGATCGACCAGGTTGTCGGTGTCGGCCACCAGTTCGATACCTGCCACGGCCAGGACGCTCTCCATCTCGCGATACCAGTGCAGGCTGTGCAGGCGCGGATCGCACGCCACCCTGGCGCCGCGCGGCAGCGTCGCTGCCAGCCACTGGGCCTGGGGCTCCTCTACCAGGTGGTGGTAAGTGAACAGTTCGGCGGGGACCTGCGTGCGAACCTGCACGGTATAACGCCCATCGACAAACAGGGCGGCCTGATCGCGCAACACCAGCGCGACCCCGGCGGAACCGGTGAACCCACTGATCCAGCGCAGCCGCTCCTTGTGCTCGGGAATATACTCGCCAAGGTATTCGTCGGCACGGGGCACCACCAGTGCATCGTAGTCTGCCTGCTCCAGCAAATCCCGCACTGCGGCCAGGCGTGCTGCAATCGTCGTCATGAAGCGTCCATCCGCACCCGCATTAATACTGTCAGGAAGCTGGCGGTCGCTGCCCACCAGCGAGCACCTCTGTCACCAACTCCGTGTCCAGGTATTCCTTCAACAGCGTTATCTTGCCGTCGCGGAATTTCACCAGCATGTGATAAAAGTTGTTGTAGGTCTTACCCGAGACATGCTCGCCGAGCGATTCAGTTTCCATCGCGACGGTATCGCCCTCGGCGATCATGCTGTGTATCGTAAACTTGATACCCTTGGGAAAGACATCGAAGATGCTGTCCGCAAAGCCCGCGACCTGGTTCTTGTCATACTTGCCGGAAATCAGGGTGTTGCCCATCGTCCACACCAGTACATCGTCGGCGTAGTTGTCCAGGAACCACTGCGTGTCCGACCTGTTCATCGCATCGACGAGTTTCCTGGCCAGTTGCTTGTTGCTCTCTATATCGTGCACGACGATACCTCCTGAAAACGCTGTGGCAGGTGGCTGTAAGGTTGTTCAGTCAATGTTCGCGCGAACAAGGTGATACGGACGCGCGGGATCATATTTATTCGACGTACAAATCGAAATCGGATTTCGATATCCCGCAATCGGGACACTCCCAATCCTCGGGGATGTCCTCCCAGCGCGTGCCCGGGGCGATGCCATCGTCGGGCAGGCCCTCGGCCTCATCGTAGATAAAACCACAAATCACACACTCGTATTTCTTGTAATCGGAACCACTCATTTGCCAATCTCTCAGATAAAGATAGTTTCAGTAAAAATTATACGTCACCGCGCGCCACGATGGCGCTTTCCCGGTCAGTTCATCTATACCAGCGCCTACAAGTCGCCCGCCAGATTGAGTCGAAAGCCCTCGCCATCGGGTTGCGCGATGAGGGACAGCATCTGCCTGACCTGTGCATCGAGGTCGGTATCACTGCGCAATTGCACATCCACTTCATAATGCCGCTGCTGCAACTGCAGCGAGCCGCTCGCCTGCAGCGGCCCCGATAAGGTGATGATGTCGCCCTCTACCGGGCCGCCCTCGGGCTGCTCGAAATCCAGGGCATAACTGCCCAGCGGCACCAGTCCGCGCGGGGAATTCCAGCCGGCATTATTCCACACCAGCCGCCCCTTGCCGCTGTACGGCAGGCCATCACGCAGCTGCAACACCTCGGACTGTAAAGTGAAGAAACCGTCCACCGCGACCGGGGCAAATCGACCCAACAGATTCGCCGCCAGTTGCACCTCCAGATCAAACAAATCCAGGTCCTGCTGACTGCGCAGGATCACTTCACCCGCAACTGTCTGCCTGCCCCATTTGCTGGTGAAGGCCAGGTGCGGTGACAGCGTTAACAGCGACAGTGGGTGCAGTGACCACTCGACTGCACCCAGTTGGAAATAGCCTTGCGGCAGGCGGAAGAGGACACCGCTGGCGCTCCCGTTCCACACAGTGCCTGACAGCCCGCGCAGTATCACCAGTTCCGCCGGGACAACCCGATCCAGCAGGCGCGCGGGTGCCGTTATGAGCAGAGTGACAATAAGTAACAGGGCCAGAGCCGCAGCGCCGACAAGGCGGGTCATTTTCACGTTATCCCGCCTCTGCTATACGCGCCGTGACGTTGACAAGCCCCACAGAGCTCGCCTGGGTCAGGGATACTTCGCGCACCAGCATATGCTCGGTGTGTTCCATGTGGTAGAGCCACTGCAGCACATCGTCAAAAGCGGCGTTCTCCAGCCGCACCTGTATCTCACCACGGCTATTGGGCTGCAGGCGCATCACGGGCAACTGCCAACGCCCGGTTGACTCGTTGATCACCGACGTGAGGTTGCGCCCACTGCCTGTCTTGACACCACTCTGGCGCAGTTGCAACAGTTCAGAGACCATCGCATCGACACGCACCTGGGATTCCGCGATCGCGGTATTCTGCAACGCCAACTGCTCACGCTCGTCGGCCAGGGGCGCCCAGACGAACATGTACAAAAGATATAACACCAGGGCCAGGCCCAGAAACAGCAAGCTCATCTGCTCGCGTTGGTTGAGCCCTGCAAACCACTCCTTCATGATCGCTCCGTCACCCGCAGGCGCGCACTGACGCGATCGCCCTGTGTACTGCTGCTTTCCATGATGGCTTCCAGCCCGGCCTCACTCATACGACTGCGCAATTGCTCCACGCCCTCGAAGTCTGCCGCCACAATATTGAGACGCATCTCGTTACCCTTGTCGTTGTAATTGATACTCGCAATGGTCGTGCCCGGCATGCCGGCAATCGCACCGCCCACGCGCTCAATCAACCCGATAAAACCGCTGGCCTGGCCGCTACCGCCCATGACGTCCAACTGTCGCCGCAACTGTTTTTCGGCATCCACGACAGCACCCTGGGGCATGGCCTTGCGGTAGCTTTCTTCAATCGCGCCGCGCAGCGCCAGATTCTGGGCCGACAGGTTGCGATACTCCGCGTAGGTACCCACCAGTTGTAACAGGCAGGCCACCGCGAATACGGCGGCGACTGCCCGCCACTGCTGCCACCACAACGCCAGCGGCAGGCGCGGTGCGAAGTTTCCCTGCAGCAGGTTAACCCTGACCTCGGGCAGTTCGCTGAGCAGCAGCGCGGCGCATAAATTGCCGCGGCGCCACTGCACACGATTGCGCACTGGTTCCGGCAACAATTCGGTATCTGCCTGCTGATCCATGCCGTACACGATCACCGCATCCGGCGCATCGGCCACTGCCAGTACACTCTGCAACAGGGTGGTAACCAGGTCGCGCTCGACCGCGAAGCCCTCGCACGGCCCAACCCGGACAATGGCCTTCTCACCCTCCATCACCAGGCACCATTCACCGGCCTGCCAGGGCAATAACACGGGCTCCGGGAGCCACAGTTGTATACCCGGGATATCGGCCAGCAGCGCCTGCCACTCCTCCATCTTCGCGGTGGCGGTGATCGCCACCGCATAGGTGTCATCTTCCAGCGGGCTGTAGGCGAAGTGCAAATTATCCACATCCGCTGCCACTCTCTCCTCCAGCATGAAGGGCAGCGATTGGCTGAGATGTTTCTTTTCCTCGGGGGCAACGGCCAGCTTGAGCAGGCGGACATCCGCGCCGGGCGCAGCAAAGCACACTTTGATACGGCGCTGCGACAGGGTCGCACGCAGGCTGTCGCGCACCGCGTCGTCGTCCAGCCACTGCGGCTCGGCGCCGGCGCCGGGCGGATACCAGGCGAGGCGACCCTCGACCAGGCGGACTACAGCGGATTCACGCAAAACGGTGTCTTCCTCACTCGGTTATTCTCACTGTGTACAACTCATGTTATTCCTGAACCCATCTACAGACTGCCGCCGGTCCTGACGATTGTTTCAACCTGGCGATTGTGGCGATGGAGCACACTGTACAAGCGCATGTTCCTGTCGGCAACCTCCGCCGTGGCATCCAGCAGGAAGTACTCGGTACTCTCCCCCAACTGGTCCCTGACGATTACCATTTTATCCCGCCTGCCCTCGAACACCGGGTTGTTGAGAAAATCGCTTACGTCCATGAAGCCGATCTCCTTCCGATAATCTGCCAGCGACTGTCCCTCATCTGCACTGAGCGGGCTCAGGTCCTTGTCGGCGTTCAGGGTGCGCAACACCATCGGCGGCGCCGTATGGATATTCAGTTTCGTCGGCGTCTGCGGCCAGACTGTCACCCACGGGCGCAGCGCCTGATAGATTTCAGGCGTCATGTACGCCACGGCGCGCAACTCGCTGACGCTGGCCATCGGGCGATTGGCGGTACGGTAGGACGGCGTCTGGCCGTAATAGTAATCATCCTCAGCGCCGTTGGCAGAGGGGTTGGTGTCGCTGTCCAGCCAGTCAGTGATGGACTCGGTGATGGCCCTCGCCTCCTGTTCGCTGACTGCGGGCTCCTCCAGCGCCTGCAGGAGTCGAATAAATTGTTCCTGGGGGGCGGTCAGCGGCGGCGTCGCGCCCGTTTGATCCCCTTTGGGCGCCGGCCTGGCCAACGCATTCAGGTTGAACCGCCCCTGCAGGTCTTCCAGCGAACCGCGCATCCAGCCGATATCATCCAGCGGATAGTCGGGCGGCTTCTCAGCCCACAGTTCCTTCAGGTCATCGCGCGTCACGCCTTCAAGTTTGTCCTCGTCGTAGTCCATCACCAGCACCAGCGCCGCGAGATCCTCGGCGCCGCGCAGGTAGGCCTGCGCCTGCTCATCAAACAGGAGATTGGCGCTGCGCTGGAAAAAGCGGTCAAAATCGCCTTTCATCGCCACGACCAGCGCAGTGGCAAGTGCAAACACCAGCATCGCAACAATCAGCGCCGCGCCGCGCTCCGCGCCCGGCCCACGGGTGCCTGAGTGCGGGTTATAGCGGCGGTAATGCATACAAGCGCCTCAACTCTCCCCAGTCTTCCAGTTGCAGGAACATTTCGATGGCCTGCGGCGGCGCGAGATCCTCACCCGGCGCACTCGTATCCGCCACCCAGCTTTCCAGCCAGTTGCTGGTATCCACAGACGCGTCGCTTGTGCGCACTTGCAGCGCATCCAGCGACGGCAGGAAAGTCAGTCGCAAATCATCCACGTTATCCAGCAGCAGCACCGTTTGCGGTTCGGTATCCGCCGCGCGGTCCAGCACCGCGTAGGAATCCCGCCATAACGCGCCCTCCTCGAGGCGATAGTTAACACGCTGCAGGTTACTGCGCGGGTGGCCGTTGGGATTGTGCCAACCGGTGCGCGTAAAGCTGAGCGTAAACCGCGCCAGCATGCCGCCGGTCAACGCGGGTTCGACGTCGCCAAATTCATCGCGTATCGGCCTGTTGGTAAACTGCCGCAAGTCCCGCGAGATAATCATCAGCGCGCGGTTCACTTCGTAGATGCGGTCTGTGTTTTCACGCAGGCTCTCGACGCCCGACATCACGGTGGACAGGCTGGTGTAGGCGATCATCGAGACGAAGGCCGTGATTGCCATCGCGATCAGCACTTCGATCAGGGTGAAACCTGTAGGGGCTTTCCTCGACATCAGGGTAGAATCCTCATCCTTCACCGCCCGATATCTCGCCGGGTAACCCGCTGCCCCCACTATCTATACCGCCGCTGCTGCTGTCGCCTCCGCTGCTGTCGCCTCCACTGCTACTCCCACTACTGCTCCCCCCGCTGGTGCTCCCCCCGCTGCTGTCGCCGCCACTACTGCTTCCACTACTGCCGCCGCCATCCGGTACCGGCAGGCCCTCGGGATCGATCGTCAAATCGCCAAACAGGGATGCAACGAGTGTATACAGGGGCTGCTCGCGCCGCTCCTCGTCCAGCGCCACATCAATTTCCACGCGAAAGACCTTACCCGACTCCGTCGCGGTAACGTCGCTCCACCAGTACCAGTCGCGATCGACAAACGTCTCCTCGCCATTGCTCTTGCCGGCCTTAACGTTGCGCGTCGAGGCGACCACCAGACGCATTTCAGCCAGTTTGTTAACCGCCACCATCTCGGCCATTGTCTTGTCGCGCAGGTAGGCCGCGTGATCCACCTGCTGGTAGAGTGCCATCAGCAATGCAGGCAGCGTAATCGCGACAATCGCCAACGCGACCATCACTTCCACCAGTGTAAATCCGCGAGCGCGCACTAGTCCTCTTCTTCCTCGGGCTGACCCCGGCGCAGCAGTTTGAAACGACCGAGCAGGTCCCACTCGATACGCCACAGCAAGTCGCCGCTGTCTTCCTGGCGCACATTGATCGCACCGACCGTCGTTTCACCGCTGGCGTAGAAAACAACCTGTGGACTGATACGCTCTTCATCCTCGTCGTAGTCATCGTCATCCAACGACAAGTCCATTACCGGCGCATCTTCCAGTTCAAGCTCCAGTTCGACACCCGGGGGAAACGCCTGGGGCGCAAACATCTCCCCACCTCCAATGGGCTCCTCCCAACCCTCGAGCTGGCGCTGCAGCCAGTGGTAGCTGTAGACCGTCTCGCCCGACTGCTCCTCTTCCTGCAACAGGAGCCCGTAATCGACCCCTGACATTTGCGCTTCATCCAGTGCGTAGAGGGCCACATCGGCCAGGCCGCGAACCTGCGACTCAAGTTGAATGTCCTGGCCACCGGAGCTGACCGACAGATTCACCAGCGTAGTGACCAACACGATCACCATCAGCGCTACCAGCAGTTCAAGCAGGCTGAAACCGCGCTGGCGTGGCGACGCTGCAATACGGGGCCGTATCACGTCAGAATTTAACATGCGACCACTGCGCTAGAGGGCACTGCCTGGAACCCGGCATCCCCTGTCACCGTAATGCCATGCCGGTTCGAAGGCCGGATTACCCGCGACGCGAGGTGCCATCGCACTCAGTCCTCGGTTTTCCAGTTGCCGATATCTGCGGCCTGGCCCTCGCCACCCGAAAGGCCATCAGCGCCGAGAGAATAAATATCGATTTCCTTGTGCTCACCGGGACTCAGGTACAGGTAGGGCCGCCCCCAGGGATCTACCGGCAGTTCCGTGAGGTAACCGCCCTGCTTGAAATTGCGCGGCTCCGGACTCATCGTGCTGGGTTCAACCAGCGCCTCGAGGCCCTGTTCGGTGGTCGGGTAGACGTAGTTGTCGAGGCGGTAGATTTTTAACGCCGTCTCGATAGCCTTGAAATCCGCCTGCGCCTTTTGCACGCGGGCCTCGTCGGCGCGATTGAGCACCGTGGGCGCTACCACGCTGATCAGCAGCCCCATGATTACCAGTACGACCAGGATTTCCACCAGGGAGAATCCCGCGTTGCTTCGTTGTTTCATCGTTCACTTCACCATTGTATTGAGATCGAATATGGGTAATAAAATTGCGAGGACAATCGTCAGCACCATGCCCCCCATGAACACCACCATCAGCGGTTCGAACAGGCTCATCAGGGTGCCCATGGTCATTTCCAGTTCGCGCTCCTGGTTGGTCGCCGAACGCTCCAGCATACTTTCCAACTCACCACTGGCCTCACCACTGGCCACCATATGTACCATCATCGGCGGGAAGCGGCCACTTTCGCGCAGCGCGCGGTTCAGGCTGCTGCCCTCCTGCACATGCGCCGCCACGGCGACACTGTCCTCGCGCAGCACCAGGTTGGTCAACACCTCGCCGGCGATACGCAGCGACTCCAGCAGCGGCACGCCACTGGCCATCAGGATGCTGAGCGTGGACGCGAAGCGGGCGGTATCCATTGCAATCACCACTCGCGACACCCCCGGTATCCCCAGCAGCATCCGGTGCCAACGCTTCTTGCGCACCGGGTTGCGCAGCAGGCGCTGCAGCGCGACATAAAGGGCCAACAACCCCGCCAGCAGCCAGACTCCGTACTCCTGGAAAAAATCGCTGGTAGCGATTAGACCGCGCGTCAGCGCCGGCAGTTCCCGGTGGCTGTGCGCAAAAATCCCCACCAGTTCCGGCACGACGAAAACCAGTAACAGCAGTACCACCGCAATCGCCACCCCAACGAGGATAAAGGGGTAGATCATGGCCATTTTCAACTTCTGGCCCGTGTACTGGCGCTGCTCGGTGTAATCCGCCAACTGCTGCAGCACCGGGCCCAGGAAGCCGGCGTGCTCTCCGGCATTGACCATGGCGCGATACATCTCATTGAACACGCGGGGAAACTCACCCATCGCATAGGCCAGCGTATGGCCCTCCGCGACACGCGATCGCACCTGCAGCAGCATGCCCTTGATGCGATTGC
>JAGRIK010000009.1 GCA_020443325.1 Halioglobus sp.
ACAGACGGGAGGCCAACTTGCTTTCGAGTTCGCCCAATGCCTTGGTCAGTGCCGACTGGGACCGGTTGAGGCTGTCGGCGGCGGCCGTCACGCTGCCGTGGTCGGCAATAGCGCGCGCGGCCTTGAGGTGCCTGAGGCTAAGGGACTGCACGTCTCCAGCGTCGGTCTGTGGGCTTTTCATGCGGCACGTTTTCCAAGATTACCCGGCACTGTAGTGCAATATTCATGGGTGTCGCAAGCATAGTATCGCTAACTGAGTTACAATTATTATTTAGAAAAACGTTTAAGACGATGAAATATAAAGACAATAAATTACTTTTATAGTTTTTTGGCCGCCCCTCCCTACGATTTTCATACAAGGTTGTCGCGAGTTGTTAATTATATTTCATGGAAAAGAAACCCGATACCATTGGTTGCCCGAACCATCTGCCACTACCATGGTTAAAAGATAGGCGGCAGACCGTGGGATAGAATGGCAGTGGCTATAGTGGTTACCAAAATAGAAAGAGCTGATGCCTCGCTGGTCGATAATTTCAACGAGTTGGGCGTTGCGACGGTCCACGAGGCCTACGGGCGTCGTGGACTGCTGGCCTCCTACATGCGCCCCATCTATCGTCCAATTCACGCAGTCGGCACCGCTGTTACGTGCGAGGTAGCGCCGGGAGACAACTGGGCAATGTGAATGTGTCTGTGGTGTGCGCCGGTGCTCTGGTCAATCCCGGTGACCTGATTGTCGCCGATGATGACGGTGTGGTTGTGGTACCCAGAAGCGAGGCGGCAGCGGTATTAGCCAGGGCCGAGGAGCGCGAATCCAAAGAGAGCGGAAAACGCGACATCCTCGCCAGCGGCGTATTGGGACTGGATCTGTACAAGATGCGCGAGCGGCTGGCGCAGAAGGGATTGAAATATGTCGAGTCTCTGGAGAAGGTCTGAACTATGCAAGCAGGGAGTGAGGTGACAAAGCCAGTATTTCCTGAGAACACCTGGTATGTGGCGTGCACGCCCGACGAGATAGAGGGCAAACCGCTGGGTAGAGTTGTCTGCGGCATATCGCTCGTTCTGTTCAAAACAGCAGAAGGTCAGGTCGCCGCTCTCGAGGATTTTTGCCCCCATCGCGGCGCCCCGTTATCTCTTGGTACTGTGCAGGACGGGCTGATTGTCTGTGGCTACCATGGCATGCGGATGAATCCCGACGGCCAGTGTGCCGGCATGGTGGGCCAGCAGGTAGAGCGATTCAAGAAGGGCATTCGCAGCTTTCCCGCGGTCGAGCGGCATGGCTACGTCTGGATCTGGCCCGGAGAGCGCACATTGGCTGACCCTGAAAAAATTCCCGACCTGCACTGGGCACGCAGCCCTGACTGGGCCTTTGGCGGCGGGCTGTTCAATATCCGCTGTGATTATCGTCTGCTCATAGACAACCTGATGGACCTCACCCACGAAGCCTACGTGCATTCCTCCAGTATCGGGCAGCCGGAGATCGAGGAGACTGCGCCGGAAACCGCGAGATCAGGCGATTGCGTGACGGTGAGCCGGTTTATGCGTGATATCCCGCCGCCACCTTTCTGGCAGGATGCACTCAAGGGCAACAACATCGAACACGATATTCCCTGTGATCGCTGGCAAATATGCCGTTTTACGCCTCCTGGCAGCGTGATGATCGATGTTGGCGTGGCCCACGCGGGAAAAGGGGGACTCGATGCGCCCGAGAACCACCGGGCGTCCGGGATAGTCGTCGACCTGATTACTCCCGAAACAGAGACCAGCTGCTGGTACTTCTGGGGTATGGCGCGCAACTTCAATGTGAAGGACGGCGCGTTGACGGACCGTATCCGCGACTCCCAGCAAAAGATATTCACCGAAGACCTGGAAATGCTCGAGTCGCAGCAGCGCAGGTTGCTGGAAAACCCGGGGCGACGTCTGATGAAACTGAATATCGATCAGGGCGGGGTCCATGCGCGCAAGATTCTCGACGAGCTGATTGTCGCTGAGACGGACGCCTGAACCATGCAGGCCGCCATTCCCTGTACGGTCATGCGCGGCGGTACCTCGAAGGGGCTTTATTTCCTTGCCAGTGACCTGCCTGCGGACAGCGATCTGCGTGACGCGAACTGCGGGCCAGGGTTGAAGCGATTCGCCTGGCGCTGGGAGAGCGCATGAACCTGGGCGACGTCAGTGGCAAAACAGTACCGAAGATGAGTCTGGTCGCTCCTGCGCGCAACGGCGGTGTGATCAGCATGCGCACCTTCATTCCACACCGGGTGCATGAGGCAATAGGTGTGCTCGGCGCCGTCAGTGTCGCCAGCGCCAGCCTGTTGCCGCGGTCAGTCGCGCAACAGGTCTGCGGGGTACATGCCGCCGAGGGGTCACTGCGCCTCGATGTTGAACACCCCACGGGGTTTTTTACCATGGACGTTGAAGTCGCAGGCCGTGCTGACACTGTCGAGGTCAAGCGAGCGGCCCTGTTGCGTACAACCCGGACATTGATGAAAGGTGCGGTGATGATTCCCGCCGCCCTCTGGGGCGGGCGATGACGGCCATCCGCAAGATTTGCCTGCTGGGCCTGGGAGAAGTTGGCACAACTCTCGCCAGTGACCTTGCCGGTCGGACCGACATTGTGATCAAGAGCTGGAATCTGCTGTTCGGCGAGGCTCAGAGTAGACCCTCAAAGGCATTGTGGGAGTTGCCACATGTCATGGCGGCAGATTCCGCCACATCGAGGCCCTGGTAAGCGAAGCCCTGTTGACGGCGCGCTATAACGGGGTTGAAGCGGCGGTTGTGGAGTCACTCAGCGACCTGTTCCCCCGGCCGGATTGGGATGCACATGCGCGCTACCTGATTTCCCGTACCCTGCTGCACGGCACTCGCCGCGCCGAGGAGATGGAAGAGGTGGCGCGCACAGTAGGCGAGGCCGGTGTCACGCCCTATATGAGCGAGGCCACGGTGTCCCGGCAGGTGTTGGCGCCGCAGTCTGCCACTGCGCTGGAGAACGAGGAACTGACAGCCATGCTGGACGCCATTCACGCGATGGCCGCAGCTGCTCCGATCGAGAGGAATACGGGATGATTATCGATTGCCATGGTCACTACACCACCGCGCCAGCGCCCCACCAGGCCTTTCGCGAGGCGCAACTGGCCGCCTACAACGCGGGTGAGCCGCTCCCCACTCCGTTGCCGATCAGCGACGATGAAATTCGCGAAAGCGTTGAGGAAAACCAGCTGCGCTTGCTGCGGGAGCGTGGCGCCGACATGACCATTTTTTCACCTCGCGCTTCAGCCATGGCGCACCATATCGGCGACGAGGCCGTTTCCCGGCAGTGGACAGCCGCCTGTAACGACCTGATCAAACGTGTGGTCGACTTGTATCCCGAAACCTTTATCGGTGTTAGCCAGCTGCCGCAGTCACCCGGCGTGGCTATCGACAATTCAATTGCGGAACTGGAGCGCTGCGTGAACGAGCTGGGTTTCGTCGGCTGCAATCTCAATCCCGACCCCTCCGGCGGCCATTACATCAATGCCGATACCACGGCTTTTATGCAGTTTCTCGAGGGTGACTTGTTCCGGGACTTTCCCGAGTTGCGTTTTTATCATTCCCCACGGTGGTGGTGCCGTACCCTACCACTGGGGTCGCTACCGTGGACTGGCGGACATGCTGAAGCGTCCACCTCTGGTTGAGCACGTGATGAAATATGTGTACTTCGATACCTGCGTGTATCACCAGCCCGGTATCGATCTGCTGTTCCGGGTGATCGATATAGAGAACATGTTGTTCGGTTCCGAGATGGTGGGCGCCGTGCGCGGCAGAGACCCGGAAACGGGGCAGTATTTTGATGACACCAAACGCTATGTGGATGCGCTGCAGCTGTCCGACGATGACCGACACAAGGTGTACGAGAGTAATGCACGCCGTGTCTATCCGCGCCTGGACGCGCAACTCAAGGCGCGCGGCCTATGAGCGCTTTTACCATGGATACCGACTGGCCGCACCCGAATAAAAAGACCCATATGCAGGACGACGGCCAACTGGTGAACTTTATCCCGCGCATTGCTCCCACACAAGAGCTGCAGCAGAAACTGCTGGTGGACAATCCCATGCGTCTGTACTGGTCCGATTGAGGAAAATAGCAATGGCCCTGAAAAAACCCTACCAGGATATTCCCGGTACCACGATCTTCGATGCCGACATGGCCCGCATCGGCTATCATCTGAACCAGTTCTGCATGTCCCTGATGAAGGCTGAAAATCGCGAGCGCTTCAAGGCGGACGAGCGCGCCTGCCTCGACGAGTGGCCAATGACCGAGGACCAGAAGCAGGCCGTACTGCAGCGCGACTACAACCGGATGATGTCCCTCGGCGGCAACATTTATTTTCTCGCCAAGATCTTTTCCAGCGACGGCATCAGCTTTCAGGCGGCGGCTTCAACAATGACCGGCATGACGGAAAAGGAGTACGCACAGATGATGATTAATGGAGGGCGCGCCCCAGAGGGGAATCGCGCGCGCGGGGAGGGCAGTGACCATGGCTAGAATTACCGCGGGTGTTGCCACCTCCCATGTACCGGCGATCGGCGCGGCGCTGGATAATGGCAAGTCTGGAGAGCCCTACTGGGCGCCGGTGTTTGCCGGCTATGAGTTCTCGAAAAAATGGATCTCAGAGCAAAAACCGGATGTCGTCATTCTTGTCTACAACGACCACGCCACCGCTTTCAGCCTGGATATGGTGCCGACCTTTGCCATCGGCTGCGCGGAGGAATTCCAGCCGGCGGATGAAGGCTGGGGGCCGCGCCCGGTACCTGTGGTGAAGGGTCATCCTCAGCTGGCGTCACATATTGCGCAGTCGGTAATCCAGGACGACTTTGATCTCACCATCGTCAACAAGATGGACGTGGACCACGGCCTCACCGTGCCCCTGTCACTGTTGTTCGGCCAGCCCGAGGCCTGGCCCTGCCTGGTCATTCCCCTGGCCGTCAACGTGGTGCTGTATCCGCCACCTTCAGGTCGCAGATGTTATGAACTGGGCAGGGCCTTGCGCAGGGCGGTGGAATCTTTCGACCAGGAGCTGAACGTCCAGGTCTGGGGAACCGGCGGTATGAGCCATCAGTTACAGGGCCCCCGGGCCGGCTTGATCAATAAGGCCTTTGACAACGATTTCCTGGACCGCATCGTCGACAGCCCGGAAGAGTTGTCGCGGGTGCCGCACATCGATTACGTGCGCGAGGCCGGTTCCGAGGGTATCGAACTGGTGATGTGGCTGATTATGCGCGGTGCCCTGAACGACGATGTGACACAGCGTCACCGCTTCTACCATGTGCCAGCGTCGAACACGGCGGTCGGCCACCTGGTTCTGGAAAACAGTTAAACGCAGAAAGCAGGGAGAACACTATGAAAGTCGTACTCGCAGGCCCCGGCGCCTTTGGTATCAAGCATCTGGATGGCATTCGCAATATCGATGGCGTGGAGGTGGTTTCCCTTGTGGGGCGCACCCTGGACAAGACCCGGGCGGTGGCCGATGAGTACAACATACCGCATGTCACGACAGACCTTGCCGAAGCGCTGTCCCAGCCTGGTGTCGATGCCGCTATTTTGTGCACACCCACCCAGCAGCACGCGGCGGAGGCAATCCAATGCATGCGCGCCGGCGTGCATGTGCAGGCCGAGATTCCACTGGCAGATAGTTTCGAGGAAGCCCGGGCCGTGAATCAGGTGCAGGAAGAAACGGGGCTTGTTTGCATGGTGGGTCACACGCGCCGCTTCAATCCATCCCACCAGTGGGTTCACCAGCGTATGGCCAGCGGCGAGCTGAACCTGCAGCAGATGGACGTACAGACCTACTTCTTCCGCCGCAAGAATATGAATGCCAAGGGCGAGCCGCGCTCATGGACCGATCACCTGCTGTGGCACCACGCCGCTCACACGGTGGATTTATTTGCCTACCAGGCCGGCGGCGAGATCGTCGCTGCCAATGCGGTGCAGGGACCCTTGCACCCGGAGCTTGGGATCGCCATGGACATGTCGATCCAGCTGAAGGCCAGCACCGGAGCGATCTGCACTCTGTCCCTGTCTTTCAACAACGATGGCCCGCTGGGCACCTTCTTCCGCTATATCTGCGACAACGGCACCTTCATCGCGCGTTATGACGACCTTGTCAATGGTAAGGAAGAGCCGATCGACGTGTCGAAAGTGGACGTCTGCATGAACGGGATTGAGCTGCAGGATCGGGAATTCTTCGCCGCTATCCGCGAGGGCAGGGAGCCAAATTCCAGTGTTGCCCAGGTGCTGCCCTGCTACCGGGTTCTCCATGAACTCGAACAACAGCTCGTGTGAGTAATGAGCAAGAAAAGCACACAAGTGGCAATTATCGGCGCTGGTCCAGCGGGGCTCATGCTGGGGCACCTGCTCAGGCAAGCCGGCATTGAGGCGGTCATTATCGAGCGCCAGAACCAGGCGCACGTTTTGTCCAGAATTCGTGCCGGTGTGCTGGAAACTGTGACTACGGGTATCCTGGAGCAACTGGATCTGGCCGAGCGCATGCACGCCAAGGGCCTGCCCCACAGCGGTGTAAAGCTTGCGGATGGCGAACGCCTGATACGCATTGACATCGAGGGCCTGACAGGTAGAACCGTTATGGTGTACGGTCAGACCGAGTTGACCCGTGACCTGATCGATGCGGCGCCGTATAGGGATCTCGAAATTATCTGGGAGGCAGAGGACGTTGCGGTGCACGATATTGAAAGTGATGCACCCTGTGTAAAGTTCACCAAAGACGGTATTGAGAGTCGTATCGAGGCGCGCTTTATCGCTGGCTGCGATGGTTTTCACGGGGTATCCAGGCCGGCGATTCCCGACTCTGTAGGGCGTCCCTATGAAAAGGTATACCCGTTCGGCTGGCTGGGCGTTCTGGCCGATGTGCCACCGTGTAATCACGAGTTGATCTATGCCAACCATGCCAACGGTTTCGCCCTGGCCTCCCAGCGCTCGCTGACCCGCAGCCGCTATTACATTCAGGTGCCGCTCACCGAAAAGCTGGAAGACTGGCCTGATGACCGGCTGTGGGACGAACTGGCCTTGCGTCTTGGTCCCGATGCGGCAGCGCACATGACTCGCGGGCCGGCGTTAGAAAAATCCATAGCTCCTTTGCGCTCCTTTGTGTTCGAGCCCATGCATCACGGGAGCCTGTTCCTGGTGGGTGATGCCGCCCATATCGTGCCGCCCACGGGAGCCAAGGGCCTCAATCTTGCGGCCTCCGATGTCGCCTACCTGTCTGCAGCGTTGATTGCATTTTTCAGTGAGAACGACAGTGACGCTATAGCAACCTACTCGGAAAAGGCTCTGGCGCGAGTCTGGAAGGCGGAGCGCTTTTCCTGGTCGCTGACCATGCTGATGCACCGATTTCCGGATGACGGGGTCTTTGATCGACGCATGCAGGTGGCACAGCTCGACTACATTGCGTCTTCGGAAGCGGCGCAAATGGAGATAGCCGAAAACTACGTGGGACTGCCGTTATAAGCAATGGCACCGAGGTAGCGCGCCGGCCTGATCAGCGGTTTAAGCGTGCCGTTTCACCACGGAGCAAACATAAAAAGAGGAACGAGTAATGACGCAATTATCTTTCAAAATCGTGGTAACCCTGGCGTTGGCAACACTGGCACTGGGCATCGGAGCCCAGCAGGCGGAGAAGTCGCGCCCCAACTTTCTGTTGATCGTCGCGGATGACCTGGCTTATACCGACCTGGGTGTTTTTGGCGGGGAGATCGCGACGCCAAATCTCGATGCCCTGGCGGACAAAGGCGTCAAGTTCACCAGTTTTTACACCGCGCCGACCTGCTCCCCCAGCAGGGCCATGCTCCTGACCGGTCAGGATGCGCACAAGGTCGGGCTTGGCACCATGGCCGAGGCACTACATGAATTCCCGTTCCTGGCCGGCCAGCCGGGCTATGAAGGCCACCTGGATAGGGATGCGAGTACGATTGCGGGCCTGCTCGGCGCCGGCGGTTATCGCACGATGATGGTGGGCAAGTGGCATCTCGGTTTTGCGCCCCAGCACAGCCCGAAGGCGTTTGGTTTCCAGAAGTCCTTTGTGCTACTACAGGGGGGCGCGGACCATTTCGGTGCCGACCAGGGCGAGCCGGGGAGCAAGGGCCGTATTCCAGCGAGTTACCAGGAGGATGGGACTCCGGCTCGTTACCCTGTGGGCCGCTACAGTACCGAATTCTATACCGATAAAATACTTGAATACCTCGAACGCGAGCCTGGGGAGAAGCGGCCGTTCTTTGCCTACCTCGCCTATACCGCGCCCCATTGGCCCGTCCAGGCGCCGGAAAATCTCATCGACAAATATAAAGGTATGTATGCCGGAGGCCCGAACGCTATGCAACGAGCACGATTGGCGCGCTTGAAGGAGCTCGGGCTGCTGAACGAAAATCTGCTCACGACCGGCCCCGAAAGTCTGCTGGAGTGGGACAAGCTGTCGGCGGGGGAGCGAGCACAATCGGCGCGGTTGATGGAAGTTTATGCCGCCATGGTCGACAGTCTGGACCAGAATGTCGGCCGGGTACTCGCCGCCCTGGAGAAATCGGGTGAACTAGATAATACCGTCATTATATTCATGTCCGACAACGGCGCCGAGGGGCTCGCGCAAGCGGGACTCGAAAGATACCTGGGACCCATGGGATACTCGGCCGATCGTATAGCGGAACTCACCGCCGCCAATGCGGATCCGGAAAAAATAGGCCGGCCGGGCAGTTTTGCGACTTATGGACCGGGCTGGGCCCAGGCGTCCACCGGACCGTTCAGGCTGTTCAAGGGAGCCACCAATGAGGGCGGGGTACGCACACCCGCATTTGTCTCCGGTGCAGGTGTCAGCGGGGGGCCGATCTACCGCGATCCAGTCTCCGTGCGGGACATCTTTCCCACCTTACTGGAACTCGCCGGGGTGCAGGACCCTACAGCCAGTGATGCGGTAGAGCCAGCCGACCTGCCCGCCGCTATCTCCTGGGTCCCCATGTTGGACGATGACCCCGCAACCACCATGGCGTCCCATACTGTGCTGGGCTGGGAGTTTATTTTTCGCCGGGCGATCCGGCAGGGCAATTGGAAGGCCGTCTTTTCCAGGGAGGAGCCCGCCGTTGGTGGAGCTGGTCCCGGCGAGGAGCCGCCCAGATGGCGGCTTTACGATCTGGGCGAAGATCTCACAGAGCTACATGACCTTGCAGGAAAACATCCCGCGGTTCTCGAAGGACTGGTCAGCAACTGGAATCGCTACGCCCAGGCCAATGGTGTGGTTGCCTCTCCACCTGCCCGCACAGGAAACAACACTCAAACCCGGCCCGCGACCAAATAGTCTCCCTGGAGATTGACAATGGCCGGTGGATTGATCGGTGAATGGAAGAGAGGATGACACAGCAGCGAAAAATCGCATCACGTTCGGTAGGTACCATCGGCCTGGGTTGTATGAACCTCAGTCACGCCTATGGCAACCCACCTGGCAAAAGCGACGCGATTCGATTGATACACCGTGCCTGTGATAACGGGGTGCAGCATTTTGACACGGCTGCCCTTTACGGCTTTGGTAGCAACGAAGAACTGGTCGGGCAGGCGTTAAAGGACCGGCGTGACAAGGTCTTTTTGGCGAGCAAATGCGGGATGACTGGTGTCGATGGCAAGCGTGTGATCGATGGCCGGCCGGAAACACTGGTGAAGACGGTCGATGAGGCGCTTAAACGCTTGCAGACTGATCATATCGATCTGTACTACCTACATCGATGGGATAAAGCTGTACCTGTAGAAGACAGCATGGGTGCGCTGGCGAATATGGTCAAACAGGGCAAGGTGAGGTCTGTTGGCCTATCCGAAGTGTCAGCAGACACACTGCGCAAAGCCCATGTGGTACATCCCGTAGCTGCGTTGCAAACGGAGTATTCACTGTGGACGCGTAATGCTGAGATCGCGGTACTGAAGGCCTGTCGGGAACTGGAAGTTGCCTTCGTGGCCTTCAGTCCTTTGGCCAGGGGTTTTCTCTGTGGAAGCGTGGGCAATTCAGCGAGCTGTCTGAGGAGGCGGGTTGCACGCCCGGGCAATTGGCGCTTGGCTGGTTGCTGAACCAGGGAGAGCATATTATCCCTATTCCGGGTACTCGCTCGATTGAGCATCTGGAGGAAAATTTGCGGGCGGCTGAAATCCAGATCCCTCCGGGTATTCTGTCCGCCGCGGGGGCACTGATCAACCAGGATACCGTAAGTGGGAAGCGATATCCCCTCGCGACGCAGGCGGAGATCGATACTGAGGAGTTTTCCAATGACGAGTCCTGAATCTCGTGTATCTTCTGCATTGGACCGACCCCAGTATCTATTTTCATGGCGACCGGGGCACTGACAGTGGCCGCAGCGGTCTAACACCGGCGCCACTCGATTAACTTGAAAACACATTGGAGAAACCAGATGGTAAAAACTTTTCGAACAGCCCTGGTTGTATTGCTATGCAGCCTGCCGCTGGCCGCATTGGCCGATTTGACGGCAATCCCGTCGGGCAAGTACACCCTGGACAAAACTCATGGGTATATCACTTTTTCGTACAGCCACCTGGGTTTTTCTACCCCTCAAGTCGGCTTCAATTCGTTTGATGTCGTCCTGAATCTGGACACGCAGAATCCCCAGAAGAGCACGCTGGAGGTACTGATCGATGCGGCCAGTATCGACAGCCGGGTGGAGGAGTTCGACGAACACCTGACTGGTGAGGAATTCTTCAATACAGCGAAGTATCCGGACATCAGGTTCGAATCGACCGATATCAAAAAAACCGGAGAGAGTACCTTTGATATTGTTGGCAACATGACCATCATGGGGCAGACCCACCCGGTAACTTTCGCTGCCACTATCAACAAGGCGGGCAAAAATCCGATGAAAAAGGTAGACGCCCTCGGGGTATCGGCGGAAACGAAAATACTGCGCTCACAATGGGGTCTTGGCCGCTATGCGCCGGCGGTGGGTGACGAGGTAACAATCCAGGTCACCGCGGAGATGTTCTATCAGGAATAGGGTATGCAGACCGGGGCTACGGAGCAGGCGATTCCTCGCTATCCACTGATATCGCGGTTGCTGCATTGGGTTGTCGCTGGCCTCATTGTTGTGCAGTTCGTGTTGGCCAATCTGGCGGAGGGTGCCGAGGACTCCGGCGCAAACCTGCGGCAATTGGCCTTACTGGCAAACCACAAATCCGTGGGTATGACCATACTGCTGCTCGCGACAGTGCGGTTGCTCTGGCGCATCGGTTACCCGCCGCCCCCTCTGCCGGAGACCATGCCCCGCTGGCAGCTCAGAGCCTCCCGGGCCAGCCACTGGGTACTCTACGGTCTGTTGTTTTTGCTGCCGATCTCGGGCTGGTTGATGTCCTCTGCGTCCGCATATTCCGTGAGTTGGTTCAACCTGTTCCAGTTTCCGGATTTACTGGGGGCGAACCCGGACCTTAAAGAAGTGTTCGCGGATATCCACGGGGCACTGGCATTGTCGCTGGTGGCAGTTGCCGCGCTACACATTACCGCCGCCCTCAAACACCACTTTATAGACGGGGATACCGTCTTGCTGCGTATCTCATCACGCTTCACAGTAGTTACAGGCCTCTGCCTGGCCCTGTTGGGAAGCTTGTGGTTGGGAGCTTCCGGAAGCGGAGTTACCACCGGACCTGTACCAGCCAGGCCTGGCCTGCAGTCAGCTGAAGCTGAAAAGCAGGTGACGCGCGCTTCCAGTTTGCCGCTGTGGCAGATAGATTACGAAAACAGTTTTATTCGCTTCACCGGTAACCAGGCGGGGGCGAATTTTACCGGCAGCTGGGAAGACTGGACTGCTGATATCCGCTTTGACGGCAGCGCCCCGGGGGAGAGCTCCTTTGATGTCAGTATACATACCGCCGATGTAATGACGGGTGACAGCGAACGCGATGCAACCCTGGCTGAAACTGACTGGTTCGACACCCAAAGCTATCCCATGGCTTATTACCGGGCAGACAGCTTCATCCCGCAGTCAGACGGAAGCTATATCGCAGAGGGCAAACTGATTATCAAGGGTTATAGTGTCCCGGTTCTATTCCATTTCTCCGTTACAGAGTCGGGTGGCCAGCGTATCCTTCAAGGCAGAGCCGACCTGTTACGCCTGGCTCTGGGGGTCGGTACCGGTGAGTGGGAAGATACCAGTTGGGTCAGCAATGAGGTGTCGGTGTCTGTGCGAGTTCAGGGTCCACTTGACAGTACGCTACCTTGAGTGGCCTGGCGACAGTCAATCTCTGGAGGCCACCTCAATCGCCGTCTCCCGACCCATTCGCAGTGTGCGGGTAGCCAGCTGGATCTCCGTCAGGAACAGTAACAACGACACGATCAGCAG
The DNA here is from genome assembly GCA_020443325.1 of Halioglobus sp. Taxonomy (GTDB): domain Bacteria; phylum Pseudomonadota; class Gammaproteobacteria; order Pseudomonadales; family Halieaceae; genus Marimicrobium. Next base: position 12,367 of record JAGRIK010000009.1, read on the forward strand.
TACCAGTGCCATGACAAAGAGGCCCACGATCAGTGCACTTATATCAAGCGCCCAGAAGCCCTCCACGAACAGGCCGACGATAACGGTGCAAACGAGCAGGGCCGAACAGGTACACAGCGCGATGGATTGATGAGTCACTGATACCCTGCGCCATAGAATGCGCAGTTCGCGCCGGGCGATATCTTGCTGGTCGGGGTTGTTTAACCGGGAAACCATTGAGCCCACTATCCGGGCGCGGTCGATGATGCGGCCCAGGCGCCCCGACATGACATTGAGAAAACCGGCTATGCCTGCAAGGAGAAACACAGGTGCAACGGCGAGCGAAATGATCTGGGCGAGCTCGTTGGCCGTGATCATTGGCATATCACCTCCTGGCAAGACTGTCTCGTCAAGTATGAGTTATTGCTGCGCCGATCGGGCGTCATCCTGTTTCTCAATCTTGTGTTCCTCTTCGGTGCTGCCGATTTTCCAGTAACTGGAAATATACAGACGGTTCTTGGGTAATTGGCGCTCCAGTTTGAAGTATTTCCTCAACGCGCGCATGCTGTGGAATTCACAAGCTGCCCAGACAGCAGGCTGGCCCGGTAACCAGGTAAGCCGTTCCACCCGATCAAGCAAGGGGCTGCCAGCAACAGCAGGATTGGAATTTACAACCCAGTGCACTTCAATGCCTGACGGAACATTGAGTGGCTGGACATCGTGTTCATGCACCACTTCGAGAACCACATAGCCCTGTGCGTGTTCCGGAAGATGCGCAAGATTGACTTTGATTGCCGGCAACGCGGTCATATCGCCCGCCAGTAGAAACCAGTCTGCGTCGGTGTTGATAAGCTTTTTGGGACCCGGCCCGCCGACCAGGATTTGATTGCCTGGTTGTGCGTTAAGGGCCCAGGCTGTGGCGGGCCCTTCCGCCGCGTGAAGCGCGAAATCCACGTCTATCTCATCGCAGCGTTGTGCGCTGACGGTGTAGGTGCGCATGAGTGGACGCGCTTCAGCCGGCTGGGGAAAGACCAGTTTCACATAGGCGCTTTCCTGATCCGGCGGAAAGTCTGTCAATCCTGAACCGCCGAGTGTAACGCGTAGCATATGTGGCGTCATGTGCTGGGAACGGATCACCTCCAGGGTTCTTGGTGTCGGCCTGCTCATGTCATGGTTCTCCTTTATCTGGTGCGAGAATCTGCCTGGCGCTGTCCGCCATTGTGTTGCTGACGCGGAGAAACAAGGCGATATCATCTGCCTGCAGATTCCTGGTTAGTTGTTGTACAGCCCAATCTTCCGCCGCATCCAGCCCGGCCACGATTTTCCTGCCACTGGATGTAGGCTTCAGAAAGTGACTGCGACCGTCCGCGGGGTTGTCTACCCTGACAATCAGCCCGGCGCCAATCAGGTCGTTCAACGCGCGGGTAATTTGCGCCTTGTCTCGTTGCATGCGCTGGGCAATGGATTGCGCCGTGCCCCGCGGACTGCGGCAGATCCCCTTCAGGATCCTGATCTGCGTGACAGGCAATTCGATTTCCTGCTTCGCGATAGCTTCCCGTAGCAAGGACTTGTAAGCGTGCATCAGTCGGTGCACAGCCTCACCAAGTGATATCCCGGGCATGTGTCAGATCTCTATATAGTTGATAAGGTCAACTATAAAGACATAAGGTTGATAGTGTCAACTATAATTTCCATCGGCGGGATGAAACTTAGCCTGAGATCTCCCAGATCAGCCGGCCTGTGTTCTCGATACTATGAAAGCGACAATGGCGCCGATCAGAGCCAGCACTCCATACACCGCCAAGAGATTACCCAGACCGCCCAACGCCACTTCAAGGGATACCGCAATCACTGGCGCGAGGAACTGGCCCAGGAAAAAGGTACCGGTCCATATACCGGTGCCACGTCCACGGAAAACCGGAGGCAGAATGCGCATTGTCCAGCTCAGCAGCGTAGGCAACATTATTCCCACCCCCAGGCTCGCGCAAACTGCACTGGCGACACTGGCGTAGAGACTCCCGCTTACGCTCAGCCCGAAATATCCTGAAGCAGCGAGCGCCAGACCGGCTGTTAACAGCGAGGGCCCTGAAGCGCTCTTGAACCGGCCGAAAAGAATAGCACCCCCGACATGGCCCATATTTGCCGCTGCACCGGCAGCGCCAATAATTGCCGGCGTCACCACGGCGGTAAGCATCAGGATGGGACCCAATTTGACGACGATAGTGTAAAAAAGCAGTGATACGCCGAGGGTAATCGCGACCAGAGGAATTACTTGCCTGAAAGGGAAGCCCCCGAGGTCTATGTAGTGGGTATCTTCATGCACTGCGGGTTCGAACAAAACGAATGCACTTACCAGCGCTATCGGTAGTGCCAGCAGGTAGAGCAGGAAAGGTCCACGGGATCCCAGGGTTTCTCCAAGGATTCCGCCAATGGCGATCAACAAAATCGCCGAAATACTGGCGACGCCGACCTGTATGGCAACCCACTTTTCGCGGCGTTCCCCATGGAAATAGTCACTCCCTCGGCTTCTGCCGCCAGTTTATCCATTGGAATGGCGATAGCCTCTGGTAGCTCGTTGTTGATGGCGACGCCATACAGCCCCGTTAGCACGGCAATAAGAACCCCGGCGAAAATTGCCACCGAGCGCGTTTTCACGTATACCAGAATTGATCGATAGTTCAGGCTCAAGTGACCGATGACGGACAAAATCATCACCAGACCGAACAGCTTGTGAACGGGGTGCATCTGGATGGTGAATGACGGTTTCTCTATGACGAACATCATCAAACCTGAACTCGACATGGCGATAAATGACACAAACAATGCCACTGCGATAAATTTTCTGAACATCTGTGCTATTCCTCCAGCAACGTGATTATGCGCGGTGAGTTGAAATCCAGAATTCTGGTAATGAACTTTATGCGTCCGGCAGTGGTGGTGGTTTAAAAGCCAGTCCTTTCGCTTCCAGCCCGGCCTGCGCGGCTTGCTCGCGCGCCAACGCACGTTGCACTGCGGGCCGCTGTTCCAGGCGTCTGGCATGGTCGCTGAAGCGGGGATAGTCGGCAGTGGGAAAACCGGCACCATCCACGCGCCAGAAAACCCAGTAGAGATACCCGTCCATCGCGCTCCAGCTGTCGCCGTACCACCATGGACCGGTAGCCAGACGGTTTTCGATAAGCTGGAAATACTCGCGCATCGCCTCGCAACCGGTGTCGAACACGCTGCGCGCTGCTTCCGTTGAAGCAAAAAACCGCGGCATTCGAATACGGGTAACCAAAGGGTGTAGTGTTGCCGAACAGAAGCAAAGATCGGCTAGCTGGCGCATCCGCTCCAATTCGTTCGCTGTGGGCGGTAGCAGCGCCGCATCGGGAAAGCGCGTATTCAGGTAACTGAGGATGGCGACGTTCTCGGTCAGCGGCTCGCCATCGATTACCAGGCAGGGGACTTTTCCCTTGGGATTCAGCTTCTTGTAATCCGGAGATTTGTGTTCGCCCTGCATAAACACCACTGGCCGGTAGTCAAAGGGCAGGCCGATTTCTTCGAGGGCAATGCATGGCACCCGTGAACAGGAGCCCGGCGCGGCGTACAGGATAATATCCGTCATGGTTGAACCTCGGCTAAGGGGTTAGCGTTGTGCCGGTAGCAAGCCGCTTCGTGCGCTGTGGTCCATAACAGCGCAAAAGCTGCGTCGCCCGATGGAATCCGCTGCGGTGTGAACGACTCGTCGGAGCGGATGACCGCGTGCGCGTTGTCATCGTGACCGGTAACGACCCGCCGCACAGGGTCAGCCATGTTCATATGTCTCTTCGGGTGACGCGCTGGTCGATCGCACCAAACGCCGAGGTACCGTCTTTGCCATAGGCCTCCATCCGCACCCGGTCCCCGAAGCGCATAAAGCCTGTTTTAGGTGCGCCGTCGTCGACAATTTCAATACCGCGTCGCTCGGCAATACATGAAGAGCCGATTTCACGGAAGTTGTCATTCGACACGGTACCTGACCCGATCACGGTGCCGGCACAGAGATCGCGAGTGGCCGCTGCATGTGCAACCAGTTCATGAAATCCTATATCCATGACTCCGGCTTGCGCATTGCCGAAGCGCTCGCCATTCCAGTCCACCGTCAGCGGCAGGTGAACCCGTCCGTCCCGCCAGGCGTCTCCCAACGCGTCAGGGGTCACGGCAAAAGGCGCCATCGAGCAGGCCGGCTTGGCGTGGATCCAGCCAAACCCGGTTTTCATCTCGGCAGGCGCCAGGCGCCTGAGGGACCAGTCGTTGATTTGCACAATGAGCTTGATGTGATGCATTGCCGCTGCCGCGCTGACGCCCATGGGTACATCATCGGTGATGATCCCGAATTCACCTTCGAAGTCGATATCATCCTCCTCCCGAGGAAACTCCACGTCTTCTGTAGCAGAGAGAAAACGGTGTGACATGCCCTGGTACATCAGCGGTTTATCCATTGGAACCGGGTCGATACCGAAGACCTTTTCCATCAGGTCGCCATGGCTCTTGAACGCGGAGCCATCCAGCCACTGCCAGGCACGGGGCAGGGGTGCGAGAAAACGTATGTCGCCGGTGGGCGAGCCGCCTCCCTGTGCCAGGGTGGCGGCGACCGCCCTGAGCTTCGGTTCGGTGTCAGCCCAGCTATCGAGAGCGGCCTGCAGTGTAGGCGCTGTGTCCGCAGCCTGCAGGTAACGCTCTCCATCCCGGGAAATTACGACCAGCGCGCCGTCCCTGGTGTCGTTGGCGATGGTGGCAAGTCTCATCGGTTAATCTCCTGTTTTAAACACATGAAATTGAGTTGGCAACCAGCTCCAGCAGGACCAGTGTTGCATCCGGATTGATTCGCGGGGCCAGCGCCCGGCTTTCCTCCGCTGCAGCCCGGTGATCATCATCCTCATGGCGTTCTTTTGAGCTTGCAAGCGATGTCCAGGCCATTGCAGATATCGAGTAACACCGCTTCGATGTCGGGTTTGGCTCGCACGGCCGCACGGTACGCTGCCGCGTCGGGCTGTGACCGCTCCGGAAACAGCATATTGTCGGCCACAAGGATGGCGCCCTGTGCCAGGTTGGGATAAAGAACTTCAAAGCAGGGGATATAGAGGTCTTTCCACAAATCTATGAATACAAAATCCACGGGACCGGGCTGGTTTTGCAGCAGTGATACTGCGTCACCGAGGCGCCACTCGACCAGATCGGCCAGGCCAGCTTCTCCCAGACGTTCTCGTGCATAGCTTTGTTTTTCTTCTGCGAGCTCGTAGGTATAAACCCTGCCGCCGGTAAGCTGTGCGGCGCGCGCAAGAAACAGCGTTGAGTAGCCGTAGGAGGTTCCCAGTTCGACGATGGTTTTCGCGCCAGCGCCGATAATCAGATCCGCGAGCAGGTTTGCCGCGTCTTCGCCGACCTCAAGTAACAGCAGGTCGCGGTGACCCAAGCGCTGCTCGGCCGGGAGCGACTCGATCCATTGCTGCTCTGTTTCGATACGCTGCCGGTAGTGGTTAAGCACGTCGGAGAACGCCTGTTCATCGGGTGTCATAAGGCCACTCAAGGTTCGTCAAAAATTGCCACGGCCCGGGTCCAACCGGCAGAAGCGCCTTTAATCTTGTGTGGAAAACACGCTACGGTGTAGCCAAAGGGCGGCAGGGACTCGAGGTTGTGCAATTTCTCCAGGTGGCAGTAGCCCTTGTCGCGCCCCGCTTTGTGGCCCTCCCATATCTGCGAGGTATCGCCACTTTCCGCAACTCTTTTTGCGGTATAGCTGAACGGCGCGTCCCAGGACCAGGCATCCGTGCCGGTGACCTTGATGCCCCGCTCCAGCAGGTACATGGTGGCCTCATAGCCCATACCGCAGCCGATATCGACAAAGGCGGGGTTGCCCACCGCCATGCCGGCGGCGGTGTTGACCAGCACGATATCCATTGGCTGCAGGGTATAGCCGATGCGCGCCAACTCCTTTTCAACATCGTCCGCGGTCACTACATAACCGTCCTCGAAGTGGCGAAAATCCAGCTTTACCCCGGGGCGGAAACACCAGTCCAGCGGTACCTCATCGATGGTAATGGCGCGCTCACCGCCGTCCATCGTCGGGTGAAAATGCCAGGGCGCATCGAGATGGGTGCCGTTGTGGGTGGTTAACGTGACCGTTTCAGCCGCTGCAAAGCCTTCGCCCCCCGGAAACTGCTCGGCGGTGACGCCAGGGAAAAAATGATTCGCCTCCGCAACACTCTCCGCATGGTTCTGATAGGTGATCTTGGGCCGCATAAAGGGTGGGTCGGTGATCACGTCATTCTCAAGATAGATAGAAAGGTCGATAAATTTGCGGGACATGGTTGGTTCCTATGCGAGTTGGACTTTTACGGGCAGCGATGCCAGCGCGTGCAGGGTGTTGTTCAGGCGCCGTACCGGCACTGCGGTACGGCGAATCGATACGCAGCGCTCGGCGAGGGCTCCCACAATCATCTGGGCTTCCAGTCTGGCGATCACCTGGCCAAGGCACTGGTGAATGCCTGCGCCAAACCCGACATGGCCACTGGTGGTTCGTGTCAGATCAAACAGTTCCGGCTTGTCCCATTTTCTCGGGTCGCGATTAGCCGATCCAAGAAACAAAAGTACTTTTGAATCCTTCGGAACAAGGTGGCCAGCCACTTCAGTGTCCTGGGATGCGGTGCGGAAAAACGTTTGTACCGTGGAGTCCCAGCGAATGCTTTCGTCGACTGCCCGCCTGATGAGGCGCGGATCTGCCCGCAGATTGTCCCACTCCCCGGGGTGCTCAGTGAAAGCCAGCAATAGGTGGCCGATACCGTTTACCGTGGTATCGACACCTGCCGACAACAGGGAACGAACCAGTCTTTCTGCCTCGTCCGGTGTGCACTCCCCGCGATCCGCCGCAGCGAATACATCCTGGCCCCATCCTCCTGGTTTGAGGTTCTCCCGCTTGCAGGCTTCAGCCACCCATGCAGAAGCCTCCACCGAGGCAGCATTACCTTCCTCGAAAATATGGTTGCGGGGACCAAAAGCGTTGAACACCGCAGCGGCATAGGTCAGCAGGTGTTCCCGCCCCTCGTCCATCAGTCCTACGGAATCAGGGAATATCCGCATCGGAAAAACTTCGGCGAGATCCGTCACTGCATCAAAAGTGTCACTGTCGGTAAGTTCATCGACCAACTCATGTGCGCGCTCGCGCCACAGGGGCTCGCGTTCTCGCAGCCGTGCCGGGGCAAGGATTGCGCTCATAATACCGCGGGTGCGATCGTGTAACGGAGGGTCGGCTTCCAGCAACAGCGATGGTGGGCGCCAGGGCTCCTCTTTGGCAAAGTCGGCCACGCCAACGCCGCGGCTGGAGACAAACACCTCGTGATTGCTCAGGGAAGCTCTCACTTCATCAAAGCGCGCCATGCCGTAGACACCCAGGGACTCCAGCCAGAATACGGGTCCCGCCTCGCGCAGCTGTTCGTGGTAGGCATAGGGGTCTTGTAATACCGCATCGCTGAATGGGTCGATATCTACACGGGGTACTGAAGTGTTATTCATGTACGTGACCTCGAGTCGTTAGCGAAAAAGGGCGTCTTTGGCACTGCCCAGTCAGAGTTGAACTATAGATCCAATTTATTCATTCTAAAAAGTGATTATATTTATGGATTAGTATAGATAATTAATATGGCTTGATGTCAGGGCGGCCGGATGACTACAGCCGGTCAACAGAGCAGTGCACGTTGCGAACATCTGGGTATAAATGCCATGTATTCATTTGTATCAATATAAACAATTTTTATTATTCTCAGTCGAGTGCGATATTGAGCCTGGCAGACTCAAGGTCATGTACTGATATCGTTTTAAGGAATTCAAATGTTTAGATATTTTCCCACCAATTATGTGTGGAACCTGTCGGTCGATCTGGCTATTGAGATGGGTGCTCGAATTGGCGAAATAGAAGCCATGTGCGCACCTCTCCAGGAAGCCGCAAAAAAGCCCGATGCGGAAGGAACCCAGGCCTTTCGCGACACCTGGGCAAAGATGGCCGATCAACTGTGTGAGTTGGCTGAGGAAGATGAAGCCAAAGGACGTTGTTTCTCAGCGGGTGAAAAGTATGGTCGTGCCGCTTCCTACCTGATCACCTGTGAACGTCTCCAGGCGCACGATGCGCCAGGTCGACTGGATCTGTACAAGCGTATGCTGGCCCTGTTTGACAAGGGTATTGAACTCGCCGGCGAAAACTGTGAGCGAGTAGAAATTCCCTATGAAGGAAAACATATTTCCGGTCTGTTGGTACAGGCTGAAAATACCACCGGGCCTGCGCCGCTACTGGTGCAGGTCAATGGCCTGGACTCAACCAAAGAGATGAAGTATCGCGTCGGGCTGCCCGTCTGGCTGGCTAAGCGGGGCGTGTCATCGCTCATTATCGATCAACCCGGCACCGGTGAAGCCCTGCGGCTGCAAGAGCTCACGGCGCGTTATGACTCTGAGCACTGGGCGAGCCCTGTTGTTGATTGGCTGGAAGCTCGCGATGATGTCGACTCGAAACGGATCGGCATGGAAGGGGTATCTCTGGGGGGCTATTTCTGCCCGCGTGCCGTGGCCTTTGAGCCGCGTTTTGCCTGCGGTGTCTGCTGGGGAGCTAACCATGACTGGCGTGATGTGCAAAAACGTCGCCTCGAAAACGAGGGTGACTTCCCCGTCCCTCACTACTGGGCGCATGTCCGCTGGGTCTGGGGAGCCAAAGATATTGAAGACTTCATGAAAATTGCCGAAGACGTGCATCTCGATGGTGTAGTCGAGAAGATCAAGGTGCCTTTTCTGGTTACACACGGTGAGAAAGACTCCCAAATACCGCTCAAGTGGGCACAGCGCACGTATGAGCAACTGGTCAACAGCCCCAAGCGGGAGTTGAAGATATTTACCGAGCGTGAGGGTGGAGTTCAACATTCAAGCTTCGATAACAGCATCAATGCCGGGCATTACATTGCCGATTGGGTTGCAGAAACCCTGGGCGGACGAACCGCCAGGTCCTGAGGAGATGAGCATGAATATCGTTGGACCAGATGCGCTGATCTTCGGTGTAGATGATGTTGAGGGCTGCAGGCAATTCCTGTCGGACTATGGGCTCGATGATGCGGGTAATGGACGATTCGAAGCGCTGGATGGGACTGCTGTCGTAATAGCCCAGAAGGATGATCCATTGCTGCCCCCAGCTTTGGCAACGGGCAGCATGTTACGCAAAACTGTCTATGGCGTTGCTGAACAGGCAACTCTCGATGCCATTTCCGAAGAACTGGGCAAAGACCGTCAGGTCAAAAAACTGGATGACGGTTCGATAGAGGTTGTCGACGACACAGGGTTTTTATTGGGCTTCCAAGTCACCGTCAGAAAAAAACTGTCACTGCCTGCGGGCAGGGTCAACGTACCAGGTGGATCGGAGCAGCGCCCAGTTAACAATGTTGCGGTCAAAAAAGAGGCTCAGCCCAAACCCGTTACTCTTTCCCATTTGGTCTATTTTGTCCCTGACTACGCCAAAGCAGAAGCCTTTTATGAGCAGCGTTTGGGTTTTGTGACCACAGATCGCTTTACCGGGGTAGGTCCATTTATGCGGCCTGCCGGCACCAACGATCATCACACGCTATTTATGATCCAGACTCCCCCGCATATGCAAGGGTGCGAGCACTTTACCTTTCACATGGCCGGCCCGAACGACGTGATGCAGGCCGGAACAAACATGGTCAAGAAGGGGTACCAGAGTTTCTGGGGTCCCGGTCGGCATATTTTTGGATCGAACTGGTTCTGGTATTTCTCAAGCCCTATGGGCTGCAAAATGGAATACGACGCGGATATGGATCTTCATGATGATAGCTGGAGCGCGCGTGAGGCGGCCCTGGGCGCTGACAATTCACAGGTCTTCCTGATGGAGTACCGCGAAAAGTGGGCTCCGATGGGGCCGCCACCTGGCAACGATTGATCGTTGTGTGTAGCGAATTTCCAGAGAACGAGGGTACTGCGCCGATCAGGTCTTACCGGAAGGTCGAGCTGTGTCACATCGATACCCTGTCTGACCGGCGGGCTAGGGGGTTTGACCCTTTCGATGAGGGGCAGCCCTGCTTGTTTGTGGTGAAGAAAAATTCTGAACTGTACGCATATCGGGATCTGTGTCCGCATTATGGCGATACACGATTGCCCTGGAAAAAAAATGAGTACCTGGATAAGGCTGGTGACGTCATTGTATGCGCCGCACATGGGGCGCGGTTTGACATGGCGTCTGGCAACTGCATCTCCGGTCCGTGCCTCGGACAGTCACTTACTGCGGTGAGGCTTCATGTCAGAAAAGACGGAATCGTAATAGCAGAGATACCATCGTAACTTGGAATTAAGGATAAGCCCATGAGTGCTTCTGTTCAGAAAGTGTTGATTATCGGTGGCGGTTTTTCCGGTATGTCCGCTGCAATTCAACTGCGAAAGCAAGGCATCGAAACTCACCTGTTGGAGATTGATCCCGACTGGCGAGCGGATGGAGCAGGTATCAGTGTCGGTGGTGCGACCCTTCGAGCCTTAGAGACGCTGGGCGTCCTCGAGGAATTTCTGGAACAGGGTAGCGTCCAGGAAGCGCTCGAGGTTCATGCCCCCACTGGCCAACTGCTGCAGACCATACCGAACCCGCCGGTCGCTGGCGCCAATGTGCCCGGTGGTGGCGCTATTATGCGGCCCGTTCTGGCCAGGATACTGTCAAAAAAGGTGGTGAATGCGGGCGCCAAAGTACGACTGGGCTATACCTATAGCACGATCGAGCAGGATGATGAGGGTGTAACGGTTACCTTTGAAGATGGCAGCAGCGATCGCTTTGACCTGGTAATTGGCGCCGACGGACTCTACTCTAAAACGCGTGAATGGCTGCTGCCGGACGCGCCCAAGCCCCGATACAGCGGGCAGGGCGTCTGGCGGGCAGTATTGCCGCGCCCGCCGGAGGCGGGCAATACCATGATGTGGGTGGGGCCGAAACTGAAGACCGGTATTAACCCGATGTCGAAAGATCAGGTCTATCTGTTTTTGACAGAGGACAAGCAGATTAAGGAACGCGTTCCCGACGAAAAGCTGGTTGCAACGCTAAAAGATTTGCTGAGTACTTTCCCCGCGCCAGTTGTGCAGGCATTGCGGGAGCAACTGGATGAAACATCACAGGTTCAGCTCAGGCCATTGGAAGGATTGCTGGTCCCGCTCCCCTGGTTTCGCGGCCGGGTCGTGCTGATAGGCGACACGGTACATGCGACGACTCCTCATCTGGCCTCCGGTGCGTGTATCGGTATAGAGGATGCTATTGTGCTGGCCGAAGAGCTGGCCTCCAGGAGTACGCTTGATGAGGCTCTGGATGCCTTTCAACATCGTCGCTGGGAGCGTTGCCGCATGGTCGTTGAAAATTCGGGTCGCCTTGGCCAGATCGAGATTGAAGGCGGTGATAAAGAGGAGCACACCAATATTATGCGAGAGTCAATGCAGGCCCTGGCTCAACCGATTTAATTTCAGGTTGTCAGTGCAGGGTTATGGCTTTGACTATATAAAAACAGGGCGAAAGAATGCTTTATCTCTACCATAACGATATGTCGGTCTGTGCCCAGAAAGTACGGATGGTGTTGGCCTACAAGGATCTGGATTGGGACGGGAGCAATTTGAACCTGCGGGCGGGTGAGCAATTTTCACCCGATTTCCTGAAGATCAACCCCAAGGGTGTGGTCCCCGTACTGGTGCATGATGGCGAGACCATTCTCGAGTCGAATGCCATTGTCCAGTATCTGGATGAAGTCTTTCCCGATGCGCCTTTGCTGCCGCAGGATCCTGCGGAGCGTGCGCGCGCCCGGGGTTGGTTGATCCGGCTCGACGCGGGCTTGCATGAACAGGTGGCGGTTATCAGTTTCTGTGTGGCCTTTCGCCACCAGGTATTGCAACGTCATCCCACAGAGGAATCTTTGCATGGTTTCTTTTCACGGATTCCCGATCCCGGGCGACGCGCCGTAATGGAAGATATGGTAACTAATGGACTGGAGTCTCCAAGACTTCGGTTAGCGGCCCTGGCTTACGGGACGCTCATCAAAGATATGGCTGCAGCTTTGGCAAATAGCGAGTGGTTGGTGGGCGGGAAGGTCAGTTTGGCGGACTTTGCAATACTGCCGTATAGCGAGCGCCTGGAGCAGTTGCAGTTATCCGGTTGGTGGTCGAAATATCCGCAGCTGGACCAGTGGTTGAGCCGACTGCGAGACACTCAGGCCTACAAAATAGGCATGGGCGAATGGAACAATCCGACTTATAGCCAGCTTATGAGAGATTCAGGCTTAGAGGCCTGGCCCAAAATGAAGGCCTTGCTGGCGGCGCAGTAAGCTATCCCAACTGTTTTATCTCATCGATAAGCCAGCGCAGGCCGGTATCGTTGACGCGTGTCTGGTGGTACTGGATCATTTCCCGCATTGCCGGGAAATCAAAGGGCACTTCGGCAATGGCGATTTCGAGCCGGTTGGCGAAAAGGCGCGCCAGCCGCTGGTGCATCACCGTGAGTTTCATAGTGTTGACGACCATTTCCGGGGCGATAAGAAAGGAGGATACTTTCATTTCGATCCTGCGCTCTTGATTGGATGTGCGCAAGTGCGTTTCGGCAAACGATGTACGCGCCTGCCGGCCGATTTCAACGACCACGTGGCCCGCTCTGAAAAAATCTTCCTCGGTGATTTTACCGCCGCTGAACATCGGATTCCCGGCCCAGCCAACCACCACGTATCGCTCCTCAAATAGTAGTTCCGCGGGGTGATCCGGGGAAACCTGCTGCTCGGGGGTAATAAACAGATCCAGTTCGCCCTGGTCCATCAACTGCGTGGTCAATTCGGACGGCTGGATGCAGTCCATGGTAATACCGGGGGCGATCTTGTGCAGTCGCTGCGCCAGGGCCGGGAAGACCACGGCGAGCAGGAAGTCGGATGTGGCGATACGAAAGCGCCGATCCGACGTTGCCGGGTCGAAGTGGGTGGTCTCTGTGACCAGAACGTCAACGTCCTGCAGTAGCTCTTTCAGGGGCAGTTGCATGCGCAGGGCCGCGGCGGTGGGAATCATGCGTTTGCCGTGCAGGACGAACAGTGGTTCTCCAAAATACTCCCGCAGTCGGGACAGTGCCGCGCTCATCGCCGGCTGGCTGACGTTCAGGCGTTCCGCAGCCCGGGTGACGCTCTGTTCGTCGAGTAGTACGTCCAGGGCTACCAGTAGATTCAAATCCAGTGCTTTGAAACGCATCGCTAAACCTATAAGTACTATTAATGGATAGTGATCAATATAAACAATTTTTGGTATTAATCGTCAAGTCGTATGATCCTCCTCAGCAGTCAGTCCCACGCTGTCCGGAAACTATAAAACCCAAAGGTGCCCGTTATGCATTCCAAAAATCTCGTGATCAAATCATCTCTTCTCGCGATTGCGGTGGCTTCCGCCAGTGCAGCATTTGCCCAGGCTCCACGCAAAGCCTCTCCCGTTCTCGAGGAGACCATTGTTACAGCGCAAAGAAAGACCGAGAACATACAGGACGCGGCAATATCCATTGATGCGGCTACAAAGGAAGAGCTAACCCGATTGGGCATTACCGATGTAAAAGGGCTAAGCAAAATCGCGCCCGCACTTTCGGTGGTAAATGGAGGTGGCTCCAATAATGTCTTCTTCGTACGCGGTGTGGGCAATTTTTCCGTGAATGCCTACACGGACGCTGCGGTTGCATTCAACCAGGACGGCGTTTTTATCGGCCGGCCAACCGCCACAAGTGCATCCTTTCTTGATCTGGAGCGGGTTGAGGTACTCAAGGGTCCACAGGGTACGCTTTACGGCCGCAACGCCACCGCCGGTGCGATTAACGTCATACCCGCGAAACCGGAACTCGGAGAAACCTATGGCAACGTCGCAGTGGGGGCTGGAAATTACGAGACCGTGGAGACCACGGGGGCTTTCAACCTGGCACTGGGCGATCAATGGGCCGCAAGGCTTGCCGGGGGATATCTGAACAACGACGGTTACAACGACGATGGCAGTGCGAACACCGATGATGCAGCGTTCAGAGTCCAGATATACGGCGAGCTTTCAGACAAGGTCGATGTTCGTCTCTCTGCAGATTACTCCACCATCAAGGGTGACGGTAACAGCCCCACCTTCCTGGGTAATTACGGATTTCCATTTACCGGGCCCTCGGGCAACCCCAACAATCTACCCGGGTATAACTTTAACCCGTCGCCGTCGAATGTTTCTTCAGCGCACACCGGGGCTCAAACCAATAACGCAGAAGCCTATTACGCTTCACTTACCACGCAACCCGCATTCACGGGTACTGCGCCGATGCTGAGCCCTTCTATCGATAACACCTATTGGGGTGTTTCAGGCGAATTGAATGTGGATTTGGGTTTTGGTGATCTCGTGGTGATTCCGGCTTATCGCGAATCTGACGGCGATGTCCTGTTTAATAACCCGGGTTTTCAGGCGGCATTCAACGATGATACGGCCAAGCAGTCCAGCCTCGAGGCCAGGCTTTCGTTCGACACCGGTCCGGTTGACTGGATTCTAGGGGCTTACTATTTTGACGAGAAGGTCGACGGAATAGCCTCTTTTAACCAGCAGAGTGTGCAGTCCACCCAGGAGCTCGATAAATCGACCTCGGAATCTGCTGCACTATTTGCCTCTGGCACTTATAACCTGACGCAGGAACTCCGACTGGTGGGCGGGGTGCGTTGGACCGACGACCAGAAGCAGATCAAGGCCTCGAACGATACCTTCATTGATATTTGTATCCGGGAGCTTCCGGCTTTCCCCGGCGGTCCCATGATACCGAATTGTGATGGCGCACCCGTAGTCCCCGCCGGTAAAACAGTGGAGGAAACCCTGGTCCTGATCCCGGCGTCCGATCTGCCGTTTGGTCCACCCGGAATCGGCACAGGTCCGGTACCCTATGGTACGGTGCCATTAATTCCCGGTGTGCCCCAGGGGCCCAGATCCAATCTACTTTTGATTGCGCCGGTCGACGTCGACAGCACGCAGAGCAATGACAAGGTGACCTACCGCCTCGCGGTGGAGTACGATCTCGCCGAGGAAAGCTTGCTTTATGCCAGTTATGAAACCGGTTACCGCTCAGGTGGCTTCAATCTCGCCTACGAGCGCGAGACTTATGATCCGGAGACTCTGGATGCCTATACCATAGGTTCGAAGAACCGGTTCATGGACGATCGCCTGCAGGTAAATGCCGAGGCCTTCTATTGGGAATACGACGATCAGCAGGCCAGCCACTTTGGTCTTGATGGCAGGGGCAATACCGCATTTTTCACTGAGAATGTCGGTAACTCTACCATCAAAGGGGTGGAACTGGATGTTGTGTTTGCGTTGACTTCAACAACGCGCCTTACCGGTAATGTGCAGTATCTGGAAAATGAGATAGATGATTACAGCTATCTCCAGCAAACACCCGACCCGGCGGTACAGGTGGTCACCGGCTGTAATACCACCCTGCTCGAGGTCACCCCGGGAGGTGAGGCAAATTGGGATGTGGATTGTTCCGGCCAGGACGGCCGTAACGCTCCCAAGTGGTCGACCAATCTGGGTATTGAGCAAGCCTTCGACTTCGACACCCTCTCGGCGCTCTTTACCCTGGATATGCGCTATCGCGATGACCGCTGGATCGGTTTTGACTACACCCCGCCGCAACGGGCTGATTCGGTGACAACTTTCGACGCGACTTTTGAGCTGGGATCTCAGGATGGAACCTGGTCCGTCCTTACTTACGTCCGCAACTTCACTGATGAAGATGTTAAATCCATCACCCAGGTTTTCGGTAATGTAAGTAATCTTGTTTCCACAGCATACGAGCCGCCGCGGACTTACGGTCTTCGTCTGACGTACAACTTTTAAAGATTGGGAATGCGCCGGGTGAATGCTCACCCGGCAGCTCGAGGAATCGGTTCCAAAGAATACTTTTTTTTCGCCCGCCCCAAGCTACATGGAATTTGTGCCAGGATGAACCGGGACTTCCGCGGCGGGGCAAAGCTGGCTGTCAATAAGGAGAAAACATGAATATTATTGGGCCTGACTACCTCGTATTCGGTGTAGATGATGTCGCCGGCAGCACCCGGTATCTCACCGATTATGGATTGCAGGCAGTGAAAGCCGATGCCGGCGGTGGTCGCTTCGAGGCGCTGGACGGCACCGGCATAATAATTTCCCACAGGGATGATACCGGGCTGCCCACGCAGCTGCCTACAGGTGCCATGTTGCGCAAGACCATTTACGGTGTAGATAACAGCAAAACGCTGGACGCGATTGCCGCAGAGCTGGCTAGTGACAGGGAGGTCAAAGTACTGGAAGACGGTTCGCTGGAGACTGCAGACGATCTGGGTTTCGCACTGGGCTTCCAGGTGACCGTGCGCAAACCGCTGAATTTGCCGGCAGAAGCTAGCAATGCTCCCGGTGCAACGCCCGCTCGTGCTCCCAACGTCATCGGTGCTGATGAAGATGCGCCCGCGTTGCCAAGAAGCCTGTCCCATGTGGTCTACTACGTACCGGATGCCGCCAAGCTGGAGGCTTTTTATCGCGACCGACTGGGGTTTCGATGCACGGACCGGCTGGGAGGCAATCCCTTCCTGCGCCCCGCCGGCACTCTCGATCACCACACCCTGTTTTTTATCCAGACGCCGCCGCAGATGCAGGGCTGTGAACACTTCACCTTCCATATGGGTGGCCCCACCGAGCTGATGCAGGCGGGCACCCGCTTTGTCGCCAAAGGCTATGAATCCTTCTGGGGGCCCGGTCGTCATATCATGGGGTCCAACTGGTTCTGGTATTTCAACAGTCCGCTGGGATGCCATGTCGAGTATGACGCCGACATGGATCTGCACGACGATACCTGGGAAGCGCGTGGCAAACCCATGGGCGCCGACGCGTCGCAAATATTCCTGTTCGCGCACCGCGAGAAGTGGGCCCCGGGTGGGCCGCCTCCCGGAGCGCAGGGAAGCTGATATTCTGAACAGGCGGTTAAGTGCTATTCATCTTTTGATGCAGCCCGCATATTCGGGGTTACCGTTCAGTACCGGCGGCAGCGCCTCATCTGTTTCGCGCAAGGGGTAGAATCGCAGGAGAGACTATTTCCGTCACCGTCACCGTCACCGTCACCGTCACCGTCGCGGCGCTGGATGCTGCTTACTGCCGAACTTTTGCCGGACTAAGTCCTGCGCGGAGTTATAACCGAATGTGGTGTTTAAGGGTTTGAAAAAAGGCGGCGTATCTGGTTGATTTGTTATCGCCAAACAACTCATCAGCCAAAGGGATACGCCACCATGGGAAAGAGTAACGTTATTGAATTGGAAGGTCGAGTAGGGAGTATCGATCCATTGACAGAACTGCTGCGCTCAGGCGCCCGGCAACTCCTCCAGCAGGCCATTGAGGCCGAGGTGCTGGAGTTGCTGGCGACACACTCGGATAGACTGCTGGAAGACGGCAGGGCCGGCGTGGTACGCAATGGCCACCTACCCGAACGGGAGATCCAAACCGGCATCGGCCCGGTGACCGTGCAGGTCCCGAAGGTGCGGGCAAAGACTGGGAAGCCGATCACCTTCCGCTCGGCACTGGTGCCACCGTATGTCCGGAAGACGCAGTCCTTGGAGGCAGCGCTGCCCTGGCTGTACCTGAAGGGCGTTTCGACCGGCGAAATGGGCGCCGCCCTGGAAGTTCTGGTTGGCCCCGAGTCCAGGGGTTTGTCGGCCAGCACTGTATCGCGATTGAAGCGTGCCTGGGCGGAGGAATACCAGGCCTGGCGCGAGGAGCCGCTGAGTAAGGATCGTTGGGTTTATGTCTGGGCAGACGGTGTCTAAAGTGGCCTGAGAGCCGAGCAAGCCAAACTCTGTGCCCTGGTGATCATTGGCGTGAACGAGCGCGGAGAGAAGCATTTCCTGGCGATTGAAGACGGCGTCAGGGAATCCACCCAGAGCTGGCGGGAGGTATTGCTGAAGCTGAAATCCCGCGGTATGAATGTCCCACAGTTGGCCATCGGCGACGGCGCCATGGGTTTCTGGGCAGCATTGGAGGAAGTCTACCCGAAGACCCGACACCAGCGGTGCTGGATGCACAAAACGATGAACGTGTTGAACTGCCTGCCGAAGTCGCTTCAGCCTAAAGCCAAGCAGGCACTGCATGGGATATGGCAGGCGGATACCCGTGAGGACGCCGAGAAAGCCTTCGATCTGTTCCTGGCGACGTATGAGCCCAAATACCCGAAGGCACACATTGTGCCTACAGAAGGATCGTGAGGAGCTGATGGCATTCTATGATTTCCCGGCACAACACTGGCAGAGCATCCGGACGAGCAACCCGATTGAATCGACCTTCGGCACTATTCGCCATCGCACCAAGCGATCGAA
>JAGRIK010000060.1 GCA_020443325.1 Halioglobus sp.
AAACAGCGGATCCAGTGTCTCGGCCAGGCGTGTGTCGATGGCCTCGACTTCCTCGTCGGTGAAGTAATCGCGGTAACCGCCGACCTTGGCGCGGCGCACTTTGAAGCTGTTGGGGTTGTCCTTGTCGCGCGGCATCATGCGTCCGCCGGCGAGGCGAAACTGCTGCGTGCTTTCCATTTTCTTCATGTTTTCGTAGGAAGAGTAGTCCACCGCCGCATTCACATGCGCCTCGGTAGCGTCGATACCCATGAAGTCCAGAAGCTGTCGCAATTCCTGACGCGGCCTCGCGCGCAGGTCCTCGTAGCGCAGCAGATGGAAGTGTTCCATTTTATCCACCTCGCTCGCCCACAGGTTCAGGTAGTCGGTAACAGCCTGCATGCTGCCGCCGTTGTCGCCCATGACGAAATCGAACAGGCTGATATCACTGCCCTGTGGTGGATAGTTGTTGATCGCCACCTTGGTCGGCTTGATGCGAAACTTCCATTGAAAAAACTGTGATACAGCCACATCGCGGGGATCCCGCGCCAACAGGATCACGCGCTTGTTATAAAACGGTGCTTTGCTGTGCGCATCGCCGGTGTAGTCCTTGATGTAGTTGTCGTGCGTGAAGAAGGTTTTAGGTACGGACTTGTTGAGATTGTGGAAATTATCGAAGCCCAGTACCGCGTTCTCCGGCAGGCCATACATCACGCGAAACAGGTGGGAGATCATCACGCGCAACCAGGTGCGCCCGCTCTTGCCGAAAGACACCACGACGATATCGGCACGTTGTAACTTGTCGAACTGTTCCACACCGCGCAGCTTGCGCTCGGCGACGAGAATCTCCGCCTCTGGCTGCCCGCGCATTTGCCAGTGCAAGATACGCCGCGACATTTTTTTTCGGCCTGTCTGCCACAACTGCCGGACATTCTGGATCGCCAGCTTCATGCCTGTTGCCCACCGTAGCCAAAAACCGGGTCCAGCTGCGCGACCATCTGTTCCAGTTGCGCGCACTGCTCGTCGGTGAAGTAATCGCGGTAGCCGCCCACCTTGGCCTTGCGCACCTTGAAGGACTGGGGGTTGTCCTTGTCTCCGGGCTTGACGCGCGCGCCGCTGCCTTTAAAGAATTTGTCCTGTTCCATTTTTTTCATGTTGTCATAGGCCGCAAAGTCCACCGCTTCCTGTACCTGCTCGGCGGTGACGGCTGTACCGGTAAATGCCAGTATCTCGGCCAGCACGGCGCCCGGATCCTGGCGCATATCCTCATAGCGCACCACCAGTACGTCGCGCAATTCGGGAATCGCCTGTGCCCAGCCGTTGAAGTACTCGACAATGCGCGGCAGCCCGGCCTCCTTGTCCTGCACGAAATCCCAGGCGTCTATGTCCGCGCCGTGGGGTGGGTAATCATTGATAAATTTTTTGTTGGGTCGCATGCGAAACTGCCATTGGAAGAACTGTGACACCGCCACATCGCGCGGATCGCGCACCAGCAGGACAATGCGTTTGCCCTGGAAATGCGCTTTGGAGTGGAGGTTGCCCGTGTAATCGCGCAAATAGTTGTTGTGCGTAAAAAACACCGCCGGCAGCTGTGGATCGAGGCGCTTGAGATTATCGAAATCCAGCAGTTCGCTGGCGTCGAGGTTGCCCTTGAGCTGATAGGCCCGTGACAGCATGACCCGCAGCCAGGTCCTGCCCGACTTGCCCCAGCTCATCAGCACCCAGTCGCTGCGCTGGAGCTTCTTGAACTCCTCGCGCCCGCGCAACCAGCGCTCTATCGCCTTGCGCCGCGCGGCCGGCAACCAGAAACAGAGTGCCAGGATAATGTGGCGAAACACGACGCGTGCCTTATCGGCCATGTGCAGGAATATCCTCAGTAACTGACTCAAAAGGCGGCAAATTCTACCGTAAAACGGCTTTTGCCGCACTAAGCGGGCAAGTGTTGATTTACCGCACTATTAACATCCTGCGCGGCCGCGTGTCCTTGCCGGACTAACAATGGGCGTAATAAAATGCCCGCATGTCACTGATCAATATCGATGCGCTGCGCGCCACACCCCTGCAAACCGACCCCTACGATTATCTCGTGGTGCCGGAGTTTCTCCGCGCCGGTGCGCTGGAGAGCGTGAACCGGGATTACCCCGCCATTGATACCGCCGCCAATCACGCACTTGAAAACCTGAGCTACGGCGCCGCCTTTGAGACACTGATGGATGAGCTGCGCAGCCCCGAGCTGGCCACCGTGCTCGGCGAAAAGTTCGATATGGAGCTGGCCTCCCTGCCCACCACTGTGACGGTACGCAAATTCTGTGAGCGCACCGATGGCAATATTCACACTGACCACAAAAGCAAGGTCATCACCATGCTGGTCTATTTCAACGAGCAATGGGATCACCCGGACGGGCAACTGCGTCTGCTGCGCTCCAAGGACGACATAGAGGATTATGCCGCCCAGGTACCGCCCCTGGGCGGCTCAATGATCGCCTTTCGCCGCACCGACCACTCCTGGCACGGCCACACCCGCTTCGTGGGTGAGCGCCGCATGGTACAGGTCAACTACCTTGACCAGAGTCCACTGGCCGTGGCGGCACAGCGTATCAGTCGTTTCGGCACCCACTTCATGAAGAACGTACTGGGAATGCGCTAGCAGCGCTCTCTCATCGGGCACCCCCCTACAAAAAAACGCGTGGTAATCGCCGGCTTTGGCGATACCGGCCTTCTCGTCGCCATTAATCTGGGGGCGGACTTCGATATCGTGGGCATCAGCCCCAAACCCTGCCTGGTGAGCGGGCAGGAGTTGGGCATGCGCCTGACACAACCCCAGCGCTGGAAGCAGGATTACCTGATGCCTTTTGCGCGCTACCAGAAACTGGACGGGGTACGCACAGTGCAGGGGCTTATCACATCGATTGATACCCAAAGCGCCACCGTGACCACGCGCTTACATAACGGCCCGTCACAGGTGGAGCCCTACGACGCGCTGCTGATTTCCTCCGGCGTAACCAACGGCTTCTGGCGCAACAATGCGCTGGAGGATTTCGACACCATCAACCAGTCCATCGACAGTACCTCGCAGGAATTACTGCAAGCGCAGACGATCGCCGTTATCGGCGGCGGCGCCACGGGTGTCAGTGTTGCCACCAATCTGGCCGCCCGCCACCCGAAAAAGTCCGTTCACTTCTTCTACAGCGAAGCGCAACCCCTTCCCGGCTATCACCCCAGGGTCCGGCAACGGGTAGCGCAACATCTCGGAAATGTGGGCGTTACCTTACACCCCGGTCATCGCGCCGTGATCCCCGATGGCTTCCAGTGCGACCGGTTCACCACCGGGCCTGTTGCGTGGCGCGGCGCCCGGCAACCCTTCGAGGCCGACCTCACGCTGTGGGCAGTGGGAAAAACGGAGCCCAACAACAGCTTTATTCCCCCTGACATGCTGAACGGCGATGGCTTTGTAAAGACGGACGATTTCCTGCGTGTCGAGGGCTATAACAATATCTTCGCTGTCGGTGACATCGCGGCTTCCGACCCCCATCGCAGCTCCGCTCGCAACTGGGGCTACCGCCTGCTCGGCCACAACATTCGCGCGCACCTCGAAGGCCGCGATGGCGATATGAAACGCTATGAGCCGCCTCGCTATCGCTGGGGTTCCGTATATGGCGTGCAGCAGAATGGCCTGCGCGTGTTTCAGCCCGACGGTAGCAGTTTCCGGTTTCCCCACTGGACTGTTCGCTCCCTGTTGTTCCCGCTGGCAGTGCGCAGGATGATTTACAAGGGTGTTCGTAAAGACTGACACCGAGCACGTTGTAACTCGCGCTGTAGTCGGCGAGCGACAGAGGGAATGCACCGCTTGCTCAGAGGGGTTCCCCGGAGGGACGGCTAGACGAAACAGGCCAAAATACCTGCCTGCAAGCATTAGCCTCTTTTCGTGCACAGTAAATTTACCCGCAGCGCCTTATTCTGAATGCATGCCCGGGCTATCGTTACCCTTTTCGATAAGCCGGCAGGGAGAGACTGTGAATAATCTTGCAGATACCGCTCGCACGGGTAAAGCATTCAGTATGGGTTCACCACGCGCACTGGAACTGCTGCAAGCCGCCAGGGATTTGCAGCCGGTACTACTTGAGCGGGCAGCGCAGTGCAAATCGCAGCGCCGGGTACCTGATGAGACCATCGCGGATTTTCATGCAGCCGGGTTCTTCAAAATCCTGCAGTCTGCGCAGTACGGCGGCTATGAGATGGACCCGCAGGTGTTTTACGCTGTGGGACTGGAGCTGGCCAAAGCGTGCATGTCCAGCGCCTGGGTATTGGGCGTGGTAGCTGTACATAACTGGCAGATGAACCTGTTTGACCCACAGGCCTCCGTGGATGTCTGGGGCGATGATCCCACCGTACTGGTATCGTCCTCCTACGCGCCGATGGGCAGGGTTACGCCTGTAGAGGGCGGCTTCACGCTCAGCGGCCGCTGGAGTTTCTCCAGTGGTTGCGAACATTGCCAGTGGGTGTTTCTGGGTGCCGTCATTCCCACCGAGGAAGCGCCCTGGAATATGGAAAATTACAGCACATTCCTGCTGCCGCGTGGTGACTACGCGATAGAGGAGAACTGGGATGTGACTGGTTTGCAGGGCACCGGCAGCCACGATATCGTTGTCGATAACGTGTTCGTTCCCGAACACCGGGTGCACCGGATGCGAGAAGACCGCAACGGGGAGAAACACCGCACAAAGGCTCCGCTCTATCGCCTGCCCTTCATGCAAGTGTTCTCAAGAGCCGTGTGCAATGCCTCGCTGGGCGCCGTCGAAGGTGTCCTTGAGAACTACATCGAGGTCGCAAAAACCCGGGTTGCCGGTCCGGTACCCATGCGAGACGATCCCAGCGCAAAGAAAGTCGCTGCCGATGCCAAAGCCGAAATCGAATACATGAAACTGATGATGTTCACCAGTTTTGACGCCCTGATGGAAGGCGCACGGACGGGTAATGAGGTATCTCTCGTGCAACGCGCGCTCTTTCGCTACGAGACATCAAAGGTCGCCGATCAGTGCCTGGCCCTGTCCTCGCGCATGCTCAAGGCCACCGGTTCCGGCGCAATACGAAACAACAGTGCGATGCTGGCCCGGCACCAGGATATTTTCGCCAGCCAGGCGCATATTGCCAATATCAGTGAACCGTTTGCGATCAACCTCGGCGGCATGTTGTTCGGACAGGACAGCACTGATGCCAGTCTCTGAACAATGCGCTTCGCGTTGTCACAATCAAGGAAACTACTATGGCTCTGAATGGGGTTCTGCCTGAGCAACACTACGCGGAATGCGCCAACGGTTACCACATGCACTACATCGATGTCGGCACGGGGCCAGTGGTTGTGTTCCTGCACGGCTCCGGGCCCTGCGCCAGCGGGCACAGCAACTTCAAGACAAACTACCCATGGCTGGCGGACCGCGGTTATCGCTGTATCGTGCCGGACCTGGTTGGCTTTGGATTCTCCGACAAGCCGGATGATGTCGACCATCCGTTGTCATTTTTTGTCGAGTGCGTCAAACAGACCCTCGATACCATCGGTATTGAGAGCTGTTGTGTCGTGGGTAACTCCCTCGGCGGTGCCGTCGCGATCGGCCTGGCGCTGGAACACCCGGCGCTGGTAGACAAACTGGTGCTGATGGCGCCCGGCGGCATGAGCCAGCAGGAGGAATACCTGCAGATGCCCGGCATGCAGAAAATGTTTGAGGTGTACGGCTCTGGCGAGTCCGTTTCCCGCGCGATGATGAAAGACCTTTTTGCGTTCGGCCTGACACACGATCCGGTGCACGCGACCGACGCATTGGTGGAGGAGCGATCACAGATTATGGCGCTGATGAACGGCCACGTGATGTGGACGATGGCGATTCCGTACCTCGCCGAGCGCCTGGGGGAACTCTCGTGTCCGGTACTGGCCTTCTGGGGCACCAATGACCGCATGATGCCGGACAGCGGCATTCTGGCGCTGGCCAAAAACTGCGCCAGGCTGAAGCTGATTATCCAGTCGGAATGCGGTCACTGGGTCATGGTAGAGCACCCTGAGATGTTCAACCAGGAAGTGCTGGCATTCCTGGGCAGCGACTGAGGCCGGAGGGCAGGCGTGCTGAACAAGCCGCCTATTGTCCTGATCGCACGGGATTCCCGTGAGGTCGAGGCTGGCCAGGCTACACCCAGACAAGAACCACGCTACCCTGTATCTGGGATTACCCATTCTCACTGTAAACCGACGAGGGCGTTTACATGGCGCACACACGTGATGCGGTATCACAATACGGGAGCTGGGCGCTGATAACAGGAAGCACCGCCGGTATCGGCCGCGAGTTTGCCAGCCAGCTGGCGGGTGCGGGCTTCAATATCGCGCTGCTTGCCCGGGGTGCCGGCGAACTGGAGGCCCAGAGCCGGGAACTGGCGTCGGCCTGGAACATTGATACCCGCGCGATTCCCTGTGACCTGGGCACCGACGACTACCTGTCCACCATCGCGGCCGCAACCGATAGCCTGCCAATCGCGTTTTTCGTCAACAATGCCGGGGCGGAGAGCTACCACGGCAGATTCCTCGACAGAACCGCAGAGGAACTGGAGAGCTGCCTGCGACTGAATACGCGCGTTCAGCTGAGGCTTATTCACCATTTCGCGCAGCGTATGGCAGCGGCGGGCCGCGGCGCGATCATTCAGGTCAGCTCTATCGCCGGGCATATGCCCCTGCCATTCATGGCGGAGTATTCGGCCAGCAAGGCCTACCAGCTGACCCTCGGCGAAGCGCTGCACTACGAGCTGAAGGATCAGGGAATAGACTTTCTCACCCTCTCGCCCGGCGCGACAAAATCCCGGCGGATCAGCTATGGCATGGAACCGGCGCCCGTTGTGCGGGCGGCACTGGCCGCGCTGGGGCGACAGCCGAGTGTCATTCCCGGGTGGCGAAATAGCTGGAGCGCATTTACGTACCGCTATTTGAAATCCAGGCGCGGCGCTGTTCACAGCATGGGCGATTTCCAGCGCGCCTTCCTGAAGTAAGGGCAGGCAAAGCATTAGCTACCCTTTGGAAACGCTCTTATCACGATTTCGGGGTTTTTCCGCGTCCGGCCCGAGTGTAGATTGGCCCTATCATCAGCCACTTATAACACTGGGGAACGCCCGATGTCCGACCCAACACAGGAACCGTCCACCAGCCCGGGAGAAATCAGCCAGTGGCCGATGCTCAAGATCGTGTATCGCACAGACCCCGACAAAATTGCCGCACTGCTGCCGCCGGGCATCGATACCAGTGACACGTCCAACGTCACGCTCACCATCTACAACCTGCCGGTCAACGGTGAGCCCGAGTACGGCATCCTGATCACCGCCGATGCCAGCTATCGGGGAACCGCCGGTGAATACGCCCTGGGCTACGGGATTGACCAGGAGTCCGCGATTTTCATCAGCCAGTTCACCAACGGGCAACCGAAGTTTCCCTGCCATACCGATTACTTCCGGCTGCAGGACAAGGTCTCTGCACGCTGTGCCCACCAGCACTACACGTTCGTCACCTTCGAGGGAACGCTGGGCGAGAAAGATCCACTTCCCGGCGGACTGGAGCGCAACGAGTGGTGGGTGAAGGTGTCGCGCCAGGTCGGCGGCGGCAAAGGGTATGACTTCCCTCCCCATGTGGTACACGTCAAGGGCAAGTACGGGCCCGGACACAGGGTCGCGCTGGACGGCAAGCTTACCCTCCACGAGAGCCCCTGGGATCCGATTGCAACGCAACTGCCGATGCTGGAGCAGGTCTCGGCGCACTTGTGGTGGCCCGAGTACCTGAGCCGCGATATCAGCCTCGCCGGGGCACTGGATCCGGAGGGATTCTGGCCCTATGTGGACGTTATTTCAGGGAGCCGCTGGCTCGGTAAGAACGGCGGGCCCATCAGGGCTTAAACTGAAAAGTATGTGACACAACGCAGTGTCACCAGGAGCAGCACCCATGGATCGTTACCTGATCGTCTCAACCGATGGCCACGCCGGCCTGCCGATGGCAGGCTATCGCGATTACCTCGACGCCAAGTACCACAAGGCGTTTGACGAGGATCTGCCGATACAAATACGCAAGACGCGCAAGGCCGAGGAGAGCTTCCTGATCTCCGAGTTCAATGACAAGTGGCGCGCGGGCATCACGGACGGATTGACCGGCGCCTGGGATGGCGCTGTGCGCAACCGGGTGATTGATGGCGACGGCGTCGCCGCCGAAGTACTGTTTCCCGACGGTATTACCGAGATGAATGCGCCGCCATTCGGGGCCGGACTGGGCCTGAAACCCTGGGGCATTGAACCCGAACTGCAATGGGCCGGTGCCAGGGCGCACAACCGCTGGATAGCCGAGTTCTGCCGGGAGGAACCCCTGCGCCGAATCGGCCTCGCAATCGTGCTGATGCTCTACGATGTGGACGAGGCACTGGCCGAGGTCAAATGGGCGCATGCCAACGGTTTGAAGGGCATCCTGATTCCCGCGCTCATGGGCGACAAGGATGCCTACAACGATCCCAAGTACTACCCGATCTGGGCGTTCTGCGAAGAGCACCAGATGGTGATCCACACCCACTCGGGCCCCTCGCCGGATTACAATTTCTCACTGCCCGGTGCGGTGGGCGTCTACCTCACCGAGTTTGCCTGGTGGGCCAGCCGCCCGCTCTGGCACCTGATATTTGGTGGCGTGTTCGAGCAGTTTCCCAAACTCAAATTTGTTATCACAGAGGTGAGCGAGTTCTGGATTCCCCATATGCTGGAGATGATGGATGTGCGGGCATCCGTCAAGCATACGTCGGGCAAGCTGGGCGATTTTCGCACTAACCTCACAATGACGCCGAGTGAATATTTCAAGCGCAATTGCTGGGTGGGTGCCTCTGCACTCTTTGATGAGGGCTCCATGGCTGTGCGCCACGACATCGGCATCGAAAATATCATGTGGGGAACAGACTACCCGCATCCCGAGGGCTCGTGGCCAAAGACAAAGGAGAAACTGCTCAACGTCATGAGCGGGATACCTGAGCGCGAGCTTTCACTGATACTCGGCAGCAACGCGCTCGAATGCTATAACCTCGATAGTAAAGCCCTGCTGCCAATCGCAGAGCGTATCGGACCACTGAAGTCAGACTTTACGTAACAGGCAGACTTCACACAGAAAGATTGAGAGGCCAGTAATGCCAGAGCGAATTGTATTGCCCATGCCTTTTGGCTGGTTCTGTATCGGCTACAGCGATGAACTCGCCGTGGGTGAAGTCCGCAACATCCACTACTTCGGGCGCGACATGGTGCTGTTTCGCACCGAGTCGGGCAAAGTGGGGCTCACGGATCCTGCCTGCCCGCACCTGGGCGCGCACCTGGGCCACGGGGGCACGGTACAGGGCGAATCCATCCGCTGCCCGTTCCACCACTGGCAGTATGATACGCAGGGGGTGGTCACCGATATTCCCTATGCCAATAAGATCCCGCCCAAAGTCGCGGGCAAGGCGTGCCTGAAGACCTACCCCACCTGTGAAAAGAATGAAGTGATCTGGGCGTGGTACCACCCCGAGGATGCTGCGCCCGATCACGAGGTGATCGAACTGGAGGAGAGCAGCAATCCCGAATGGGTAGAGCAGATACGCTTCCTGTGGACATTCGACTCCTGCCCACAGGAAATCGCCGAGAACGGCGTCGACGTGGCGCATTTCAAATACGTCCACAAGATGGAGGCGGTGCCGCAGGGCGACACCACCTACGAGGGGCATATCCGTCGCAGCCGTGTCAGTGGCCCCCGCAAGGTGACTGACGAGAGCGGCGAAGAGGTAATCGTCACGTCTACCATCAACGTGGTGCAGAATGGCGCGGGGCAGAAATGGGTGCGCTCCTCCGGGCTGGTGGATTACCTGCTGCACACGCTGGTCACACCGGTGAACGAACACACCGTCGAGGTGCGCTTTGCCTACACGCACCAGCGCTATCCCCAGGGCTCATTCCAGGACGAGGCCATCAAGGCAACGATTGCCTATACCAATGGCCAGACCGGGTTGGAAGGCGACATCCCGATATGGCACAACAAGTTCCATTTACGCAACCCCATACTGTGTGACGGCGACGGCCCGGTAATGCGTTTTCGCAAATACTTTTCCCAGTTCTACGTCAACGGGCCCTACCCGGGCGATGAAGAATTTTCGACAGGCCTGGAGGCGGTTTCTTGAGCACACAGCAGATGGCGGGGGAAAAGTTTCGCGGCAAAACCGCAGTGGTCACCGGTGGTGCCTCCGGTGTGGGCCGCTGCCTGTGCGAGCTTTTTGCCCGCGTTGGTATGAACGTGATCATGGCGGACATCGAACAGGCCGCGCTGGAAGCAGCCGGATCGGCGCTGCAGGAGCAGGGCTTGAGTGTCGAATGGGTGCTGGCTGATGTCACCGATCCCGAGTCCATGCAGAACCTGGAAAGCCGCAGCCGCGAGACCTTCGGCAATATTCATGTGCTGTGTAACAACGCCGGTGTCGGGATCAAGGAGGCGCAGCGGCGCATCTGGACGCTGACGCCCAAAGACTGGGAGTGGGGATTCAGCGTCAACGTGATGGGCGTGGCGAACGGTATACGCGCGTTTGTACCGGGCATGCTGGCGCACGGCGAGCCCGGCCACGTGGTCAATACGTCCTCTACCAATGGCGGCCTCTACTCGATGCCCACCACACCTATCTACTCCTCCACCAAGGCGGCGGTGACCAGTATGTCCGAGATACTGCACGCCCAGTTCAGGATGGACGGCGCCGCACTGCAGGCCCATGTACTGTTCCCCGGCCCGCATCTGGTCAATACCAATATACTCAGCTCCATGCGCAATCGCCCTGCACAGTTGCGCGACAACGATGAACCGGTCGCCTACACCAGCATGGCCGATCTCGCCAAAGCCAGTGGTATTGCAAATATGCAACTCACGGAACCGGAAGAAGTCGCAGAAACCTGTCTCGCCGGGCTGGCCGCCGGGCAGTTCTGGATACTGCCACCGAGCAAGAGTAACGACAAGCAACTCACCCGTCGCACTGAGAGCATTTTGCGGCGCCAGAATCCCGAACTGCAGGCGTAGTTGTTATGGCATCACGATTGGGACAGTTCTGCATCAGCGTGACCGACCTGGAACGCTCCGAAGATTTTTATACCCGCGTTCTGGGGCTCGACGTCCAGCAACGCATAGAGATACCGGAAGCCAAAGAGATCGTGCTGGGGGCAGAAGGCTCGGACGGCAAACTGCAGCTGGCCCAGAAAACAGCGCAGCAGGGTGCTATCGACCACGGCGATGAAGCGCTGTGGAAGTTCTATCTCTACACCGACGATATCGAAGGGATCTACCAGGCCGCGATGGACTACGGCTGTGTCAGCGAAACGCCGCCCACACCGCTGGCGAAGTGGCCGGTAACCATTGCGATGATTCTGGACCCGGACGGGTACCGGATAGAAATTATCCAGCGCAACTGAGCGGCGTACTTCAGGTATCCACATCCCAGTCGAATTCTGTGGCGAAGTAGTTCACCATAAAATCCATAAAGAACCGCACTTTCGTGGAGAGGTGTTTGCTGTGCGGATAGACCGCCCAGGTGTCGCGGTAATAGCTACTCCAGGGCTGGTGTAACTTCACCAGTTTGCCCGCTTCCACCGATGACTGGACATAGAAATCCGGTAGCTGCGCTATACCAATACCCGACAGTGCCGCCGCCTTAATCGTGGCGCCGTCCTCACTGAGCCAGTTCCCGGAGACTTTCACTTTCGCGGTGACGCCCTCTTCTGTGTTGAGCATCCAGTAGCGCTCCGGGCCTGTGAGGCAGTTGTGATCCTCCAGTTCCTCCACTGTCTTCGGCTGGCCGTTGGCCTTCCAGTATTCCGGCGCTGCGCACAGGCACAGGGTATGCCCCCCAATGGAGCGGGCAATCAGGGAGGAATCATCCAGCTTGCCATAGCGAATCGTCAGGTCATAACCCTCGGCCACCAGGTCGACATCGCGAAAGCTGGAGTGCACTTCCACTGAAAGCTCGGGGTGTGATCGCGAAAACGCGGCGACGGCCCGCGCCATGTGTTGCACGCCAAACCGACTGTTCAGCGCGAGCTTGAGTGTCCCCTGTGGTTTTTGCTGCATGTCGGCGACAGCGGACTCTGCAAACTCGAACTGCTCTGCCATGGGCAGGCATTCTCGGTAGAAGATTTCGCCGACTTCGGTGAGTGTGAGTTTGCGGGTGGTGCGTTGCAGCAGGCGGGCTTGCAGGCGATCTTCCAGCTGGCTGATCTGTTTGCTGACGTAGGACTTGGACATGCCCAGGCGCTCGGCTGCACCGGTAAAACTCCCGGTGTCTACCACGTGCATGAACTCGTCAATTCCGTCCCAGCGGCTCATCTGGTGACTTTCTCCTGCGTTATTGTTGTGCCAGAGCGTAGCCCATGAGGGCCGAAAGTAAAAGCTGTACTGTCGGGGTTAGTCGGGGGTTTAGTCGTGGGCGACGGGCTCGCACCCCAGTAGGCGTTTCAGTCGCTCCACGTGATTCGCTTGGTGAAACGCCTACTGGGGTACGAGCCCTGCATCCCAATGCTTCGGGACGGCGTGTGACGAACGTTAGATTGTGGGGTTCATCAATGGAACGTTTTTCTTGATCTAGTCGAATGGTGTGCACTGAGGTTGCGGATAGAAATGTGTTTCTCACCAAGCGAATTACGTGGAGCGACTGAGAAACACATTTCTATCCGCAACCGCCCTACAAAGCCACTTCCCTCGAGGCGGAAAAAACCAAAGTTTTCATCCCGGTTAGTTCCCCCCCCCCCTCGGTCTTGCACTAGCTAGGCACTTTTCCAGCACGCTGCTAGTTACTGTACTTGATGCTCGCGTAGTAAGTGCGCGGGGCCGTGTAGGCTGCGGTGGTGGTGCCAAAGGCGTCTACACCGAAACCGCCGTTGATTTCTCTTTTATCACTGAGATTGCGGCCGAAGACGCCCAGTTCCCACTTGCCATCTGCGGTAATAAACGTGATGCCGGCGTTGTAGGTGGTGAAGCCGTCTGTGTTGAGCCGGTCGAAACAGCTGCAGGCGAAATCGTTGCTGTAGTACACCTCGCCTTTGTAGTAGGCATCGCCACGGAAGCGAATGGTGCTGCCATCGCTGAGGTCCCAGTTGTAGATGGCTGCCAGGCTGGCGGTCCAATCCGGTACGTTCTGGAACTCGCGATCGCTCAGGTCCTCCTCCTCACCGGTTGACGGGTTGAATGAGTCAAAGGTGTTGTACTCGGTATGCAGCCAGGAGGCCCCACCGGTTATCGTCAGGTTTTCCATCGGCAGTGCGGTGAACTCCACCTCTGCGCCGCTGATCGTGGAGTCGGCGGCGTTGGCAACGACCAGTGCGAGCGCGTCGCTTGCCTGCGAGGTGGAAGGCCTGTTAACGAGAAACTGCTGATCCTTGTAGTCGTCGTAGAACACGGAGCCGTTGATCTGCAGGCGGTGCTCCAGCAGCTGTGTCTTGAGCCCTATCTCGTAGCTGGTCAGGGTTTCGGGGTCTGCGACTGAAATCTGTGCCGTAGAGGTCGGGCGGCCGTTGTAGATACCGCTGCGGAAACCCTGGGAGATACTGGCATAGGCCATGATGTCTTCGCTGAAGTCGTGGTCGATGCCGATTTTCGGCGACACCTCACTCCAGTCATCCTTGCAACTGAAGCGGGCGCCTTTACCGTCCGGCACCACGTCACTGCACGATGAGGGGTCCGTTGGTCCAGGCTGGGTGATCGGCGTCTGGCTGGCCCGCTTGATGGTGTACATCTTCAGCTTCTTTTCATCGTAGGTATAGCGCGCTGCAAGATTGATTCGCGTGGTGTCTGTCCAGTGCCAGGTCGTGTAGAAAAAAGCGGCGTAACTGGTGGTATCCTGCGTGGTGTCGTAGTCCAGGGTGAAGTCCAGCGCCGCCACGTGAATTGCCTCGAAAAGCCCCTCGCCCACTGTCACGTCGGCGGTCGTTTTGCCATCTTCCCTGAAGTAGTAGGCGCCGACCAGCCAGTCAAACTTCGTGCCCGAGGCATTACTGAGCACGAATTCCTGGCTGAACTGGTTGGTATTCAGGTCGTTACCTACTTCAAAATACACGTTGGGCGCATTGTCTGCATCGCGGTAGTTATGCGAATCCATGTCCCTGTACCCGGTGGTGGACTTCAGCATCAGTTCGTCCCAGTCCAGCGTGTTGATCCAGCTCACGCCCCACATCGTGTTCTTCTCGCGGTCCAGTTCGTTGAGCGCGTCACTGCGATCAATATCGTCAACATTGGGTGTACAACAGACGCCGTCGACGAGTCCGACGGTGTTGTTGTAGGCCGCGGCAATGGCGGCGTCGGGGTTGAAGTCCGTCAGCACCTGCGGGTAAACATTCTGGTCGATGTGCGTGTAATCCAGCGCGATGTGCGAATTCCAGGTGTCGGTGAAGTTCGCATTCAGGTGCGTTCTGGCGGCCCAGTTATCGTTGTTGCCGGCATCCGCGTTCTGGTTGCGCTCTTGCCAACCGGAGGAGTTCTTGGTGAGCACAGCAATGCTCGCCGCCAGATCATCGGTGACAGGTGCTTCGGCGTAACCGGAAAAAGACACATAGTCATCTTCGCCGCCGGTCAACTGCCCCATATAGCTCGTATCGCCGGTGGGCACTTTCGTCGTCACCGAGATCGCACCGCCGATCGTGTTCTTGCCATACAGCGTGCCCTGGGGGCCGCGTAGCACATCAATACTGGCGATATCAGACAGCTCGAAGTTTGATCCGACCGTGCGTGCGAGGTAGATACCATCGAGGTACAAGCCGACGCCCGGATCCGTCGTCAGGGCGGAATCGAACTGCCCGATACCACGCTGGAAAGCCTGTAGCGAACCGCTGCTGCCGTTATTCGCCGAGGAGAAAGACAGGTTGGGCGATACCTGTTCGATATCACTGACGGTAAAGAATTTGGACTGGTCGATGGTAGCGCCCGAGATCGCTGTAATCGCAATCGGCGTGCCCTGGATATTCTCATCCCGCTTGCGCGCGGAAACAATGACTTCCTCCAGAACCATTGCGGGCTTTTGTGCGAACGCCACCGGGTTTATCGGTGTCAGCGGAACTGAAAGCAGTGCCAGTGTCGCCACGTAGGGCATATATGCGCGCATGTTTACCTCCACAAGAGAAAATTCTAATAATTATCGTTTCGCTTCTTCAGGCTGCTCCGCCTGTCGACACCCGTTAAGGCCTGATGCGCCTGGAAAGAACTGGCTTGTCGCTATAAACCCTCGTCAAACACAACGTCAGTAAACACCGGATTGATACCGTCCGCGATCGCGGCGCTATTGCGTCTGTAATATTCTGAAAACGGATGCGTGAAGATCCAGAACCTGCGCTCTCTTATCGCCTTGAATACTCGCGCCGCACATTCATCCGCTGTTATAAAATCAGGCTGCTCCTCCATCATCCTGACGTTGGCAGCGCTCTCTTCGCTGCCCGCCGCAATACCCAGCAATCCGTCACTGATCGGGGTCGATACCGGGCCGGGGCACAGGAGGGAGACATCGATATGGGGGCCCGCCGCCGCGAGGTCATACGCCAGCGATTCGGTGATTCCCCGCACCGCCATTTTGCACGCGGTGTACTGCGCCATACCGGGTGCCGCCACCAGGGAGCCGACAGAACCCGTGTTCACGATTTGTGCCGGCATCCCTGCGGCAATCATACCGGGCACAAACGCGGTCAAACCGTTCACCACGCCCATGACATTGACCGAGAGTATTTTTTCCCACTCCCCGGCGGTGTGCTCCCAGGTTTGCCCCACCTGCAGAATACCGGCGTTATTGAACAGCAAGGACACTGCACCGAGTTCAGCAACACATCGTTCAGCGAAGGCCTGCATCGCTGCCATATCCGACACATCGACCGATGCCGACACCACCTGGGCGCCCTGCGTTTCCAACTCCTGCGCCAGCGCAGACAGCCCTTCGAGGTAGAGGTCAGCGATCGCGACATTCATACCCTGCGCAACGCAATGCCGGGCCAGCGCTTTGCCTATCCCGCTTGCAGCACCGGTGATAACCGCCACTTTGCCCTTGAAGTCTTCCATACCGCCTGCCTTATTGTTGTGTACTCAAATGCGAATAGCTCGAGTGCCAATACACTGTAGCGCTGTCTGTCGCGGGTGATAAGACACACCCAGGAAACTGATTGTATCCAAATGAGCGATAAACGCTGCTCTCCAGTGATAACTATCGGCGGAAGGGCGGGGTACTCGCAATACTGCCGAATTTCGACATAATCGGCGCTGTTCGCAGCGTGCTGAAAAAGTCTCTAGCGAGTGCAAGACTTTGGGGGGAAACTAACCGGGATGAAAGCTGAGGTTTTTCCGCTTTCGGGGAAATGGCTTTGTAGAGCGGTTGCGGATAGAAATGTGTTTCTCAGTCGCTCCACGTAATTCGCTTGGTGAGAAACACATTTCTATCCGCAACCTCAGTGCATACCATTCGACGAGATCAAAAAAAACGTTCCATTGATGCACCCCACAATCTAACGTCCGTCACACATCGTGCCGTAGCATTGAG
>JAGRIK010000010.1 GCA_020443325.1 Halioglobus sp.
TCACTTTTGGCTGGGGCCAGGACATGACCACGGCGGCACTGCAGGCGGAATCCGAAATTGCCCGTCTGGCACCCAACCTGCCAGCGGGGTTTGCCTTCCTGGTGCGACGAATGGATCCCACCATTTTTCCGGTATTAGGCTATTCAATTACCTCTGAAAAGAGTTCACAGGTCGCTCTCAAGAATTTCGCACTGTACGACCTGAGACCCCAACTCGCAGCAGTTGAGGGGGTAGCGGAAGTATCAGTGCTCGGTGGCCGCGATGCGGAGTTCCAGGTCGTTGTCGACCCTGTGCGGCTGAGCAGCCATGGACTGTCGAATGCTGATATCGCTGCGGCGCTGGGATCGGGGAACGCGGTGTCCGCCAGCGGCCGACTGGAAGATCGCTCGCGCCTGTTCCTGACAATTGTGGATGATCGCCTGACCGGGTTGGAGGATATCGGTGCTGTCGTCCTGAAATCCACAAACGGCACCATTGTGGAACTGGATGATGTGGCCGATATCCGACTGTCCACCGCTCAGGAATGGACCCGGGTAACGGCGGATGGCAAGTCTGCTGTACTGGTGAATATCCGCCAGGCGCCCGATGCCAATTCGCTGGCATTGACAGATACATTAAAAGCAATTCTTGCCCGCGAGAAACCGCGTTTTCCACCCGGCGTGGTGATTACTCCCTACTATGACCAGACGGACCTGGTCCGCTCGGCTGCGTCCAGCGTGCGCGACTCCATCCTGATGGGCACGCTCCTGGCAGGACTGGTGCTGTACGTTTTCGTGCGCAGCATGCGATTCGTGCTGGTGGTTGCGATACTGTTGCCGGCAGTGCTCGCCTCTACCGCGCTACTGCTGATGCTACTCGGGCTCAGTCTCAATATCATGACGCTGGGCGGTATGGCAGCCGCCGTTGGATTGGTGGTAGATGACGTGGTAGTGATGCTTGAGCACATCACCCGCAAGCTCACAGAGACGCGCTGCACCGTGCTCGAGGCCGCGAGCGAGATGACCAGGCCACTGCTAGGCTCCTCGCTGGCCACTATCATTGTGTTCACCCCGCTGGCTTTCCTGGATGGCGTGACAGGGGCGTTCTTCAAGGCACTCGCTATCACTATGGCGTCTGCACTGGCGTTCTCCATGGTCTTTGCGCTGACGGTGGTTCCACTGTTGGCGCAGCGCTTGGCTCGTTCCAGCGATGCCGCACGAGCCGAGCATGCCAATCCCTGGCTGGCGTGGCTGACGCGTCAATATGTGACCGCGATGCACCGGGTACTGCAACACGCCCGAGCGTTTGCGCTCGGCTTTATCGCGATAGCTGTCGTCGCTGGCGGGTTCGCATCCACACAGGTGGCGTCCGGCTTCATGCCCGAGATGGATGAGGGCGGTTTTGTACTGGACTACGTCGCCCCACCCGGCCTTTCCCTCACTGAAACGGACCGGCTATTACTGCAACTGGAAGACATTATCCGCTCGGTGCCGGAGGTAGCCAGTTATTCCCGGCGCACCGGCCTGCAACTCGGTGGCGGACTTACCGAAGCCAACGAGGGAGACATGTTTATCCGCTTGAAGCCTCTGCCGCGCCGCTCAATCGATGACGTCATGAGCGAGATCAGGGAGCGTATCGAAGGTGGCGTTCCCGGACTACAGATCGAGACTATCCAGTTGATGGCAGACGTAATAGGTGACCTGACTGCAGTGCCCCAACCCATTGAAGTGAAGTTTTACGGCAACGATCCTGCTTCGATGTCCGCAGCCGCTGACGTGGCGGTCAGCGCTCTCGAAAATATTTCCGGCGTGGTCGAGGTACAGAAATCCGATCGCATCGCGGGAGATGCAATTGTCGTAACGCTCGATCGGGCACACCTTGCACTGGAGGGTCTTGATCCGGCGCTGGTCACCGCCCAACTGGAATCCCTGGTGGGAGGGAGCGTTGCCGGCACAGTACAGGCTGGCGAGCGCACCATCAATATTCTGGTCTGGTCACCCCAGGAATTGCGCGACCGTGTAGAGGCGATCGACGCCCTGCAACTGCGCGCACCGGACGGCCACCTTTTGCCACTGCACCGGATAGCACAAGTGGCTGTGGTCAGCGGGCAGGCCCAAAGCAGTCGCGAAAACCTGCAGCCGATGACCGCTGTTACCGCCAGACTGGAAGGCAGGGATATGGGCTCCGCGATGAGCGATGTAAAAAAGGTCATGCAGGCGACGACACTTCCCGCCGGCGTGCGCTACGAATTTGGCGGGCTGTATGCGGAACAACAAAAATCCTTCCAGGATCTGCTGACCGTATTCGCGGCCGCCCTCGTACTGGCAGGCCTCCTGTTGTTGCTTGTGTTCCGGGACATCACCCAGACACTGGCGATTATGGTGGTAGTTGGACTGACGGTGGCCGCCGTGTTGTGCGCTCTGGTGATAACCGCTACCGAACTCAATATCGCTGCCATGATGGGACTGACCATGGTGGTGGGTATCATTGCCGAGTTGGGTGTTTTCTACTTCGCCGAATTGCCGGAGACAGGTATCAATCATTCTCATCGCATCGAGGCAGGCCGTGCACGCCTGCGACCGATCTTTATGTCCGCCCTGATCGCGATTTTGGCCCTGGCACCACTGGCCCTTAAACTGGGTGAAGGCGCGGCATTACTCGCGCCCATGGCGGTAACCATTATCTCAGGCTTGCTGTTTGGCGCTCCGCTGGTCCTGATTGCCGCACCCATCGTACACAGCGCACTGGCGCGCGCTGACACCAGGGTCGATCATGGGTCTATTCCACCCCACCGTAGCGATCGTCCCACTTCCTGATGATCGCATCCAGGGAACCGTCCTTCTGCGCGGCCGCCAACGCGCGGTTGAACGCCGCAATCATGGCCTCTGCCTCAGGCCAGGCGCGACTCGCGGCGACGTGCCGCTCTACCGGGGGCAGCGCTATCGCTGTCACAGCAAACTGCGTGATCTTATCGCTGAAAAACGCGTGTAACTGCATCGCTGCCGTACGCTGGTCGGCTATCACAAAATCGACCTTGCCATCGAGCAGGTTGAGGAGGTTTGGCACCAGTTGGTCTTCCTCTACCAGCGTCAAATCGGGAATCGCCGAAAAATCGACACCGTAGGCATAGTCTGTCCTGACGCCCAGCCGACTACCTGCCAACTGGTCGAGGCTTGAGTACTGCCCCTGGTTTGAGCGCAGCTTGAGTATCAGGAGCTTGCTTTGCAGATAGGGCTTGCTGAACAACAGGTCCTTTTCCCGCTCCGGTGAGTACCAGACAGACGCCAGGGCATCGTAGACATCCACCTCCGTACCCTCGAGCGCGCGGGACCAGTTTTCTATCGTAATGATGGGTTTAAAATCGGTCTGGGCAAAAATCGTCTTAACCAATTCCAACGCCAGCCCCTGCTCTGGCAATGTCGCATCCGTATAGGGTGGCGATGTATTGGCCAACAGCCGAAATTCCTCATCGGCGTGCGCCGTGCTACACAATATCGTCGCGACCAGCGCTGTTAATATCACTCTCAACATGTCCAAACTCCTTTTAAATAAATACTATTCTCACACCCCACGCAGGGTAACCCGAAACGCACAGGCCGCCCCGGTCTCACGGTGAACAACTACCACATCAGGTCATCCGGTATCTGGTAGTCCGCATATGGATCATCCTCGTCCACCGGTGTGGGCTCATACTGGTTCAATACCACAACAACCTGCGGATCACGCTGCGCGATTTTCTGTGCTGCGGCCGCTGGCAGCAACTCATAGCCATCTGCCAGTTTGGCGATGGCCAGGCGCCCGTTCACCAGTTCGCCGTGAATCTTTGGCGTCACATAGAGTTTCTTTATTCGCGTGCCGTCCTTGAACTGGTAGGCCACGTCCCCGCCCTCGCGATGGATACGGTTCATGGTGATCAGTTGCACGATTTGCGCCCTTATCGCCTTCTTCTCTGCTTCCGCCTGTTGCTCCTTATTCAGCTGGCGATCGCGCTCCGCTTTTTCGAGCTGGGCGCGCCGGGCTTGCTCACGGGTCTCGTCGACATGAACCTGCCCTTTCGGGCGGCTCCGGGCCTCCTTGCGGTGCTCCTGCTTGAGCTGTTTGGCCTTCTTCTTATCGACGAGCCCGGATTGGAGAAGTTGATCCTGCAGCGAAGCCATGACATCTGCCTGTGTGAGCCCATTGTGGAGCCCGATTATCGTCGTTCACAACCCCACTGGCAAATTGTGCTGCACGCACGCCGCTGACAATACTTGCGGGCGAGCACCGTGGTGATATGCTCCCCGCAGCCATCGCAAACTACGGGGTGTACCGTGAGCAGGAAAAAACTTTTCGGGTCATTTGTCGCTGTCGCCATCCTGGCGATTGCGACCATTCAGTTTATTCCGGCGCCAGCGCTGGTCATACCAGCTGAGCTCCCTGCGGATCAACGCGACGCGCACCGCCTCCTCAATTTTGAGGGAATACCGAATTTTCGCGATCTGGGCGGCTATCCCACCGCAGATGGCAGGGAAGTAAAATGGGGCGTGCTGTACCGCGCCGGCACGTTCGCGGGCAGCTCCCGCAGCGACCTGCAGCAACTGGAGGAATTAAGGCTCCAGACCCTCATAGACTTTCGGTCCGCCGCTGAAAAAGAGGCGGAACCCAATCACCTGCCCGACCCCATCGGCTTTGATGTTGTAGAGATACCCACCCTGGATGACGGCAACGAAGCCATGGTAGAGGAAATCACCCAACGTATAGAAAGCGGTAATTTCGATGGCTTCGATCCCAATGCACTCATGCTCGATGCCAATCGCCAGTTCGCGAGCACGTTCACACCGCAGTTCCGCCAGTTTATGCAGACGATTTTGAACGCCGATGGCGCACCGGTTGTCTGGCACTGCACCGCCGGAAAGGATCGCACCGGTTTCGCCGCAGCCATTCTGCTGCGGATACTCGGTGTGCCACAGGACGTTGTTATGGCGGACTATATGGCCAGCAAGCAGAACGCGCTGGAGGCGCGGAGTTCGCAAATCATGCTGCTGCGCCTGTTCAAGGGGGATGAAGCGGCCGACAAGCTGTCCATCATGCTGGGCGTGGAGGAAGACTGGCTGGCGGCCGCCTTTGCACAGATTGACGACACCTGGGGCAGCTTCGACAACTACGTTCACAATGGTTTGCAGCTCACCGATGCGGACATCGCACAGTTGCAGGCCACACTGCTGAGCCCGCCTGAAGGAGTTTAGTGCGCTGGTCCAATTTCTTGAGCCACTGATGCACACAGATTCCCTATAATTGTCTTCCGTCGGCAACCCGACTGCCGGCAACAACCCTTTCCGTTGCGCACAATTTCAAGGTAGCCCAACATGAATTTCGAGTTTTCCGAAGAGCAGCTTTTTATTCGCGACCAGGCCCGCAACTTCCTCGGGCAGGAATGCACCCCCGCGAAGGTGCGCAGGATACTGGACTCCCCTGAGCCCTTTGACCGCGACCTGTGGCAGAAAATTGTCGAGCTGGGCTGGACCGCGATGACCATCCCCGAGAGCTACGGCGGCCTGGGCCTGGGTTACCTGGAGTTGTGCGTGATCGCCGAGGAACTGGGCCGCGCATTGGCACCCGTGCCCTTCTCCTCCAGCGCGTACCTCGCCACCGAAGCGATCAAGAGCTGGGGTACTGAAGCACAGAAACAACATTACC
This sequence comes from Halioglobus sp., assembly GCA_020443325.1. Lineage (GTDB taxonomy): Bacteria > Pseudomonadota > Gammaproteobacteria > Pseudomonadales > Halieaceae > Marimicrobium. Next base: position 5,656 of record JAGRIK010000010.1, read on the forward strand.
TGCCCAAGCTGGCCGCAGGCGAGTTGATTGGCACACTGGCCCTCGCCGAGGGTCTGGGCGCCCCGGCAGTCGAATCACAGTGCCTGGAGGGCAACCTCACCGCACAGAAGTTTCCGGTTCCCGACGGCGACATCGCCGATTTCGCCGTGGTCGCTGCCAGGAACGCCAATGGTGCAACGAGCCTCTACCTGGCAGAGTTGGCGGATGCAGGCGTCAAACGCGAGACACTCAACAGCATGGATCCCACTCGATCGCAGGCGCGCCTCGACTTCGATGACGTGCCGGTAAAACCGCTGGGCGACCAGGGTGCTGGTGATGCTGAACTCAGCGAACTGCTCGATCGCGCCGCCGTGCTGCTGGCCTTCGAGCAGATCGGCGGCTGCCAGGCGGCGATGGATATGGGTATCGCCTATACGAAGGCGCGCTACGCGTTCGGCCGCCCGATTGCGTCCTTCCAGGCCATCAAACACAAGTTCGCCGATATGTACGTGGCGCTTGAACTGGCGCGCGCCAACGCCTATTACGGCGCGTGCGCGCTGGCCAGCGACGCACCCGACCTGCCACTGGCCGCTGCCACCGCCAGGGTCAGCGCCACTGACGCCTTTTTCCTGATCAGCAAGGAAAACATACAGGCCCACGGAGGCATGGGGTTTACCTGGGAGTTTGACTGCCACCTCTACTACCGTCGTGCGCAGCTGCTGTCGGGCGTCATCGGCACGCAACCACAGTGGAAAGAGCACATCGTCGCACGCCTGCTGCAGGCCGCCTGAGGAGAACGCCATGGATTTTCAAGACACAGAAGAACTGGCTGCCTTTCGCAGCGAGGTAAAAACCTGGCTGGCGGCGAATGCCACCCGCCGCACCGACAAGCGCCACATCGGCATGGAGGGCGAGACCCCCTTTCGCGAGGCCAAGGAATGGTACAGGAAGAAAGCGGAAGCCGGCTTCGCCTGCCTGACCTGGCCGAAGGAATACGGCGGCGCTGGCCTTACGCCGGTGCACGAGGTGGTCTGGCAGCAGGAAGTTGAAAACTACCTCACGCGCGACGCCCAGTTCGTGATCGGCATCGGCAATTGCGGCCCGGCCATCATGCATTTCGCCAGTGAGGAGGCAAGGCGTGAACTGCTGCCGCGCATGGCCAGCGCGGAGGATGTCTGGTGCCAGTTGTTCAGCGAGCCCAGCGCCGGCTCCGATGTCGCCGGCCTGCGCACGCGTGCAGAGCGCGACGGCGACAACTGGAAAATCAACGGCCAGAAAATATGGACCTCCGGCGCGCAGTACTCGGACTACGGCGTGATACTCACGCGCAGCGACCCCACGGTCTCCAAGTACCGCGGCCTGACCCTGTTCATGATCGATATGCGCCAGAGCGGCGTCCAGGTGCGCCCGATCAAGCAGATGGACGGCGGCCAGCATTTCAACGAGGTGTTCTTCCAGGACGCGATCGTGCCCGACGCCTACCGCCTCGGCGAAATCGGTGGCGGCTGGACCGGCGCCCTCACCGTCCTGATGAGCGAGCGGCTTGCCATCAGCGGTATTCAGCCGACCGGCTTCCCGCAGTTCCTGGACCTTGTGAAATCACTGGAATTAAACGGTCGGCCGATTGCCGACGATCCGCTGGTGCGTGATCGACTGGCCACCTGGTACAGCCAGTACGCGGGGTTACAGGCCTCCTACAAGCGCATGATCACCGCCGTGGCCAAGGGCGGCATTGCCGGCGCGGAGGCCTCGCTGGGCAAGTTGGTCGGGGCTGTAATGAACCAGGAAATCGCGAACTTCTGCTGCCAGTTATTAGGCCCGGCCGGCATCATCCAGGATCCCGCCCTGAGCCCGGAGCGCGCGCACTTCCAGGACTCGGTGCTGTTCTCACCCGGTGTACGCCTGGCGGGCGGCACTGATGAAGTAATGCGCAACATACTCGCAGAACAAGTGCTGGGCCTGCCGCAGGAGCCGCGGGCAGACAAGGGTATCGCGTTTGAGGATATTCCGACCGGGCCCGTGGACTGAACGCTAGCCAAAAACGCCCATCACGAAAATAACCAGCACCGCCGGCGGCACGACAAAACGAATCAGGAAATACCAGATCGTGTAGTCACTCACGGTGGTGTCCAGTTCGTCCTGCGATATCTCCCTGCGGACAAACCAACCGACAAAAATGGCGATCAGCAAACCGCCGACGGGCAGCAGTATCTGGTTGGAGAAATAATCCATGCTGTCGTTAAAGTTTTTGCCATTCAGCGTCCAGTGATCCATCGCGTTGTACGAGAGAATGGATAACACACTGAATACCGCAATAGACCCTACCAGCAACAGCGCACTCTTGTGCCTCGGAATATTGAAGCGCTCCTCAATCCAGGAGTTCACCGCTTCCACCAGGCCGACCATTGAAGTAATACCGGCAACTGCCAGCATCAGGAAGAACAAGACACTAAAACCGTGGCCACCCGGCATCTGGGCGAAACCGACCGGCAGCGTCTGGAAGATCAGGCCCGCGCCGGCAGCCGGGTCCATGCCGTTGTTAAATACCACGGGGAAGACCACCAGCCCCGCGAGCAATGCCACGCCGGTATCCAGCATGACGATAATCAGTACGGACCGTGTGATGGAGACGGATTTCGGCAGATACGAGCCGTACACCATCATGCCCGCCATCGCCACACTCAGGGAAAAAAACGCCTGCCCGACCGCCGCGAGTACGCTGGCAAACCCGATCTTGCTGAAGTCCGGGGTGAACAGCCAGGTAACCGCCCGGGAGAAGCCGTGGCCCTGCGGGCCTGCTGCCGGCGCCAGGTAATTGTAGATGGCGAGTCCAATCAGCAACACGAACAGCAGCGGCATCAGTACTGTCACCGCGCGCTCGATCCCGTCTTTTACGCCGGCGTAAATAATCAGCCCGGTGATGGCGAGGCCCACCAGCGTCCAGAACAGCATGCCGAGGTTACTGTCCAACACCGCCGCAAACTCGGCGTCAGCCGTGACA